>NZ_CP146343.1:5115000-5303006 GCF_037055275.1 Pseudomonas sp. ML2-2023-3
CCTCTACCATACTCTAGCTTGCCAGTTTTGGATGCAGTTCCCAGGTTGAGCCCGGGGATTTCACATTCAACTTAACAAACCACCTACGCGCGCTTTACGCCCAGTAATTCCGATTAACGCTTGCACCCTCTGTATTACCGCGGCTGCTGGCACAGAGTTAGCCGGTGCTTATTCTGTCGGTAACGTCAAAACACTAACGTATTAGGTTAATGCCCTTCCTCCCAACTTAAAGTGCTTTACAATCCGAAGACCTTCTTCACACACGCGGCATGGCTGGATCAGGCTTTCGCCCATTGTCCAATATTCCCCACTGCTGCCTCCCGTAGGAGTCTGGACCGTGTCTCAGTTCCAGTGTGACTGATCATCCTCTCAGACCAGTTACGGATCGTAGCCTTGGTGAGCCATTACCTCACCAACTAGCTAATCCGACCTAGGCTCATCTGATAGCGCAAGGCCCGAAGGTCCCCTGCTTTCTCCCGTAGGACGTATGCGGTATTAGCGTCCGTTTCCGAACGTTATCCCCCACTATCAGGCAGATTCCTAGGTATTACTCACCCGTCCGCCGCTCTCAAGAGAAGCAAGCTTCTCTCTACCGCTCGACTTGCATGTGTTAGGCCTGCCGCCAGCGTTCAATCTGAGCCATGATCAAACTCTTCAGTTCAAACATCTTTGGGTTTTTAAGAAACCCTAAACTTGGCTCAGCAATCGTTGGTTACATCTTTGATTTCTCGCGGAGTAACTTGTGATGCTGATAATCTTGTTGACTATCAGTCTGACTCCACAAGCACCCACACGAATTGCTTGATTCAGTTGTTAAAGAGCGGTTGGTTTAGCTTTCGCTGAACCGAGGCGCGCATTCTACAGCAGCCTCTGTTACTGTCAAGCGGTTATTTTAAGATGTTTTCAAAGTTTCCTCTGCAACATCAACCACTTGCGCTTTCGATCTCTCGTTAGCGGGAGGTGAATTCTACAGCGTTGCACGCTGCTGTCAACACCTCATTTCCTACTTCGATGACTTGAAGCTGACACCGCCGAAAACTAATCCAACTCATTGAAACTCAAGGAGTTTTTCGTTTCGACTGCGCCGGAAGTGGGCGAATTATAGGCCGTTACAGATCTGAGTCAAGGGTTAATTTTCACTCTTGATACCGATATCGGTTTCTTCTTATATAGACGCGGAATTCGACTCATGACCACGGGTATTCGCAGCATCAGCAGGCACACACCTATAAAGGCATAAACCGACCATTCCTTGAGGTCCGCCCGCACAATCCAAAGCATATGCAGCAACCCCAATCCTACAACCACATACACCAGACGATGGAGTTTCTTCCAGCGCGCACCCAGCCGCCGCTGACTGTATCGATTTGAAGTCACTGCCAAGGCCAGCAAACACAGAAAACCCAGAGCACCTACAATAATGTAGGGCCGCTTGCGCAACTCCACACCCAGCTGCGACCAGTCAAACCCCAGCACGAAAGTCAGGTATGAACACACATGCAGCACCACATAGGCAAAACACCACAAGCCTATCTGGCGACGCACTGCAATCCATCCAGGCCACCCCGTAAGCTTTTGCATCGGCGTCATGCTCAGTGTTACCAGCAGCAGAATAAGCGCCCCCAACCCCAGCCTATCAACCAGCACCTTTCCCGGATCCGGGCCCAAGGCAAAGATCCAGGCCTCATAAAGCCAGTACAAAGGCCACACAGCCGCTGCTGCAAAGACCCCAATACGCCAAGAAAGGAACTTCATCAGTAGTTCTTCCGTAAATCGAGACCCGCATATAAAGAAGCCACTTCATCCGCGTACCCGTTAAACATCTGGGTATCACGCACATTAGGACTGAACAGGCCGCTCGGCAGACGCCGCTCACGCGCCTGCGTCCATCGCGGATGATCGACCTGCGGATTCACATTTGCGTAGAAGCCGTACTCATCCGCAGCGATGCTCTGCCAAGTGGTTTTCGGCTGCTCCTCCACCAGGCTGATTCTCACAATGGATTTCACACTTTTAAACCCGTACTTCCAAGGCACGACCAAACGTAGCGGCGCTCCATTCTGATTCGGCAATTCGCGCCCATACATGCCCACTGCCAAAATCGCCAGCGGGTTCATCGCTTCATCCAGACGCAACCCCTCAACATAGGGCCAGTCAATCAAGGCGAAACCCGAGCGCTGCCCCGGCATGACCTTCGGATCCTGTAAGGTTTCAAAGCGTATAAATTTGGCTTTCGACGTCGGCTCCACCTGCTTGAGCAATGCCGATATGGGAAAGCCCATCCATGGAATAACCATTGACCAGGCCTCTACGCAACGCAAACGATAGATCCGCTCTTCCAACTGATAAGGCTTCATGAAGTCTTCAAGGGCATAGCGACCCGGCTTGCCCACTTCCCCATCCACGACCACCGTCCAAGGCTCGGTTTTCAAGGCACCAGCATTCTGCGCCGGATCCCCCTTGTCGGTCCCGAACTCATAGAAGTTGTTGTAGTGCGTTGCGTCCTTGAAAGGCGTGATCGCCTCCCCGCTAACCGTGACAGCCTGCCATTTGGTCTGCGGGAGCTTATCGGCAAACCATGCCGGCGCCCTGCCCGGCTCGACATCCGCGTAACGCACCGCATCTTCGGCGCTGGCCCAACGCGGTAGCGCGCCTACAGCCAATCCGGCAAGCGAGCTGCCAAGTAATGCACGACGGGATAAATAGAAGGATTCAGGCGTAACGTCCGACTCTTTGCAGTCGGACGCCTTAGGAAGCTTGATAAGCATGACAACTCCGCAGTATTGGAGGACTGATGCACCAATAGACTACGGAGTATGGGAGAAATTACATCACTCGGCGTTTTTGTTACGGCGCAAACGCAACAAGTACTGGATAGGTCCCGATGCCGCATACGCCAGGAATGCCAACAACAGGATGCGCGGCGGGTCGCTGAACACAACAGCAAACACCAACACTACCGCCAGGATGGCCACGAAAGGAACGCGCCCTTTCAAATCCAGCTCTTTAAAGCTGTTGTACTTGATATTGCTGACCATCAGCATACCGGCTGCAGCCACCAGCAGCGCAACCAGGAACGACATTTTCGAACCCTGGATTCCGTAATCACTGAACGCCCAAACGATACCCGCCACTACACCAGCAGCAGCCGGACTGGCCAGACCTATGAAGTAACGCTTATCCGCTTTACCTACCTGGGTGTTAAAACGCGCCAGACGCAATGCAGCCCCCGCGACATAGATGAAAGCCACCATCCAGCCCACCTTGCCCATATCACCCAGGGCCCAGCCAAAGGCCAGCAATGCAGGTGCAACGCCAAAGGCAACCATGTCCGACAAGGAATCGTACTCGGCGCCAAAAGCACTTTCAGTATTGGTCATACGGGCTACGCGGCCATCGAGACCGTCCAGCACCATTGCGACAAAGATCGCGATAGCAGCAAACGCAAAATACTTGCTTGCTCCTGCAGCATCACCCGCACTCATCGCGCTTTGCGCACTCATGGAGCTGATGATCGAATAAAAACCGGCGAACAGGTTCGCGGTGGTGAACAGGTTCGGCAGCAGATAGATACCACGATGCCGGACTTTACGGCCTTCGGCGTCATGCCCTTCTTCGACATGCTCATCGATAGGCAGCAGGCTATCGGCGTCTGAAGCCGCTTTTGGCTCTTCGGGACGTTCGCTCATGGACATTACCTTGCAACGATATGGAAAGTTTCGGTGGAAGCTTGGGGCCAGCACACACCCGCAAACGATCCTGCTTTATACCAGAAGCTGTCGCTTAAACGAAAAAACGCGGCCTAGGCCGCGTTTTCTCTACAGGCTAAAACTTAGTTCTTTGTTTGATCGACGATTTTATTCGCGCCGATCCAAGGCATCATCGAGCGCAGTTGCCCGCCGATGACTTCGATACCGTGAGCGGCGTTGTTACGACGCTTGGCGGTCATCGATGGGTAGCCAGTAGCACCTTCGGTGATGAACATCTTCGCGTATTCACCATCCTGAATGCGCTTCAGAGCATTACGCATTGCCTGACGGGACTCTGCGTTGATCACTTCCGGACCGGTTACATACTCACCGTACTCGGCGTTGTTGGAGATCGAGTAGTTCATGTTGGCGATACCGCCTTCATACATGAGGTCAACGATCAACTTCAACTCGTGCAAGCACTCGAAGTAAGCCATTTCTGGCGCATAACCTGCTTCAACCAGGGTCTCGAAACCGGCTTTAACCAGCTCGACAGTACCGCCACACAGAACAGCCTGTTCGCCGAACAGGTCGGTTTCGGTTTCGTCCTTGAACGTGGTTTCGATGATGCCGGTACGACCGCCACCAACGCCAGCCGCGTATGACAAGGCTACGTTTTTGGCGTTGCCCGACGCATCCTGATAGATCGCGATCAGGTCAGGAATGCCACCGCCTTTTACGAACTCGGAGCGCACGGTGTGACCCGGTGCTTTTGGCGCGATCATGATCACGTCAAGGTCGGCGCGCGGTACAACCTGGTTGTAGTGGATAGCGAAGCCGTGGGAGAAAGCCAGTGTGGCTCCCTTCTTGATGTTCGGCTCGATTTCGTCCTTGTACAGCGCCGACTGGAATTCGTCCGGGGTCAGAATCATGACCAGATCTGCAGCGGCAACAGCGCTGGCAACGTCAGTCACTTTCAGGCCGTGAGCCTCAGCCTTGGCGACAGTGGCCGAACCTTTGCGCAGACCAACAGTAACGTCAACGCCGGAGTCTTTCAGGTTGCAGGCTTGGGCGTGACCCTGGGAGCCGTAACCGATAATGGCTACTTTTTTGCCCTGGATGATCGAAAGGTCGCAGTCTTTGTCGTAATAAACTTTCATGATTTTCCCTTATATCCAGGCCATTCAGGCCAATTAGCATTTGTTAGTTTTAGATGCTGAGTACTTTGTCGCCACGGGCAATCCCGGTGACGCCACTGCGAACTGTTTCCAGGATCGAGGCGGTACCAATCGACTGAATGAAACTGTCGAGCTTCTCACTGGTTCCTGTCAACTGCACGGTGTACACACTGGCGCTGACATCAACGATCTGCCCACGAAATATGTCCGTGGTGCGTTTGATTTCTGCGCGCTGTGCACCCGTTGCCTTGACCTTGACCAACATCAGTTCACGCTCGATATGAGCACTTTCCGACAGGTCAACCAGCTTGACCACTTCGATCAGCTTGTTCAGGTTTTTAGTGATCTGCTCGATCACTTCATCATGGCCCACCGTGGTCAGCGTCAGACGCGACAAAGTCGGGTCTTCGGTTGGCGCTACAGTCAGGCTTTCGATGTTGTAGTTACGTTGCGAGAAAAGCCCAACAACGCGAGACAAGGCGCCCGGTTCGTTTTCAAGAAGCAAGGAAATAATGTGCCGCATGATTAAGTGCGCTCCGTCTTGCTCAGCCACATGTCGCGCATGGAGCCATCTTTGATCTGCATCGGATAAACGTGCTCACTGGTATCAACCTGAATATCCAGGAACACCAGGCGATCCTTCATGGCAAAAGCTTCTTCCATCTTTGGCTTCAGGTCTTTCAGATCAGTGATCCGGATACCTACATGCCCATAAGCCTCAGCCAGCTTGACGAAATCAGGCAGCGACTCCATGTACGAATGCGAATGACGACTGCCGTAGTTCATGTCCTGCCACTGACGCACCATTCCCAGCACGCCGTTGTTGAGGCTGATGATTTTTACTGGCAAGCCATACTGCAAACACGTCGACAGCTCCTGAATGTTCATCTGAATACTGCCCTCGCCTGTTACACAGGCAACGTCAGCCTCAGGGAAACTCAGTTTTACGCCCATCGCCGCCGGGAAGCCGAACCCCATCGTGCCCAGGCCGCCAGAGTTGATCCAGCGATTAGGCTTGTTGAAGCGGTAATACTGGGCCGCAAACATTTGATGCTGACCCACATCGGATGTTACGTACGCATCACCCTTGGTCACTTCGCAAAGCATCTCGATAACAGCCTGAGGCTTGATCTTGCTGCCGTCACCCTTGTCATAAGGGAACAGGCCGCGATCGCCACGCCATTCGTCGATCTGCTTCCACCAACTGGAAACTGCCTCTGGATTTGGCTTCTCGCCAATGTCCTTGAGGATTGCGACCATCTCGGTGAGCACACTCTCCACCGGACCCACGATCGGTACATCGGCCTTGATGGTTTTGGAAATGGACGCCGGGTCGATATCGATATGGATGATCTTGGCGTTCGGGCAGAACTTGGACGGACCGTTGATTACGCGGTCATCAAAGCGTGCGCCTACAGCCAGAATCACATCAGCATTGTGCATGGTCATGTTGGCAGTGAAGCTGCCGTGCATGCCGAGCATGCCGACGAACTGACGGTCTGTGCCAGGGTAGGCACCCAAGCCCATCAGCGTATTGGTTACAGGCACGTTGAGCATTTTTGCCAGCTCGGTCAGCGGAGCCGAACCGCCGCCCAAAATTACGCCGCCGCCTGCATAAAGCACAGGGCGCTTGGCTGCCAGAAGCATCTCTGCCGCCTTGCGAATCTGGCCTGAGTGACCACGCAAGGCCGGGCTGTAAGAACGCAGCTTGGCTTTTTTCGGGAAAACGTATTCGAACTTCTCGGCCGGGTTGGTCATGTCTTTCGGGATATCGACCACAACCGGACCAGGACGGCCGGATTGAGCGAGGTAGAACGCCTTTTTCATGACCTCCGGGATTTCCGAAGCATGCTTGATCATAAAGCTGTGCTTCACGATGGGCCGGGAGATACCGATCATGTCGGTTTCCTGGAAAGCATCAGTCCCGACCATGGTGCTAGGCACCTGACCAGAAATGATCACCATCGGAATGGAGTCCATGTAGGCAGTGGCAATCCCGGTAATGGCATTGGTTGCTCCCGGTCCGGAAGTGACCAGAACTACACCGGCCTTACCCGTTGCACGGGCATAGCCGTCAGCCATGTGGGTAGCCGCTTGTTCGTGGCGAACCAGGATGTGGGTAACTTCCGGTTCTTTGAACAAAGCGTCGTAGACATGCAGCAGAGCACCACCAGGGTACCCGTAGATATATTTGACACCTTCGTCGCGCAAAAAGCGCACGAGCATCTCACCGCCAGATAAAAGCTCCACGTTGTTCACCTCTAAAACGCCAGAATACCGTTCACAAAAATACGAACGGGTCTTAATAGGTTTACTTTTCAGCAGAGCATGAGCGACGGTGGTCGCCGACTACGTCAGCACTGACTGAGCAAGTATTGGGAGCTCCCCAAGTGTTGCGGGGGTTTCCCACCCAGCGCGAGGTAACGCGTTGCGGGTGTAGCAGGTCGGCGCGGGTGTGCGCCTCATGATCTGCTGAGAGGGTCTGCTTCTGGCAGTCCCTCTACAGCGGGACTTCGATTCTTGTCATTAGGCCTGCCCAAGTCAAGCCATCTATGAGATTTATTTTCATAAATTGACAGGAACGCACAAAAAAACGCGTGAAACGCCAGAAACTGACAAGAAAATGGATGACTGACAGTAAAAGCTGGCAGCCATGACCTCAGGCGGAGGGGCTAATCAGCAGATCAAAACCTTCGAAGTGCTTGAGCAGTGGCTTCCAGTTTCCGCGACGCTGAGCAAAAACCTGATCAGCCATATGCCGAATACCCGAAACATTTGGCAGTGGCAGGCCCTGCTCAACAATGACTTTCATCTTCGGCAGGAAGATCCACTGCACCCACAGTTCAAAATCGAGCCGGTCGACGCTGAACGGCTCCTGGCTGGACAAGTCGTGCTCCGTAGGAACCTTGTCGCTCCACAACCCCTGCGTGCGCATTTCCTGCTCGATGAGCAACAAGAACCCGGCGACTTCAGGAGTACGGGAATCCATGACCATCAGAGGCTGACCTTGGCTTTTTGACGGGCCAGTGCAGCGCCTGCAGCATCGCCCTGTTTCTCACGCGCCTGGGCAATCAAGCCCCACAGACTGGCCTGCAGGTCCGGACGACCATTGGCGAACGTCAAACCGCGACGGGCAAACTGCTCCGCCTGAGCGGCGTCACCTTGTGCCATCCGCACTTGCGCCAAGCGATAGAGTACTTGCGGCTCCCGAGGCGCCACGCGCTGAGCACGCTCAAGACTCGACGAAGCGCCATTCAAGTCACCGCTCGACTGTTGCTGCTGAGCAGTGGTAAGCAACGCCAGCACTGGACCATCCAGCTGCTCGTCGGCAGCCAGAACGCCGCTACTGCTCGATGGAATTCCGCTTGGCGTAATCGGCGCCGGGGCGCTGTACGTATTACCCGGTGTATAGCTGCCCGTGCTGATGGGCGCTGCCGCCGGGCCAGGCGTAATCGGTCCGGGCGTGAACGGCTGGGTGCTGATCGGCGTAGATACGCTTGCAGCGCCACCCGGGATCATCACGACAACGCCCGAGTCCTCGGTAATCGTGCGCGCCTGAGTAGCACGCGGCGCAGTGGCCTGTGGGTAGTTTCCAGTCGTACGCTGGGCCGAAACTCGTTCGTTATTCGACACCGCCACACCAGAATCGACCACAGGGATCGAACCCTGAGGCACGCTGGCACAACCATTGAGCAAAGCCAGGGCTGAAACAGCCGCAATCCACAACTTATTCACGTAAAACCCTCTTTGCTTAATTCAACCAGCCCTTGACCCAATCCATCACGGCCTCACCTGAAGCAGGCGCCTGCCCGCCACAACTGGTCCCCGCTGGCGGCTCACTGCCGCGAATATACGGCATCTGTACCGCGCCAGGGCAGCTGGCGTCAGATCCTTGACCCGTATGCGGATCAATCCAGGCCTGAACAATGTTATCGGGCTGAGGCATATCGAGCGGCAGCGGGTCAGCTTTCTTCATAAAGCTGGTCCACACTTGCAGAGCACC
Organism: Pseudomonas sp. ML2-2023-3; assembly: GCF_037055275.1. Taxonomy (NCBI): domain Bacteria; kingdom Pseudomonadati; phylum Pseudomonadota; class Gammaproteobacteria; order Pseudomonadales; family Pseudomonadaceae; genus Pseudomonas; species Pseudomonas sp. ML2-2023-3. Next base: position 5,123,871 of record NZ_CP146343.1, read on the forward strand.
GGTTGCGCCGGTAAACGGCGTTTTGCCGTTGTCGTCGCGACCCAGCCAGACCACTGCCAGCAAGTCCTGACTAAAACCTGCGAACCAGCTGTCACGCGAATCGTTACTGGTACCGGTCTTGCCTGCCAACGCAAGATTCCTGGGCAGTACGTTATAAACCGAACGCCCCGTACCTTCGCGCATTACATGCTGCATCGCATTCTGGATCAGGAAGATAGAACCCGGATCGAAGCGTTGCTGGATCTGGAACGGATAGCGCTTGAGTGGCTCGCCTTCTGCTGTCAGTACACTGCGAATCCCGCGCATCGGCGTATTAAAGCCGCCGTTGGCCAAGGTCTGATACATGGTCGCCACTTCCATCGGGCTCAATGCACCGGCACCCAGCAACATGGACGGGAACGCCGGGAACTGACGCTCAACCCCCAGTCGCGCCAAGGTCTTGAGCACATTAGGCACGCCGACTTCCTGCCCCAGTCTTACAGTACCCAGGTTGTAGGAGTTCATCATCGACTGGTAGAGGAAAACCGTGCCATGAGAACGCCGGTCATAGTTCTGAGGCTTCCAGACCTGACCGTCCGCGCCTTTGATCGACAACGGATCATCTGACAGCCAACTGGTCAGCGTGTACTGACTCGGCCGCTCAAGCGCCGTGAGATACACCGCAGGCTTGATCAACGAACCGATGGGCCGTACCGCATCCAGGGCACGGTTAAAACCTGCAAAGCGCGGTGCACGGCTGCCGATCAGGGCCTGAACCTCACCGGTTTCGGGATTCGTGACCACCATTGCGGCTTCCACTTCATCCGAACCCTTACGCCCGGTCAGACGCTTGAAGGTCTCACCCATTGCGGCTTCAGACTTCATCTGCAGGATCGGGTCGAAGCTGGTAAAAATCCTCAACCCCTCTTCGGTCAAGTCTTCATCTCGATAATCTTCACGTAACTGACGCTTTACCAGATCCAGAAAACCCGGGAACGAGCTGTCTGCCAGACTGCCACGCGTGGTCACGCCCAGTGGCATTTTCTTGGCAGCAGCCACTTGCTCAGACGTTGCAACACCTTGCTGCTCAAGCAAGTCGAGTACCAGATTACGGCGAACAAGCGCTCGCTCAGGGTAGCGTCGCGGATTGTAGGCAGATGGCCCTTTGACCATGCCTACCAGCAGCGCCACTTGATGCAACTTGAGCTCGGCCAGCGGCTGGCTGAAGAAGAACTGACTGGCCAGGCCAAAGCCATGAACAGCCCGTTGACCGTCTTGACCTACAAACACTTCGTTGAGATATGCCTCAAGGATTTCGCGCTTGTCGTAATGCATCTCAAGCAACAAGGCCATCATCGCTTCAGTCAACTTGCGGCTCAGACTGCGCTCGTTGGTCAGGTAGAAGTTCTTGACCAACTGCTGAGTCAATGTGCTGCCGCCCTGACGCATTTGCCCGGCCGAGGTATTGACCCACATGGCACGTGCGATCGACTTTGGCGACACGCCAAAGTGATGATAAAAATCGCGATCCTCTACCGTTACCAGCGTTTCAAGCAGAAACGGCGGCACTTGATCGATATTGATCAGGATCCGGTCTTCGAGGTTTTTCGGATAGAGGCCACCGATCAGCAACGGCTCAAGGCGCACCACAGGCAGCTTGGAACCATTGGTCGATGACAGCTCTGCTACATAGTCACCAGAAAAACGTACACGTACCGGCTGTGCCTGTTCAGCACCTTCATAAAACTGGAAGCCACGGGTATTGAGGTCGACCGTGTTGCCATTGACTGCTGCGGCACCAGGGCCATTGGCCACGCTTTCACGGCGGTAGCCCAGCGCATCGAGCTCCGTGAGGAAGTCATTCTTGCTCAGCTTCTGGCCGACGAACAGCTCCAGCGGCCGGGCATAAACCTTGGCCGGGATGGTCCAGCGCTTGCCGGAGAACTTCTCCTGCACGATGGCATCCAGATAGACGGCAAAACCTGCCAGCACCACCAGACCGACCAGACTGAGCTTGATTGCCCAGCCCAGCCAGGGCCGAAGGCCGCCAGAAGGACGTTTGGAACGAGAACGAGGAGATCGGGTACGAGTCATGGCGCGAGATTATACGCACTTTATTCATGTTCATCATGCGCAGCCCGGCGGTTTGCACTCCCGCTGTCAGCCGCCATAATGGCGCATCGAATTTTCCAGACCTTGAAGGATCAACCGTGAGCCAGAACCTGATTGCCGCCCTGCAAAACCCGGACCTCTACCCCCATGAAGTCGATGGGTTTCAGGTTATCGAGACGCACATCTCCTGGGTCATCCTTACGGGGCCGTACGCCTACAAACTTAAGAAGCCCGTCAACTTTGGCTTTCTGGACTTCACCGAGCTCAGCGGTCGCGAGCACTTCTGCAATGAAGAGCTGCGCCTGAACCAGCGCCTGACCGAAGGGCTGTACCTCGACGTATTGCCGATCACCGGTACTGCCGAAGCGCCAGCACTGGGCGGCGAAGGCCCGGCCATCGAATATGTGCTGAAAATGCGTCAGTTCCCGCAAAGCCAGCTGCTGAGCACCTTGCAAGCCAACGGCGAACTCAATGCCGCCCATGTCGACGAAATGGCCCAGCAGATCGCCCTGTTCCACACTCAGGCGCCCCACGTTCCTGCTGAACACTACCAAGGTACTCCAGAAGCCGTGATGGATCCTGTCCGTCAGAACTTCGATCAGATTCGCCCATTTCTTTCGGACAAAGCTGACCTGCTGCAACTGGACGCGCTCCAGGCCTGGGCAGAAGCAAGCTTTACCCGCCTCAAGCCGTTGTTCGAGCAGCGCAAGGCACAGGGATTCATCCGCGAATGCCACGGTGACATTCACTTGGGCAACGCCACCATCATTGATGGCAAGGTAGTGATTTTCGACTGCATTGAATTCAACGAGCCTTTCCGCTTTACCGATGTGTATGCCGACACCGCTTTTCTGGCGATGGACCTTGAAGACCGTGGCCTTAAGTCGCTGGCTCGACGGTTTGTCAGCCAGTACCTGGAACTGACAGGCGATTATCAGGGCCTGGAGCTGCTGAACTTCTACAAAGCCTACCGTGCACTGGTTCGCGCCAAAATCAGCCTGTTCAGCATGCCTGCAGAAGCCAGCCCTGTTCAGCGCGCGGCCACACTGCGCCAATACCGCAATTACGCCAATCTGGCGGAAAGCTACAGCACTATCCCTTCACGCTTCCTGACGATCACCCACGGTGTTTCGGCTGTAGGCAAAAGCTCAGTCGCCATGCGACTTGTCGAGGCACTGGGGGCGATTCGTCTGCGCTCAGACGTTATCCGCAAGCAGTTGTTCGGACAGCAGACCACTGAAAACGCGGTAGGCGATGGCATTTACAATGCCGACTCCAGTACTGCTACCTACAACAAGCTGCATGAACTGGCTGGCATCGTGCTGCGTGCGGGTTTCCCCGTGGTGATCGACGCTACCTACCTCAAGCGTGAACAGCGCGATGCCGCCGCTCAAGTAGCAGAAGCCACCGGCGTGCCTTGCCTGATCCTTGACTGCACAGCGCCAGACGCCGTGATCGAAGGCTGGCTGGCCCATCGCAAGTCCATTGGCACCGACCCTTCTGACGCCACTCTGGAAGTAGTCAAGGCACAGCAAGCCAGTCGCGAAGCCCTGGGCGCCGATGAAATCCTGCGCAGCAAATGTGTTGAAACCCACAACAGCAAAAGCCTCGACACTCTGATCGCTGATATTCGCCAGCGCTTGCCAGGCCTGTAAGGATTCGCGCTAGCCGTGAAACCGCAATGGTTTCACGGCTCAATTGAGCACCGGTGAAATTGAGCGGCCTTTAGTGTTCGTACTCGCCAGCACTGCCGGTAATACAATTACGACACCCGATCCAGCACACATGCAGTGCAATGGATCATGCAGGGTTGCACCGCCTCAGACGCTCTATCCCCTACGCCCCCGCCATCTTCTGACAAAATCCTTGTTGTTTAGAGCCAATCCTTTGTTCCAAAACCGACTAACGGACTGCGGTTTTCCTACTGAGCGCTACACTTCGTAGAATCAAAATGCCCCATAAACGCTGAGCTCACGCCGTCGCAAGGAGAGCTGATGAATGATGAACTCCAGCATTTGAAAAATCTTGGGAAGACCTCAGCGCAATGGCTTCACGCTGTTGGTATTCACAGCGCCTCGGACTTGAGACGTCTGGGGGCTGTTGATGCATATCGAGCAGTAAAGGCCCGGGGCTTCAGGGCTTCTAAAGTATTGCTGTATGCGATTGAAGGAGCCTTGCTGGATGTTCACTGGAACGATATCCCCGCGCAGCGCAAAGAAGAGCTGAACCAGCAGGTGGATCACCTGGCCACGTTGAAAAAAGCCTGAAGTGACTCATTTCAAACACGCACGATGAACGGTAAAAAACAGTTGTTGACATGGTAATGAGAATTGTTATGATTACGCCATCTGGTCGCGAGACCAGTCGATCTTCTGAAAGGCCCTTGGTTCGGACTCTCAGAAAATCTCCTCATCAGGCTAATCACGGTTATTTGACCCGGCTCTTGCCGGGTCTTTTTTTGCCTGCCGAAAAGCGCCAGCCAAATGACTCACGCTACCTGCTCAGCGGGCAATCACCATCGGGCAGCCCAGCTCCGGGTGAGGCTGCACTAAAACGTCCAGACCAAAAACGGCTTTTAGCGCGTCCGGCTGCAGCACCTTTTGCGGACAATCCAGGGCACGGGGACGTCCCTCCTCAAGCAACAACAGACGATCGCAGTAACGCGCGGCAAGATTCAGGTCATGGAGGATGATCAGTACCGCCGCTCCGCGGTCCGCGAACGCACGAATGGCCTTGAGCGTCGTGTGCTGATGCAAAGGGTCGAGCATGGAGGTCGGCTCATCAAGCAACAGGGTTTGCCCGCTTTGCCCTGGCCATAATTGCGCCAGCACCCTCGCCAGATGCACCCGTTGCCGCTCACCACCCGACAACGCCAGATAGCTGCGCCCCGCCAAGTGCTCAACGTCAGCCGCCTGCAACGCGGCGTGAATGATTTCTGAATCGCGGGTCCGACCTGTCTGATGTGGCAGTCGCCCCATACCCACTACTTCTTCAACACGAAAGGCGAAATCCAGGGTAGAGGTCTGCGGCAAGACCGCAAGACGCTGGGCCCGTTGCGCGCCCTTGAAGTTGCCCAGGACTTGCTGGTCCAGCCAGACCTGCCCCCCACTCGGAGCCAAGTCCCCGCACAACGCGGCCAGCAGTGTGCTTTTACCCGCGCCATTGGGACCCAGCACGCCCAGCACTTCACCCGGACGTACATCAAGAGTGACATCCGCCAACACGATTTTCCGGTCACGACGGATCTGCAGATTCTCCGCACGCAGCATCAGTGGCGACCTCGCAACAGTAAGTAGAGGAAGAACGGCGCCCCAAGGAATGCGGTAACAATCCCGATGGGCAGCTCTGCAGGTGCCAGGGCCAGTCGTGCAATCAAGTCGGCAAACAGCAGTAACGCGGCACCTGCCAGCACGGAAGCAGGTAACAGCACGCGGTGATCAGGCCCTGCCAGCAGCCGTACCAGATGCGGCACCACCAGCCCGACAAAACCAATCATGCCTGCCGCCGCCACAGCAGCGCCCACACCCAAGGCAGTGCAAAACACCAGCTCGCGCTTAAGGCCTTCGACGTCGATCCCCAGATGATTGGCCTCCGACTCTCCCAACAACAGCGCATTGAGCGCACTTGCTCGCCGAGGCAACCACAAGGCAACACCCACAGTAACAATCAACAAGGGCCACAACCGCGCGTAACTGGCGCCATTAAGACTGCCCAGATTCCAGAAAGTCAGGGTACGCAATGTCGCGTCATCTGCCAGATAGGTAAACAATCCGACCGCCGAACCGGCCAAAGCTGTCAGCGCGATCCCCGCAAGCAACATGACGGCGACATTGGTCTGACCGTTGCGCCGCCCCAGCCGATACACCAGTGCCGTTACACCCAACCCCCCGAGAAACGCGCACAGCGACAGCAAATAGGGTCCGATAAAATCTGGCAGCCCGCCAAACGCAGATCCGCCCACAATCGCAATCGCCGCACCCAAGGCTGCGCCGCTGGACACACCGACCAACCCGGGGTCGGCCAACGGGTTACGGAACAACCCCTGCATGGCTACACCTGACAACGCCAGCACACCGCCAACTGCCAACCCCAGCAATGTCCGAGGCAAACGAATCTGCCCCAGGATCAGCTCGGCCTGCTCCAGACCTTCGCCCGGTATCGGTATGCCCAGCAACCTCAGAGCCGCGCGCAGGGTGTCAAACAACGGCAAGCTCACAGGCCCCAGCGCCAGCGACAACCACGTCGCCAACAGGCACAGGGCACTCAGGCCAATAAACAATGATCGGGGTTTAACCAGGGTCCTCATGGGTTAGCCGGGGCCGCGGGATAAAAGTCTGCTGTCAGTTGCTTCAAGCTGGCTGGCAATCGTGGCCCCAGTCCACCCACCAGCAGTGTTGGGTCCAGCTCGTACACGCGGCCATTTTTAGCCGCACGGATAGACGCCAATACCGGGTTTTCCTTGAACAGTGCCGTGCGAGCCGCCTCACCTGTCAAACTGCGATCCGCAAACACCAAAACTTCAGGATTGAGCCCTGCCAGCGCCTCCACAGAAAACGGCTTGTAGCCGGTGTGGGTGGCCAGGTTATGTCCGCCAGCTTGAGTCAGCAGCCAGTCTGCCGCCGTATCCTTGCCGGCAATCAGCGGCTTGCCCCCCGCGTGCCCCAATAACAACAGCACCCCAGGCTTCTTGTGATCGGCTTGTGCCGCCTTTACCTGCTGCTGATGACGAACAAGTTGTTGCTGGTAGTCATTGAACAGTTGCCCCGCTTGCGCCTCGTTACCCAGCAGTCGCCCCAAATGCTTCAAGGTGGCTTCAAGGCTTGCAAGATCGGCCTTGGCCGAAAACATCTCTACCGGGACACCTGCACCGCGAATCTGCGCCAAAACCGGCGGCGGTCCCATCTCGTCAGTGCCGATCAGGACATCCGGTTTCAGGCTCAGGATCCCTTCTGCCGAAAGCTGGCGCTGATAACCGATGCTGGGCAGCGACTTGAGTGATTCAGGATGTTGGCTGGTGGTATCGACCCCAACCAATTTAGACTCCGCGCCCAGCGCGCTTACCCACTCCGAAAGCGCTCCACCCGCGCTGACCCAGCGTTGTGGCAACTCGCCAGCCAGGCTGGCATGACTGATCATAAGGCCTGCACAGAGCGAAATCAGGCGGGTACTCAGGCGCATACAGGGGCATTCCTTGAAAAAGAGGGCTCAACGGGACAAGGGGATTGTCACGCCGTGAAAACAGCACATCGCAGAGCAAGCCGCCATTTGATAATTGTTTGCATTTGCACGTCAACCTCTTAACCCACGCTGAAACACGTCAACCACACAGCCGTTTGGCTGCTATTAAGGATTGCCATGAAGTTTTTATGCCCCTCACAGGCACTAAGCGAAGGCGCCAGCCGTGGCTTCGAGCTGGATGAGCTGAGCCTGCTCGTCATTCGTCGTGAAGGCCAGGTATATGCCTACAAAAACCGCTGCCCCCATCGCGGGGTAACACTGGAATGGCAACCGGATCAGTTTCTCGACTCAAGCGCCAGCCTGATCCAGTGCGCGACTCACTCGGCACTGTTTCTGATCGAAAGCGGTGAATGCGTTGCCGGGCCTTGCGCCGGGCAGTTTCTGACAGCCCTTGACTGCCGTGAAGACAGTCAAGGGATCTGGATTACGCCACAAGTGTCAGAGGATGACGTCTAGTCGGCGATCAACCACCACTCCATCAGGCGTCAGGCTTACGCCATACGCCAGCACTTGCACTCCGGCTGCGACCGCCTCGCGCAACGCTGCCGCGTAACCGGGGTCGATCTCCTGGGCCGGACGCACCGCGTCGATACCCGTAAGGTTGACGCAATACAGCTGAACGGCACGCACCCCTTCACGCGCCAGGGTGGCAAGCTCGCGCAGATGCTTGGCACCACGCTGCGTAACAGCATCCGGAAATGCAGCGACACGAGAGTCGTCAAAACCCAGGGTCACACTCTTGACCTCTACAAAGGCAAAGCCTTGGGGGTATTCCAGACGGAAATCAATCCGGCTTTTTTCCTGGCCGTAAGGGACTTCACGCTTGAGTGCAGTGAAGCCATCAAGCTCAGTAATCACCCCTGCCAACAACGCCTCCTCGATCAAGTGATTGGCTCGCGCGGTATTCACGCACGCCAACCGCCCTTGCGGGGTTTGGCTGATTTCCCAAGTGCCCGGCAATTTGCGCTTGGGATCATTGGAGCGGCTGAACCAGACCTGACCACCTTCGACCATGCAATTGAGCATGGAGCCCGTATTCGGGCAGTGGATGGTCATCAACTCGCCAGTGGTGGTTTCGATATCCGCCAGGAAGCGCTTGTAGCGCTTGATCAGCCGCCCTTCTTCCAGTTCAGGTGAAAAACGCATCAGCCTTTCCAGCTCTTGAGACCAAGGGCGATCCGCTCAACGGCCTCCTGCAGGCGCGGCAAACTTTGAGTGTAGGCAAACCGTACGTGGTGCCCTGACTTGAAGCGCCCAAAATCCAGGCCCGGCGTAAAGGCTATGTGCTGGGTTTCAAGAAAGTGCTGGCAAAATGCAAACGCATCGCCGCCAAACGCGCTGATATCGGCGTACAGGTAAAACGCACCCTCTGGCTCTACCGCAATACCAAAGCCAAGCTCACGCAAGGCCGGCAACAGAAAGTCACGACGCCGCCCGAATTCGGCCCGACGCTCTTCCAGAATGGCCAGTGTCTGCGGTTCAAAACAGGCCAGGGCTGCGTATTGAGCCATGCTTGGCGCGCTGATATAGAGGTTCTGCGCGAGCTTCTCCAGATCAGCCACGGCTTCAGGCGGTGCCACCAGCCAGCCCAAACGCCACCCGGTCATGCCGAAATACTTGGAAAAGCTATTGAGCACAAACGCGCTGTCATCGACTTCAAGCACGCTCGTCGCATCGCAGCCATAGGTCAGGCCATGGTAAATCTCATCCACCACCAGATGCCCGTTGCGGGCCTTGATCGCCGTAGACAGTGCCGCCAGCTCATCACGGTTCAAGATCGTACCGGTAGGGTTGGCCGGGGATGCCACCAGCGCACCTACACTGTCTTGATTCCAGTAGCGCTCGACCAGATCCGCCGTCAGTTGGTAGCGCACCTCCGGGCCAACCGGCACCAATTGCGCGGCTCCCTCTACCAGACGTAGGAAATGTCGATTACAGGGGTAGCCAGGATCTGCAAGCAGCCAGTGTTTTCCGGGATCGACCAGCAGGCTGGATGCAAGCAACAAGGCGCCAGAACCACCTGGAGTGACAAGTATCCGTGAAGGATCGATGTTCAATCCATAACGCTGCTGATAGAACCCGGAGATCGCCTCGCGCAGCTCCGGCAGACCACGTGCTGCGGTGTAGCGGGTTTTTCCGGCAGCCAGGGCGGCCTGCCCCGCGGCAATGATCGGCTCAGCCGTGGTGAAATCCGGCTCCCCGATTTCCAGGTGAATCACATCGTGCCCCGCAGCCTGAAGCTCGTTGGCACGCGCCAACAACGCCATCACGTGGAACGGTTCGATTGCGCGGCTGCGCGCACTGTAAGACTGAGCCATGAGCCTGCCTTCCTGGGTAAGCAAAAGCCTGATTCTACCCAAGCAGTGCCACAAGGGAGAGCTAATTACTGTCTTAGGCAAGCGGCCTATAGAACCAAACAACCCAGCCTTTGGTCATAGCTCGACTAAAATTAATATTCAGGTACTAATCTCAAGCACCACAGGCTCTGTACACAACCACTGACAACGGGCTAGACATGCGGGAGTAGCGCAGCCCGATTTGATCTGGTAAGTTCGCCCGCTTGCAGCCGCAGGGCCGGCAGGTGTCGGTGATGTTGCAATCCTGCGCAATGGATTAGAAGAATGAGAGGCGGTCCATTTCATGCCCACACAAACCAAGCAACAGAATACTCAACTTAGCGGCTTCGAACCCTACGTTGAAAAGAAGGGCGAAGAGTACATGGGCGAGCCCATGCGCAAGCACTTCACCAAGATTCTGCAAAAGTGGAAACAGGACTTGATGCAGGAAGTCGACCGCACCGTTGATCACATGAAAGACGAAGCGGCAAACTTTCCTGACCCATCCGACCGCGCTAGCCAGGAAGAAGAGTTCAGCCTGGAACTGCGCGCCCGCGATCGCGAGCGCAAGCTGATCAAGAAAATCGACAAGACTCTCCAACTGATCGAAGACGAGGAATACGGCTGGTGCGAATCCTGTGGTGTCGAGATCGGTATTCGTCGACTCGAGGCCCGTCCTACTGCCGACATGTGCGTAGACTGCAAGACCTTGGCTGAAATCAAGGAAAAACAAGTCGGCAAGTAATCGCTGGCTTGACTGAATGGGGCGTGCGAACGCCCCATTTTTGTTTTTGGACTTTCTGTGTCCTGCGTGGGAGCGGGCTTGCTCGCGATAGCATCACCGCGCCAATCGCTCTAAACCGGGTAGCCCCATCGCGAGCACGCCCGCTCCCACACAAAACCGGCCCACGTCCATGACTGCTCCCTCCTACATCGGGCGCTTCGCCCCAACGCCCAGTGGCCACCTGCACTTTGGCTCGCTGGTCGCCGCCCTCGCTTCTTATCTGGATGCCCGCTCTGTGGGTGGCCGCTGGCTGCTGCGCATGGAAGACCTCGACCCTCCCCGCGAAATGCCCGGTGCACAAGCCGCCATTCTGGATGCCCTTGAACGCTACGGTTTTGAATGGGACGGCGAGCTGGTTCGCCAAAGCGACCGTCACGAGGCATACGCCCAAGTGCTGAACCGACTGTTCAGCATGGGCCTGGCTTACGCCTGCACCTGTTCGCGCAAACAGCTTGAAGGCTATAACGGCATTTATCCGGGGCTGTGCCGCAATGCGGGCCACTCGATGGAAAACGCCGCTATCCGCATACGCGTCCCCGAGCTCGAATACCGTTTTGAGGATCGGGTTCAGGGCTTGTTTGGTCAGCATCTGGGACGGGATGTGGGGGACTTTGTGATTCGGCGCCGGGACGGCCTGTATGCCTACCAACTGGCCGTGGTGCTCGATGACGCCGCCCAGGGTGTGACTGATATCGTGCGTGGCGCCGACCTGCTGGACTCCACACCGCGCCAGCTCTACCTGCAGGAGCTGCTGGGCTTGTCACAACCGCGCTACCTGCATGTGCCGCTGATCGTGCAGCCCGATGGCCACAAGCTCGGCAAATCGTACCGCTCGCCGCCCCTGACACCCGAGCAGGCAACACCATTGCTGCTTCGCGCCTTGCGCGCCCTGGGTCAGACGCCTGACGAATGCTTGAACGACGCCACCCCGCGTGAAGTCCTGGATTGGGGCATCGTTCACTGGAGCGCAGCCAAAATCCCGCGCACACTGACCCTCCCCGAAGCGCAATTACGCTGACAACCCTTGCAGGTTGCCAGCCATCCGTTACCATCGCCGCACGTTTTTGGGCATGCGGCCTGTAAAAGTGAGGGCGGGATGTATATCTATCGATTGGTCCTGTTGCTGGTTGTCGGGATCTACCTGTTTTCTCCCGCCATCATGGATTGGTGGATCGATGCAACAGGTGCCTGGTACAGGCCCTATCTGCTCTGGCTGATTCTGATCGTTGTGACCTTTATTCTTCAGAGCCAAAAAGATGCCGATGAGCTTTAGCCTGACCCAGATGATCCTGATCAGCGCCGCCTACCTGGGGGTACTGTTTGGTGTGGCCTGGATCAGTGAACGCGGCATGATCCCGCGCGCAATCATTCGCCACCCGCTGACCTACACACTGTCGCTGGGCGTCTATGCCAGTGCCTGGGCGTTTTACGGCACCGTGGGCCTGGCCTACGAATACGGCTATGGATTTCTATCCAGCTACCTGGGGGTTTCCGGGGCCTTTTTGCTGGCGCCCGTGCTGCTCTACCCCATCCTGAAAATTACCCGCACTTATCAGCTTTCATCCCTGGCTGACTTGTTCGCTTTCCGTTTTCGCAGCACATGGGCCGGTGCGCTGACCACGATTTTCATGCTCATAGGCGTGTTACCGCTGCTGGCCCTGCAGATCCAGGCCGTGGCCGACTCCATCAGCATCCTCACACGCGAACCCGTGCAACACCGCGTCGCCCTGAGCTTCTGTGCGCTGATTACCCTGTTTACGATCTTCTTCGGCTCGCGGCACATCGCCACCCGTGAAAAACACGAAGGTTTGGTCTTCGCGATCGCCTTTGAGTCGGTAATCAAACTGATCGCCATTGGCGGGGTGGGCCTCTACGCGCTTTATGGTGTGTTCGACGGCCCGCAACAGCTTGAAGTCTGGCTGCTGCAAAACCAGACCGCCCTCGCCGCTCTGCACACGCCATTGCAAGAAGGCCCGTGGCGTACCTTGCTACTGGTGTTTTTCGCCTCGGCCATCGTGATGCCGCACATGTATCACATGACCTTCACCGAGAACCTCAACCCGCGCGGACTGGTCAGCGCCAGCTGGGGCCTGCCGCTGTTCCTGCTGCTGATGAGCCTGGCCGTGCCGCTGATTCTATGGGCTGGCCTCAAGCTGGGCGCCACCACCAATCCCGAGTACTTCACCCTCGGTATCGGCATCGCCGCCAACAGCAAACCCCTTGCGTTGCTGGCCTATGTCGGCGGATTGTCTGCCTCTAGCGGGCTGATTATCGTCACCACCCTGGCACTGTCCGGCATGGCCCTGAACCATCTGGTGCTGCCGCTTTATCAGCCACCCGCCGAGGGCAACATCTACCGCTGGCTGAAGTGGACCCGCCGGGCACTGATCGTAGCCATCATCATGGCTGGCTATGGCTTTTACCTGCTGCTGGGCGCCGAACAGGATCTGGCCAACCTCGGTATCGTCGCATTCGTCGCGACCTTGCAGTTCCTGCCGGGCGTGCTCTCGGTACTGTACTGGCCGACCGCCAACCGACGCGGCTTTATTGCCGGATTGCTGGCAGGGATTCTGGTGTGGATGGCGAGCATGCTGTTCCCGCTGATCGGCAACTTCCAGGGGTTCTACATCCCGTGGCTGAACATGATCTATGTGCTGGACGACACCAGCTGGCACATGGCGGCAATCGCCTCACTGGCAGCCAACGTCCTGATGTTCACCCTGATTTCGCTGTTCACCAATGCCAGCCCCGAAGAGGCCAGTGCCGCCGAAGCTTGCGCCGTCGACAACGTACGCCGTCCACAACGGCGCGAGCTGCACGCCGCCTCACCGCAAGAATTCGCCACCCAGCTGGCCAAACCGTTGGGCGCCAAGGCGGCACAAAAAGAAGTCGAGCAAGCACTGCGTGACCTGTTCTTACCGTTCGACGAGCGCCGCCCCTACGCCTTGCGCCGTTTGCGCGACCGTATCGAAGCCAACCTTTCAGGCTTGATGGGCCCCAGCGTTGCCCAGGACATGGTCGAAACCTTTTTGCCCTACAAGTCGGGCGGCGAAAACTACGTCACCGAAGACATCCACTTCATTGAAAGCCGGCTTGAGGACTACCACTCACGCCTGACGGGGCTGGCAGCCGAACTCGACGCCTTGCGCCGTTATCACCGCCAAACCTTGCAAGAGCTGCCCATGGGCGTTTGTTCGCTGGCCAAGGATCAAGAGATCCTGATGTGGAACAAGGCCATGGAAGAGTTGACCGGTATCCCGGCCCAGCGTGTGGTGGGTTCGCGCCTTAGCACCCTGGGAGATCCGTGGCGAGAGTTGTTGCAAGGCTTTATCGACCTGCCTGACGAACACTTGCACAAGCAGCACCTGGCCCTGGATGGCCAGACTCGCTGGCTCAACCTGCACAAAGCCGCGATCGATGAACCTCTGGCCCCAGGAAACAGCGGCCTGGTGTTACTGGTCGAAGACCTTACAGAAACCCAGATGCTCGAAGACAAGCTGGTGCATTCCGAGCGACTGGCCAGCATCGGACGCCTGGCGGCGGGTGTCGCTCACGAAATCGGCAACCCTGTCACCGGGATCGCCTGCCTGGCGCAAAACCTGCGCGAGGAACGCGAAGACGACAGCGAGCTGACTGAAATCAGCAGCCAGATTCTTGAACAGACCAAACGTATCTCGCGCATCGTCCAGTCCTTGATGAGCTTCGCCCATGCCGGCAGCCACCAGCACAATGACGAGCCCGTCTGTCTGGCCGAAGTGGCACAGGATGCCATTGGCCTGCTGGCCCTGAACCGACGCAATTTCGAGGTGCAGTTCTATAACCTCTGCGACCCTGATCATTGGGTCGACGGAGACCCGCAACGACTCGCCCAAGTATTGATCAACCTGCTCTCCAACGCCCGTGACGCCTCACCGGCCGGGAGTGCAGTGAGGGTCAAGAGCGAAGCCAGCGAGCACACCGTCGACCTCATCGTGGAAGACGAAGGCACAGGCATCCCCAAGAACATCATGGATCGATTGTTCGAACCGTTTTTCACCACCAAGGACCCTGGCGAAGGCACCGGTCTGGGCCTTGCACTGGTCTATTCCATCGTTGAAGAGCATTATGGACAAATCACCATCGACAGCCCGGCTGACATTCACAGCCAACGCGGAACCCGTATCCGGGTGACACTACCGCGTCATGTCGAAGCGACGTCCGCTGTGAACTGAGACCGTCGAGAGAACCGAATCAATGCCGCATATTTTGATCGTCGAAGATGAAACCATCATCCGCTCCGCGTTACGCCGTTTACTGGAGCGTAACCAGTACCAGGTCAGCGAGGCCGGCTCGGTGCAAGAAGCACAGGAGCGTTTCAGCATCCCCTCGTTCGACTTGATTGTCAGCGACCTGCGCCTGCCAGGCGCTCCGGGCACCGAGCTGATCAAGCTCGGCCAAGGCAAGCCGGTGCTGATCATGACCAGCTATGCCAGCCTGCGCTCGGCTGTTGACTCGATGAAAATGGGCGCTGTCGACTACATCGCCAAACCCTTTGATCACGATGAAATGCTGCAAGCGGTGGCGCGTATTCTGCGTGACCGGCAAAACGTCCAGAGCGCACCTGTCGAGCGCCCTGCCAAACCGGGTGTCAGCGACAAAAGTGCTGTGGATAACAGCAACGGTGAAATCGGCATCATCGGCTCCTGCCCACCCATGCTGGACATGTACAGCAAGATCCGCAAAGTCGCGCCAACCGATTCCAATGTCTTGATCCAGGGTGAATCCGGTACCGGCAAAGAGCTGGTTGCACGCGCCCTGCACAATCTTTCCCGGCGTGCCAAGGCACCGATGATTTCGGTGAACTGCGCAGCCATTCCTGAATCTCTGATCGAGTCCGAACTGTTCGGCCACGAAAAAGGCGCGTTTACCGGCGCCAGCGCTGGCCGTGCAGGCCTGGTTGAAGCGGCCGACGGCGGAACACTGTTCCTTGATGAAATCGGCGAACTGCCGCTTGAGGCCCAAGCCCGTCTGCTTCGCGTGCTGCAAGAGGGCGAGATTCGCCGCGTAGGTTCCGTGCAGTCGCAAAAGGTCGATGTACGCCTGATTGCCGCGACGCACCGCGACCTGAAAAGCCTGGCCAAGGTCGGTCAGTTCCGCGAAGACTTGTACTACCGCCTGCACGTCATCGCACTCAAGCTGCCCGCATTGCGCGAGCGTGGCGCTGACGTGAACGAAATCGCCAACGCTTTTCTTGCACGCCAAAGTGCCCGCATTGGCCGCACTGACCTGAAATTCGCCCCCGATGCCGAGCGGGCAATCAGTCATTACTCCTGGCCGGGTAACGTGCGTGAACTGGAAAACGCAGTAGAGCGAGCGGTGATCCTGTGTGAAAGCCCGGAAATTTCGGCTGAACTGCTGGGTATCGATATTGAGCTGAGCGATCTGCAAGACGATGATTTTATCGGCCTGGCCCCGCAGCAGAGCATCGTCAACGGTAACACCAGCCTTGATCCGACCGAAGATCTGTCACTGGAAGACTACTTCCAGCACTTCGTGCTTGAGCATCAGGACCACATGACCGAGACAGAACTGGCCCGCAAACTGGGGGTCAGCCGCAAGTGCTTGTGGGAGCGGCGCCAACGCCTGGGCATTCCTCGGCGCAAAACCGGCGTGCCAAGCGAGGGCTAGGTAACACGTTTAAATGTAAAAAAACTGTTACCTCAGTCAAATCACGTAACAAAAGCCGGGTCTTAAGGTAACGATGACCCGGCTTTTTTTTGCCCTGAAAAAAGCAAAAACACTTAAAAACCCTTATTTTGCTGGCCCGTGCAAAAGTTGGCACGACCCCTGCTATATGTATTCGTACAAGAACAATAAGAATCACAGCAACACACAATAAAAATAAGACGTATCGGCTCACGCATAACAAGAACAACACGGCGGAGGCGCAGCTAACTGATTGTTTTGGAGAGGCGTTGTAAATGGGGCTTGCCCCACGACTAGGCAGAGAACAACAAAAACTGCACTTAAAGCAGAGCCTGAACTAGTTGGATCATGGATCACATCAACACAGCGACCAAAGCAATCCGTTTGCTCTTATCTCCCGATTGGGAGGGTTACTCAGGCAAGACCTCTGTAACCAGGGCGATTAACAAAAACAAAAAGCCCGCAATCAATAATAAAAATAGAGCATGCAATTCATTCTGGGGGAGCTTTGGCTCCCCTTGTGCTTGCTGCGATTCAGAAAAAACTCCCACGGCTCTACCTCAACGTTCTCGCAGCTATTTTTGCCTGTTACCTGCAGCTTCGCTCACAAGAGCGACTCAGCGTCCTACACCATCCCCTGACTAAATGCTAGAATCCCCGCCCATCATGCGGTCATTCTTCGTTTTGGCCGAACATTCCTTCAAACAGTGCATCCCATGCTGAAGAAGCTGTTCCAGTCATTCCGTTCCCCCAAGCGTCGTACGCAACAACTGCGCAGCACCCCTGAAGTGCTCAACAGCAGCCAACACTCGCTGCAACGTGCCCAGTTCAGCCGCTACGCGGTCAACATCGTCGAGCGCCTGCAGAACGCCGGTTACCAGGCCTATCTGGTAGGCGGTTGCGTACGCGACATGCTGCTCAACATCACGCCAAAAGACTTTGACGTCGCTACCAGCGCCACGCCTGAACAAGTGCGCGCCGAGTTTCGCAATGCGCGAATCATCGGTCGACGTTTCAAACTGGTGCATATCCACTTTGGTCGCGAAATCATTGAAGTCGCAACCTTCCGTGCCAATCACCCGCAAAACGACGAAGAGGAAGACAGCAACCAGTCCTCACGTAACGAGAGCGGGCGCATCTTGCGCGACAACGTTTACGGCACCCTTGAAGAAGACGCCCAGCGTCGTGACTTCACGATCAACGCCCTGTACTACGACCCGGTCAGCGAACGCATCCTCGACTACGCCAATGGCGTACACGACATACGTAACCGCTTGCTGCGCCTGATTGGTGACCCGCAACAGCGCTACCAGGAGGATCCGGTGCGCATGCTGCGCGCAGTGCGTTTTGCCGCCAAGCTCAACTTTGGCATCGAAAAACACACCGCCGAGCCGATTCGCGAACTGGCCCCCATGCTGCGCGAAATCCCCTCGGCACGGTTGTTCGAAGAAGTCCTCAAGCTGTTCCTCTCGGGTAACGCTTCAGACACCTTCGAAATGCTGGTTGACCTCGAGTTGTTCGACCCACTGTTCCCGGCCAGCGCCGAAGCACTGGAACACAATCCGACATACACCCACACCCTGATCAGCGAAGCCTTGCGCAACACCGATCTGCGGATCAAACAGGGCAAACCGGTAACTCCGGCCTTCCTGTTTGCTGCCCTGCTCTGGCCTGCCCTGCCGGCCCGTGTACTGCGTCTGCAAGATCAAGGCATGCCGCCCATTCCTGCCATGCAGGAAGCCGCGCACGAACTGATCGCCGAACAGTGCCAGCGCATTGCCATTCCCAAGCGTTTCACCATGCCGATTCGCGAGATCTGGGACATGCAGGAGCGCCTGCCACGGCGCAGCGGCAAACGTGCCGACATGTTGCTCGACAACCCGCGCTTCCGTGCCGGCTACGACTTCTTGCTGCTGCGTGAAAGCGCAGGCGAGCAGACCAATGGCCTGGGCGAGTGGTGGACGGACTATCAGGACGCCAATGACAGCGGTCGCCGCGACATGATTCGTGACCTGAGCAACGCCAAGGATGACGGCACCGGGCCTGCACCGCGTAAACGTCGCCGCACCAGCGGTGCCAAGCGCAAACGCAGCGCCGCAGCGGACGAGTAAGCGATGGAGCGCGTCTACATTGGAATGGGCAGCAACTTGGCCGCCCCTGAAGAGCAATTGCGCAGTGCCGTCCAGGCACTGGCGCAATTGCCTGACTCCCGACTCGTCGGGGTGTCGGCGTTCTATCAAAGCGATTCATTGCTACCCGGTCAGCCGCGCTACACCAATGCCGTGGCCGCCATCGACAGCACGCTGCCACCTCTGGACCTGCTCGACGCACTGCAAGCCATCGAGCTAGATCAAGGTCGCGAACGCCACGAACGCTGGGGCCCACGCACCCTGGATCTCGACATTTTGCTGTTTGGCGATCGCCTGATCGACGAACCCCGCCTCAAAGTCCCCCACTACCACATGCACGCCCGACCTTTTGTGCTCTACCCCCTGGCTGAAGTGGCGCCAGCATCCCTGAAACTCGCCGATGGCCGTAGCCTGTCGCAATTGCTGGCCGACTGCCCATTCATCGGGCTTGAGCGCATCACCGCTTAAGCTGAAACGAATCAATAACCGGGTAACACCTTTGCGGTAACACCCGGAATTGACTTCCTGTGAGCTCGTCACGACTATAGGCATCCCGCTGCCATCCGCTGGATGGCGCAATGTGAAAAGCAGGCTTTATAAGCGCCCTCTATAAAGGTGTGCCTGTTCATAACGATGAATCACACGCGTTACTCGCAGTGGTTATCACACTGCCTGACGAGGATCCTTTTCATGCCAGCTATTACCCTGACCACCCTGCAAAGCCTTAAGCAAAAAGGTGAAAAAATCACCATGCTGACGTGCTATGACGCCACCTTTGCCCATGCCTGCAATCAGGCCGGTGTTGAAGTGTTACTGGTAGGCGACTCCCTGGGCATGGTTCTACAAGGGCATGACAGCACATTGCCTGTGACGACCGCCGACATGGCTTACCACGTGGCTTGCGTCAAACGCGGTAACCAGGACGCCCTGATTCTCGCAGACATGGCCTTCATGGCGAATGCGACCCTGGAACAAAGCCTGAACAACAGCGCGCTGCTGATGAAAGCCGGCGCGCACATGGTCAAAGTCGAAGGCGCCGTGTGGCTCGCCGAATCGATTCGCGCCATGACCGAACGAGGTATCCCTGTGTGCGCGCACATGGGTCTGACCCCGCAGACGGTGAACGTACTGGGCGGTTACAAAGTTCAGGGACGCAACGAAAACCAGGCGCGCCAGATGCGTGCCGACGCCATTGCCCTGGAGCAAGCAGGCGCAGCCATGCTGCTGCTTGAGTGCGTACCGAGCGAACTGGCGGCAGAAATCACCCACGCAGTGAAAATCCCGGTGATCGGCATTGGTGCCGGCAGTGACACAGACGGACAGGTCCTGGTGCTGCACGACATGCTCGGCCTGTCGCTGACGGGTCGTGTGCCCAAGTTTGTGAAGAATTTCATGACCGGCCAGCCTGACATCCAGTCCGCCCTGAGTGCCTACGTCACTGAAGTCAAAGCCGTCAGCTTTCCTGCTACCGAACACGGGTTCTCTGCATGAACACAGTTAAAACCGTTCGCGAATTGCGCGCCGTTATCGCCCGTGCACGCCGCGAAGGCAAACAAATAGCCCTGGTTCCGACCATGGGCAATCTGCACAGCGGTCATGGCGCCCTGGTTACCACCGCCGCGCAACAGGCTGACTTTGTAGTGGCCAGCATTTTTGTAAACCCGCTGCAGTTTGGTGCCAACGAAGACCTCGCCACCTATCCGCGCACTCTGGCGGCCGATCAGGAAAGACTCCTGCAGGCAGGTTGCCATTTGCTGTTTGCCCCAACCGTCGAGGAAATGTACCCCAACGGCATGGAGGGCCTGACCCGTGTTACTGCCGCCAAGTTGAGCAATGAACTGTGCGGCAGCCGTCGCCCGGGGCATTTCGATGGCGTGACCACGGTGGTCAGCAAACTGTTCAATATGGTTCAGCCTGATCTGGCGATCTTTGGCCAAAAGGACTACCAGCAGCTGGCAGTCATTCGTGCAATGGTCAACGACCTCAACTTTCCGATCCAGATCATCAGTGAACCGACCGTACGCGCCGAAGATGGCCTGGCCCTGTCTTCGCGAAATGGTTACCTGAGCGAAGAGCAGCGTGCCCTGGCACCTGCGCTGTACCGTCATTTGAGCGAGATGGCTCACGCCATTGAAGCTGGTGAGCGCGATTACCCGGCATTGGTCAGCCAGCATCTGGCGCAGATCGAAGCCATCGGCTTTCGCCCCGACTACCTGGAAGTGCGTCACGGCCAGACTTTGCTCCCGGCCACGGCCACTGATCGTGACCTGGTGATTTTGGTCGCGGCTTTTATGGGTGCCACCCGTTTAATCGACAACGTGCACTTAAACCTCGACAGCGCGCTCTGACAGAGCCGACTGCGCGGACCCGCGGAATGACCCGCACTCCATAAAGAAACACTGAAACGATTCAGCTCGTGTGACACAGCGGTGACAAAAGTTACCGTTTGTTGTCAGACAAAGCCAAGACAGAAGCAGGCGAGAGAGGTACTGTAATCGCCCTGCTTCTAGCTGACGTGCAGAATCAGACCGACCGGGCACCTCGATAATAAAAAGGTGCAGGCGTTTTCAGTGTCCAAAGGCAGTTCAAGCAAAAAGGATATCCGCAGCGATGGCGTACTACCGCACCCCTCATGACGTTACCGCTCTGCCCGCTTGGCAAGCGTTGAAACTCCACCGCGCTGACATGCAAAATTTCAGCATGCGCGACGCGTTTAACAGCAACCCCAAACGTTTTGAAGAATTCACCCTGAGCAGCTGCGGGCTGTTTCTGGACTACTCGAAAAACCTGATCACCAACGAGACCCGCGACCTGTTGGTCAATCTCGCCAACGAGGTCGATCTCAAAGGCGCGATCAAGTCGCTGTTTGGTGGCGAAATCGTCAACGCCTCTGAAGGCCGTCCAGCCTTGCACACCGCGCTGCGCCGCCCGGTTGCCGACAAACTGTCGGTGAACGGCGTGAACATCATGCCCGAGGTGCATAAAGTCCTGAACCAGATGACCGAGCTGGTCGGCAGGATTCACGACGGTCTGTGGCGTGGTTACACCGAAAAACCGATCACCGATATCGTCAACATTGGCATTGGTGGCTCTTTCCTGGGCCCCGAGCTGGTCTCTGAAGCGCTGTTGTCCTACGCCCAAAAAGGGGTGCGTTGCCACTACCTGGCAAATATCGACGGCAGTGAATTCCATGAACTGACCGCCAAATTGCGCGCCGAAACCACGCTGTTTATCGTTTCGTCCAAATCCTTCAACACCCTCGAAACCCTGAAAAACGCTCAGGCTGCCCGGGCCTGGTACCTGGCCCAGGGCGGTTCGGAAGCAGAGCTGCATCGCCACTTTATCGCCGTATCGAGCAACAACGCGGCCGCTGTGGCCTTCGGTATTCGCGAAGAGAACATCTTCCCGATGTGGGACTGGGTCGGCGGGCGTTACTCGCTGTGGTCGGCCATCGGCTTGCCAATTGCCCTGGCAATCGGCATGTCCAACTTCAAGGAGCTTCTGTCCGGTGCCTACACCATGGACCAGCACTTCCAGACCGCTCCGTTTGAACAGAACATGCCTGTGCTGATGGCCGCACTGGGTGTCTGGTATGGCAATTTCTGGGGCGCACAAAGCCACGCGATCCTGCCGTACGACCACTACCTGCGCAACATCACCAAACACTTGCAACAGCTGGACATGGAGTCCAACGGCAAAAGCGTGCGCCAGGACGGCACTCCGGTGTCCACCGACACGGGTCCTGTCATCTGGGGCGGCGTAGGCTGCAACGGTCAGCATGCGTATCACCAGTTACTGCATCAGGGCACCCAGCTGATCCCGGCCGATTTCATCGTGCCGATCGTCAGTTTCAACCCTGTGGCCGATCACCATCAGTGGCTGTATGCCAACTGCCTGTCGCAAAGCCAGGCTCTGATGCTGGGTAAAACCCGCGAAGAAGCCGAAACTGAATTGCGCGACAAAGGCATGGCCGAAGAAGAGGTGCAAAAACTCGCACCGCACAAGGTGATTCCAGGCAACCGTCCGAGCAATACCCTGGTGGTTGAACGCATCAGCCCGCGTCGTCTGGGCGCGCTGGTTGCGCTGTACGAGCACAAGGTCTTTGTGCAAAGCGTGATCTGGGGCATCAACGCCTTCGACCAATGGGGTGTCGAGCTGGGCAAGGAACTGGGCAAGGGCGTTTACAACCGCCTGGTCGGCAGCCAGGAAGAGCCGGCCGACGATGCTTCGACCCAAGGTCTGATCAACTACTTCCGCGGTCGCCATCGCGGTTGATTGATAGCCAGCCAGTCTTCACCGACTGGCTGGCACCATCGAGAAAGGCATCATGGAACTTATCCGCCGCCCCATCGAACGCCAGATCATGAGCCTGACCGGGCTCTCCCTCGGCCAGCTCGACCTCGAAAACCCCAAGGGCGATCCCGGCCTGTTTGGCCCGGACTCCATCAGTTGGCAGGTACATGGTGATTTCACCAGCATGCTGATTGGCGGCATCAGCGCCTTGATGCTGCAAGCCTTGCACCCACTGGCCCTGGCCGGGGTGTGGGACCACTCCAATTTTCGTCAGGACATGCTGGGTCGGTTACGCCGCACCGGGCAGTTCATTTCTGGAACCACTTTCGGTGCCACCGGTGATGCCAACTGGCTGATCGACAAGGTGCGTACCATCCACCTGCAAGTCACCGGCACCGGCCTCGATGGTCGCCCCTATGCCGCCAGCGACCCCGAATTGTTGACTTGGGTGCATGTGGCAGAGGTCAGCAATTTCCTCGCCGCCCACTTGCGCTATCGCAACCCCCATTTATCCGGTGCAGATCAGGATCGTTACTACGACGAAATAGCCATGATCGCTGAACGCCTGGGCGCTACAAACGTTCCGCGCTCACGCCAGCAAGTGACCGACTACCTCGAGGCAATCCGTCCACAATTGCTGTGTGATGAGCGTAGCCACGAGGTGATTCGCCTGCTGCTCAATGCTCCCTCCCCCAGCCTGCTGGCCAAACCCTTTGGCGCGCTGATGATGAAGGCCGGGATTGATTTGCTGCCTGACTGGGCCAGCGATCAACTGGGACTGCACCAGCGTCCTCTGATTCGCAAGCTGGTGCGGGCCGAAGTGAACAGTACGGCGCCGATCCTTCGCTGGGCCGTGCGCAATGGCTCCGTGCAACGAGCACGGCGGCGCATGGGGCTGAGCAACAAAAGCCTGTAGTCGCTGCCGAGGAACGCAGGCTGCGATACAACTGCAACGACCAATCTGACGGACTGTACCGATGCAATCGTAGCCTGCGGCAGCGACTACACCCATGGGTGAATTTCATGCCACCATGCCCGCCTGACTCCGAGCACAACACTCCAAGAATAAAGAGGACTCTAGCAATGCAAGATGTCGTAATCGTTGCCGCTACCCGCACTGCCGTTGGCAGTTTTCAAGGCTCCCTGGCCCATGTACCCGCCGTGGAACTGGGCGCTGCGGTCATCCGCCAGTTACTGGTGCAAACCGGGCTGGATGGCACTCAGGTCGACGAAGTGATCATGGGCCAGGTACTGACCGCCGGGGCCGGGCAAAACCCTGCTCGCCAGGCTGCAATCAAGGCCGGGCTACCCTTCGCGGTTCCTGCCTTGACCCTCAACAAAGTCTGCGGCTCGGGGCTCAAGGCCCTGCACCTGGCCGCCCAGGCGATTCGTTGCGGCGATGCAGAGGTGATCATTGCCGGCGGACAGGAAAACATGAGCCTGTCCAACTACATCATGCCCGGTGCCCGCACCGGCCTGCGCATGGGCCACGGCCAGATCGTCGACACCATGATCAGCGATGGCCTGTGGGATGCGTTCAACGACTACCACATGGGTATCACTGCAGAGAACCTTGTGGATAAGTACGACATCAGCCGTGAAGCGCAAGACGCCTTTGCCGCCGCCTCGCAACAAAAAGCCACGGCAGCTATTGAAGCCGGGCGCTTTGTCGATGAGATCACCCCCATCCTGATCCCGCAGCGCAAAGGCGATCCGATCGCTTTCGCCACCGACGAACAGCCTCGCGCAGGCACCACTGCCGAGTCGTTGGCCAAGCTTCGTCCAGCCTTCAAGAAGGACGGCTCCGTGACCGCGGGTAATGCATCCTCACTCAATGACGGCGCAGCCGCAGTGATGCTGATGAGTGCCACCAAGGCCAAAGCCCTTGGCTTGCCGGTGCTGGCCAGGATTGCCGCCTACGCCAACGCTGGCGTAGACCCGGCCATCATGGGTATCGGTCCTGTGAGCGCCACTCAGCGCTGCCTGAGCAAGGCAGGCTGGAGCCTTGAGCAACTGGACCTGATCGAAGCCAACGAAGCGTTCGCGGCACAAGCGCTGGCAGTGGGCAAAGAGTTGAACTGGGACGCGAGCAAGGTCAACGTCAACGGAGGGGCTATTGCCATTGGCCACCCGATTGGAGCGTCGGGCTGCCGTATCCTCGTCACCCTGCTCCACGAAATGATCAAGCGCGACGGGAAAAAAGGCCTGGCAACCCTGTGCATTGGCGGTGGCCAGGGCGTGGCGCTGGCGATCGAGCGGGAGTAACCGCACACCCTGTGGGAGCGGGCTTGCTCGCGATGCAGACTACTCGGTCTGTCGGTCAAGCCGCGCGGATACGATCGTGAGCAAGCCCGCTTCCACACTGAAGTTTCGTACACCCTATTCTGCTAAACTGCCGCGCCTTATCTATCCCCCAAGGCGCATGGCATGTCTTCCTTGAATCAGGCGCTGCGCGCCGCCCTCGATAACCGTCACGACCTGTTGGCCGAGCTGCATGCTCAGGGCACTGACTGCTATCGCCTGTTCCACGGCAGCCAGGAAGGCGCTGGCGGACTGACCATCGACCGCTACGGCCCGCAACTGCTGGTGCAAAGCTTTCATCAGCGTCTTGAGCGCGATGATTTGCTGCAACTGCATGACGCGATCAATCGTCACTTGGGCCTCGACCTGTTGCTGGTTTACAACGACCGCTCCCAGGGCAATTCACGCATTGATCGCGAAGATACCGTGTACCGCGCTGAAGATGCCGCACTCGAAGACACCGTCGGCCACGAATGGGGGCTGAAGTACCGCGTGCGCGGGCGCCATGCCGGGCAAGACCCTCTGTTGTTTCTCGACCTGCGCAACGCTCGCGGCTGGGTCAAACAACACAGTGCCGGCAAAAGCGTACTCAACCTCTTCTCCTACACTTGCGGCGTGGGCCTGAGTGCGGCTGCGGGTGGCGCCCGTGAAGTCTGCAATCTCGATTTCGCCGAGGGTAACCTCGCGGTGGGCCGGGAAAACGGCCTGCTGAACCCTCAATTGCCCAAGATGAAGTTCGTGCAGTCCGACTATTTTGCAGCCATCCGCCAACTGGCCGGCTTGCCGATTATTCAACGCCGCCACAAGCTGCCCGCCTACCCGCGACTGGATCAACGTGAATATGATCTGGTGTTGCTTGACCCCCCTGCATGGGCCAAAAGCGCATTCGGCACAGTCGATCTGCTGCGCGATTACCAAAGCCTGCTCAAGCCTGCGGTGTTGACTACCGCCCCGGACGGCGTGCTGATTTGTTGCAACAACCTGGCGAAGGTCAGCATGGACGACTGGCGCGAACAGGTTTTGCGCTGTGCCGAGAAGGCAGGCCGCCCGGTTCGCGACTGGCAAGTATTGACCCCGGCCAGTGACTTCCCGTCCCAGGATCAGCAGCCACCGTTGAAAACCTTGATCCTTCAGTTTTAAAACATCCTCTGAGTACAGCGTTCGTCTCGGAACCAGAAACGCGTGCCATACTCAAAGGCACTCCGACTGCTATAGACGACGCCCTACATGCTCAAAGGATTGATCCGCGCCATCGGCACCGTGCTGATTGCTATCGCGCTGTACAGCGTGCTTGGCTTCCTGATTTTGCCGGGCATTGGCCTGCGCATCATCAACCAGCAGCTTGCCAACTACGCCACGGTGCCCGCCAAACTCGACCGGCTGGAATTCAACCCTTTCAGCCTGGAGCTGACACTGTGGGGGTTCAGGACCGGCGAACCAGGCAAGGAACAGATCGGTTTTGAACGGCTGTACGTCAATCTTCAGCTCGATAGCCTGTGGACAAAAGCGTTGCACCTGGCTGAAGTCCAACTGGACAAGCCCAAGACCGAGGTGCTGTTCAACAAGGATGGCTCACTCAATCTGACCCAACTGTTCAAGTTGCCGGCCAGCGAACCTGCCCCGAGCGAACCCGACAGCAAACCGTTCCCTGTGCGCCTCGACAGCATCAAGCTGGCTGACGGCTACCTGCACTTCACCGATATGCGTCCCGGCGAACCCATTGAATTTTTGTACGACTCAATGGACCTGGAGCTGAAAAACCTCAGCACCCTGCCCGATGACAACGCCGACATGACCCTGGTGGCTGTCGGCCCGGCGGGCGGGCGTATTGACTGGAGCGGCACGTTAAGCCTGGTGCCTATAGCCTCCACCGGCAAACTGAAAGTTACCGATGGCCAGATGAAGGTCTGGTGGCCTTATGTACGCGATGCCCTGCCACTGGTACTGGAAGATGGCGTGCTGAATTTCAGCACCGATTACAGCCTGAACCTGTCCAAAGAAACCGAGATGGTGCTGACCAATGCCTCGGCCAGCATTGCTCCGTTCAAGATCAACGCTCCAGACGGGCGCCCCCTGGTACGACTGGAGCGCCTGGATGTCAGTGACACCCGCGTGGATCTGGCCAAGCAGCAAGTCGTCGTCGGCAAGATCAACAGCCGCAACCTCGAAACCTGGGCCACCCGCGAGAAGGATGGCCAGCTTGATTGGCAAAAACTGTTTGCCACTCCAGCCACAAAGGCACCGTCCAAAAAAGAACAAGTCGTCACGGTTGAAGCACCAAAATCAGCACCCGTAGCACCGGGCAAGCCGTGGGAAGTGCTGCTTAAGGATGTTGAATTACGCGACTATCGCGTACACCTCGCCGATAAAGAGCCCAAAACCCCGGTAGCGCTGGATATCGGTCCGCTTAACTTGAACCTGCAGAACTTCGACAGCCTGAACCGCTCGCCCTTCACCCTCAAACTGGATACCGGTGTGGGCAAGCAAGGCAAGCTTGACGCCAGTGGCGACGTCAACCTGAGCCCGGTGAGTGCCAGGCTCAAGGTTACAACCAAGGACATCGACCTGCGTATCGCCCAGGCCTACATCGATCCGTTCATACGACTTGAACTGCGCAGCGCCATGCTCGGCAGCGACCTGGCGGTCGATCTCAAAAGCACCGAGCCACTGGCCTTTACCGTAGAGGGCCGTGCACAGGTCGATCAACTGCACACGCTGGACACACTCAAAGACCGCGACTTCCTCAAGTGGCAAAAACTGGTGCTGGAGGACGTGAAATACCAGCACGGCGATAGCTTGTCGGTGACCAGGGTCAACTTCGAGAAGCCGTACGTGCGCTTCATGATCAACGACGACCGCACCACCAATATTGATGACCTGCTGATCCCCCAACCCGCAGGCAGCACCGCCAAGAGCACCGCCAGCAAGGACAAGCCGCTGGGCATTCACATAGGCGCGATTGCGATCAACGACGGCTCGGCCAACTTCGCCGACTTCAGCCTGACACCCAACTTCCAGACAGCCGTTCAACAGCTCAACGGACAGATCGGCACCATCGATAGCCGCAATGCCAAGCCCGCCCCGGTGAATATAGCGGGTAAGGTCGACCGTTATGCCCCGGTGACCATCAAGGGCAGCGTCAACCCGTTTGACCCGATGGCAAGCCTGGATATCGCCACCAGCTTCAAGCGTGTCGAACTGACGACATTGACGCCCTACTCCGGCAAATTTGCCGGCTACCGTATCCGCAAGGGTCGGCTGAACCTTGATCTGCACTACATGATCACCAAGGGTCAGCTCAAGGCCGAGAACAAACTGGTGGTCGAGCAATTGCAGCTCGGGGAGAAAGTCGACAGCCCCGATGCGGTTGATCTGCCGATCAAACTGGCAATTGCTTTGCTCAAAGACACGGACGGCAAGATCTCCATCGAGCTGCCGATCAGCGGCGACCTTAACAACCCGCAATTCAGTGTGATGCCCATTATCTGGCAGACCGTGCGCAATCTGGTGCTGCGTGCCGCCCAAGCCCCCTTCAAGTTCATTGGCGGCCTGATCAATGGTGGCGGCGCCGAAGACCTGGGCACGGTTTCATTCGCGCCAGGATCAAGCGAGCTGAGCCCTGAGGCGCAAAAAGCGCTGACCACCCTGGCCCAGGCGTTGAAAGAACGCCCCGCCTTGCGCCTGGAGATCGAAGGGACTGCAGCACAGAGCAGTGATGGCCCTTTCATTGCGAAAGAACGTCTTGAGCGCGAGTTCCAGTACAACTACTACAAGATCCTCCAGCGCCGTGGTGACAAAGTCCCGGCCAAGGCGGGTTTGCTGACCGTGCCGGATGATGAGAAAGGACCGTTGCTCGAAGGCATCTACCGCACCCGTCTCAAACAGCAGCCGCCTGCAGAATGGAAAGACCTGAGCCGTGACGAGCGCGCGGCCAAAATGACCGATGCATTGATCGACTTCTGGAGCAAAAGCGAAGTGCTGTTGCGTCAACTCGGCCAGGACCGCGCAAGCAGCATCAAGGACTTCCTGGTGGACAAAGGCCAGTTGGCTGATGAGCGCGTGTACTTTATCGATGCCACGTTGGGTGAAGCAGAGAGTGATGGCCGGGTGATTTCGCCTCTGCATCTGGATAGCGAGTAAGCGTGCCGGCAAAACCTGTAGTCGCTGACGAGGCAAGAGGCTGCGATTAAGGGCACCACCACAAGGTCGGGGCTGCTACGCACCCCATCGCAGCCTCGTGCCTCGTCAGCGACTACATATTCAGCAGAAATAGAACAGCCCCCGACGCAAGCGCCGAGGGCTGTAATGGCCACATCCATATGGCCGTCGCATGAACCTTGTTTCAAAGCCTGCGGGCGTACTGCTCAAATCACCCGCTGCGGCTTTGTTTCCCCCGGTTCTACGAAATGAGGGGTGTTTATTCGGCTTTCAGGCCATCAGCCGAGACAGCTTTAACGCCTTTGATCTTTTTGGTGATGGCAACAGCGATGTCTTTTTGAGCTTCGGTCACTGGGACCATCGAGGAAAGGGAAACAACACCTTTGTTTGTCTCAACTTTGATATCGGTGCCCGGAATGCCTTTTTCAGTCACCAGGTCAGCTTTCACTTTGGTGGTGATCCAGGTGTCAGAAGTGGCTTCCTTGGCTTTAGTTACTTCGCCAGCAGCGACGACCATCGGTGCCTGTGTAGTCGCTTGAGCAGCAAATGCAGCGTTGGCCATGGTCAGGGTCAGAGCGGTGGCAGTTGCAGCAGCGATAGCGAACTTCTTCATACGAGTAACTCCTGTCTTCTTTAAAATCTGCGCCGTCTTATGGCAGCAGGGTTATCTCTACTATTGCAGGGCCTGTGCCAACTTTTTAAGATAAATTAATCCTTATAAATCAATGGCTTACGATTTATCTCCACAATGGCGATCGTGCAGAATGCATGACGCCCTGCAAATTTGCATGCAAGTTGCGGGTTTCCACTCATGGCCTATCGCCCATTGGCGCTGACTTTTCGTCGCCCATAAAAAAAGGATCCCGAAGGATCCTTTTTTGTAACGCGGGTATCGGGGGCTATTACGCTTCCGATGCCTTGGCAGCAGCTACGTCCTTGATGGACAGCTTGATACGGCCGCGGTTATCCACGTCCAGTACCAGTACTTCAACTTCCTGACCTTCTTTAAGAATGTCAGTCACTTTCTCAACGCGAGCGTCGCTCAGCATGGAGATGTGAACCAGGCCGTCCTTGCCAGGCAGGATGTTTACGAATGCGCCGAAGTCGACGATACGCTCAACCTTGCCCACGTAGATCTTGCCGATCTCGGCTTCAGCGGTGATGCCCAGAACGCGCTGACGCGCTGCTTCTGCAGCTTCTTTGGTTTCGCCGAAGATCTTGATCGAACCGTCGTCTTCGATATCGATCGAAGCTTTGGTTTCTTCACAGATTGCACGGATGGTCGCGCCGCCTTTACCGATGACATCACGGATTTTGTCGGTGTCGATCTTCATCGCAATCATGGTCGGAGCGTTGGCCGACAGTTCGTTGCGCGATACGGCAATGATCTGGTTCATCTGACCCAAGATGTTCAGGCGAGCGTCCAGAGCTTGGCCCAGTGCGATCTCCATGATTTCTTCGGTGATGCCCTTGATCTTGATGTCCATCTGCAGCGCGGTAACACCTTTGGCGGTACCGGCTACTTTGAAGTCCATGTCGCCCAAGTGATCTTCGTCACCCAGGATGTCGGTCAGGACAGCGAATTTCTCGCCTTCTTTAACCAGACCCATGGCGATACCGGCAACCGGTGCCTTCATCGGAACACCAGCGTCCATCAGTGCCAGGGAAGCACCACACACCGATGCCATCGAGCTGGAACCGTTGGATTCGGTGATTTCCGATACAACACGGATGGTGTACGGGAACACGTCGGCAGCAGGCAGCATGGCCTGAACCGAACGGCGGGCCAGACGGCCGTGACCGATTTCGCGACGACCGGCGCCACCCATACGACCACACTCACCTACCGAGAACGGAGGGAAGTTGTAGTGCAGCATGAACGGGTCTTTTTTCTCGCCTTCCAGGGTGTCCAGCAGTTGTGCGTCACGGGCAGTACCCAGCGTTGCAACAACCAGAGCCTGAGTTTCACCACGGGTGAACAGAGCAGAACCGTGGGTCTTCGGCAGAACACCTACTTCGATGTTCAGAGGACGAACAGTCTTGGTGTCACGGCCATCGATACGCGGCTTGCCGTTTACGATGTTTTCGCGAACGGTGCGGTATTCGATTTCGCCGAAAGCAGCTTTGACTTCGCTGGCAGAAGGCTGGCCTTCTTCACCGGACAGCTTGGCTACAACCTGATCCTTCAACTCGCCCAGACGTGCGTAACGGTCTGCCTTGACGGTGATGGTGTAAGCCTGGGAGATCGCTTCGCCGAACTCGGCACGGATAGCGCCCAGCAGTGCGGTAGCTTCCGGGGCAGCAGCCCAGTCCCACGTTGGTTTTGCAGCTTCGGCAGCCAGCTCTTTGACAGCCTGGATCACTACCTGGAATTCGTCGTGGGCAAACAGTACTGCGCCCAGCATCTGGTCTTCGGTCAGCTCTTTGGCTTCCGATTCAACCATCAATACGGCTTCCGAAGTACCGGCAACGACCATGTCCAGGCTCGAAGCAGCCAGTTGCTCGTAAGTCGGGTTCAGCAGGTAGCCGGTGCTTTCGTGGTAAGCAACGCGGGCAGCGCCGATCGGACCATCAAAAGGAATACCGGAGATAGCCAGGGCTGCCGAAGTACCGATCATCGCAGCGACGTCCGGATCGGTTTTCTTGCTGGTGGACAGAACGGTGCAGACAACCTGCACTTCGTTCATGAAACCTTCTGGGAACAGCGGACGGATCGGACGGTCGATCAGACGCGACGTCAGGGTTTCTTTCTCGGAAGGGCGACCTTCACGTTTGAAGAAACCGCCTGGGATTTTACCCGCGGCGTAGGTTTTTTCTTGGTAGTGAACAGACAGAGGGAAGAAGCCCTTGCCTGGATCAGCTTGCTTGGAGCCGACAACAGTCACCAACACGCTGACGTCGTCGTCAACGGTGACCAATACTGCGCCGGAGGCCTGACGGGCGATACGGCCAGTCTCTAGAGTAACGGTCGACTGACCGAACTGAAATTTTTTGATAACCGGGTTCACGGTGTCCTACCTTCTTTGTGGCTCTTGGGGAACGGGTTTCTTGCGAAAGTCATGCGCAACATCGGGTATTGACCCGACTCAAGATGCTTACGAAAACAGCCCGCGCGGCAAGCTTTCGTAAGAATCCGGCTAGTCCAGATAAAACTTGAGGCTGGAAGCCTGCCGTACGCCTGCGGAAAATCCGCAAACGCACGACAGACAACCAGCCTCTAGCAACATCGCTATTAGCGACGCAGACCCAGGCGAGCGATCAGCGTTTTGTAACGCTCAACGTTTTTGCCTTTGAGGTAGTCCAGCAGCTTACGACGCTGGTTTACCATGCGGATCAGACCACGACGGGAGTGGTGATCCTTGATGTTTGCCTTGAAGTGACCTTGCAGCGTGTTGATGTTAAAGGTCAGCAGTGCAACCTGCACTTCTGGAGAACCTGTATCACCTGGAGCTTGCTGGTAGTCAGCTACGATTTCTGCTTTGTGTTCAACTGTAAGTGCCATTTGGCTTTCCTTTCAATTAGGGCCTGCTTGCGAACAAGACAGATCCAATAGGCCGAGGACAAATCCTCGTATTTAAAAGTGAGATGTGACCGTGCCTAATAACAGCCACCCTCATTCCAGTCTGCCCCAAGAGTATTACATCCCGATGCAGCCTGGTTTCGGTCATTCCGACCGAATCAGTCGACGCGGCGCGATGCGCCCGTCTTCGCTCACTTCACCGATACCGATAAAGCGACCGTTGTGATCTTGTACTCGTACCATACCGAACTTCGGGGCATCAGGAGCACGAACCGGTTGGCCATTGAGCCAATAGAACGCACTGTGTTCCGAGAAGTGCAGTAATGGCCAGTCCAGCAAGCCACTGTCCGATGGCATAAGGAAGCGATCAACCGCTTCGTTGCCGCCTTCGGCATGCACAGCTTCCAACTCTTCCAGCGTCACCGTTTGGGCCAGGCTGAAAGGTCCAGCGTGTGTACGACGCAGCTCTGCAACGTATGCACCGCAACCCAGTTGCTCACCGATATCTTCCACGAGGGTACGGATATAGGTGCCTTTGGTGCAGTCGACGGCCAAGCGCGCAGTGTCACCTTCGCTGGCCAGCAATTCGAGGCGGGTAATAGTAACAGAACGTGGTTCACGCTCCACCACTTCGCCTGCACGGGCCAACTTGTAAAGCGGCTGTCCGTCTCGCTTGAGTGCAGAGTACATCGGCGGTATCTGACTGATTTTCCCACGAAAACTAGGCAAAACAGCTTCGATATCGGCGCGACCAACGGTCACTGGACGTGTCAGCAAAACATCGCCTTCAGCATCTGCAGTCGTGGTGGTCTTGCCCAATTGCATCAGGGTTTCATAACCCTTGTCGGAATCGAGCAGGTATTGCGAAAACTTGGTGGCTTCGCCAAAGCACAACGGCAAGACACCGCTGGCCAATGGATCTAGGCTACCGGTGTGCCCTGCCTTCTCGGCATTGAGCAGCCAGCGAACTTTCTGCAGGGCCGCGTTGGAAGTGAATCCAAGCGGCTTGTCGAGCAGGATGATGCCGCTGACGTTACGACGGATACGCTTGACCTGAGCCACCGGTTACTCCTTGGTGTCTTCGGGAGCAGTGGCTTCAGGGTGCTGATTGTCTTCAGCCACTGCACGCTCGATCAAAGCGGACAGGTGAGCGCCACGCACGACACTTTCATCGTAGTGGAAGTGCAGCTGAGGAACGCTGCGCAGTTTCATTTCACGCGCCAGTTGCATGCGCAGGAAACCCGCTGCCGAGTTCAGCACCTTGATGCTTTGAGCGATCTCTTCAGCGCTGTCCTCGCCCATCACGGTGATGAAGATCTTCGCGTGACCGACGTCACGGCTGACTTCAACAGCAGTAATGGTGACCAGACCCACGCGCGGGTCTTTGACTTCACGACGGATCAGCTGTGCCAGCTCGCGCTGCATCTGATCGCCAATACGTTGGGTACGGCTATATTCTTTTGCCATGTATTGTTACCTGTTACTCACCCATGGGAAACCCATGCGGTCTGAAAGCGGCAAACGCCCGGCACGACAGAAGCCGGACCGGGCGTTGCGTTTAGAGTCCAGGCCGAGCACTGCGCATTTGCATGCGCGGGCTCGTCCTCGCTCTTGAGGCTCGCGAGTTAGAGGCTGCGAGCAACCTGGACCTTCTCGAACACTTCGATCTTGTCACCGACTTTAACGTCGTTGTAGCTCTTGACGCCGATACCGCATTCCATGCCGGCACGCACTTCGGACATGTCATCTTTAAAGCGGCGCAGGGATTCCAGCTCGCCTTCGTAGATAACGATGTCTTCACGCAGTACGCGGATTGGACGGTTACGGTGAACAACACCTTCAAGCACCATGCAACCTGCAACCGCGCCAAACTTAGGCGAACGGAACACGTCACGGACTTCAGCGATACCCAGGATGTTCTCCCGAACGTCGCTGCCAAGCATGCCGGTAAGGGCTTTCTTGACGTCTTCGATGATGTCGTAGATGACGTTGTAGTAACGCATGTCCAGACCTTCCTGCTCGACAATCTTGCGAGCGCCGGCATCGGCACGCACGTTGAAGCCAAACAGAACAGCGTTGGAGGCCAGTGCCAGGTTAGCGTCGCTCTCGGTGATACCACCAACACCGCCGCCAACTACGCGCACTTGCACTTCGTCGTTACCCAGGCCGCTCAACGCGCCCTGCAGAGCTTCCAAGGAACCACGGACGTCAGATTTGAGGACGATGTTAAGCGTCTTCTTCTCTTCCTGGCCCATGTTCTCGAAGATGTTTTCCAGCTTGCCTGCGTGAGCACGCGCCAGTTTCACTTCGCGGAACTTGCCTTGACGGAACAGGGCAACTTCACGCGCCTTCTTCTCGTCAGTCATTACGCTCATCTCGTCGCCAGCATCTGGCGTTCCGTCCAGGCCGAGGATCTCGACAGGGATGGATGGACCGGCTTCCTTGATAGGCTTGCCGTTCTCATCGAGCATGGCACGGATGCGACCGTAGTTGGAGCCGACCAGAACCATGTCGCCTTGGCGCAGGGTACCGTCTTGAACCAGAACAGTTGCAACAGGCCCACGGCCTTTGTCCAGGCGGGACTCAACAACTACACCACGGCCAGGAGCCGATGGAGTGGCCTTGAGTTCCAGAACTTCAGCTTGCAGCAATACGGCTTCGAGCAATTCGTCAACGCCGGTACCCATTTTCGCCGAGACCGAAACAAACGGAGTGTCACCACCCCACTCTTCCGAGGTCACGCCGTGAACGGACAATTCGCTGCGGATGCGATCGAGATCAGCACCTGGCTTGTCGATCTTGTTCACTGCAACAACCAGAGGCACGCCAGCGGCTTTCGCATGCTGAACAGCTTCGATGGTTTGCGGCATTACGCCGTCGTCTGCAGCAACAACCAGAATCACGATGTCAGTCGCCTTGGCACCACGTGCACGCATTGCGGTAAACGCAGCGTGACCCGGGGTATCGAGGAAAGTGACCATGCCGCGTTCGGTTTCAACGTGGTACGCACCGATGTGCTGAGTAATACCACCGGCTTCGCCAGCAGCTACCTTGGCACGACGGATATAGTCGAGCAGGGAAGTTTTACCGTGGTCAACGTGGCCCATTACGGTCACAACCGGAGCACGGGAGAACGACTCGCCTTCGAATTTCAGGGATTCGGCCAGGGAATCTTCCAGGGCGTTGTCGCTTACCAGAGTCACTTTGTGGCCCAGTTCTTCAGCTACCAGTTGAGCAGTTTCCTGATCAAGTACCTGGTTGATGGTCGCTGGAGTACCCAGCTTGAACATGAACTTGATGACTTCGGCAGCCTTGACCGACATCTGTGCAGCCAAATCGCCGACAGTGATGGTCTCGCCAATCTGCACGTCACGAACTACAGGGCCGGTTGGGCTCTGGAAACCGTGAGCGTTACGCTTCTTCAGCTTGCCCTTGCCACGACCACCGCGACGGAAGCTGTCGCTTTCTTCGTCGGAAGTGCGTGGAGCAACACGTGGAGTCGGTGCTTTTTCTTTGACCGAGGCACGATGCGGAGCGTTTTTACGATCGCCGTCACCACTACCGCGACGATTGTTATCGTCTGCACGTGGTTTGTCCGGGCGACGCTGTTCGTCACGCTTGCGTGCATCAGCAGCCGGAGCAGGCGCTGCTGCCGGTGCGGTTTGCACAGGTGCAGGTGCCGCTACGGCTGGAGCTGGCGCAGGAGTAGATGCAGGCTGACGGCGCGCTTCTTCTTCGGCGCGACGCTTGGACTCTTCTTCAGCCTTCTGACGTGCGGCACTTTCTACTGCACGACGTTCATCCATCTCACGTTTGCGCTCGGCTTCGATTTCTTCCGGGCTTTGCTGTACGAAGACTTTCTTCTTGCGTACTTCAACGCTAATGCTTTTGCTGCCAGCAACACGCAGGGTACTGGTGGTTTTACGCTGCAAAGTGATCTTGCGCGGTTCTTCCACTTTAGCCTTGTGGCTGCTTTTCAGGTGAGTCAGCAGAGCTTGCTTCTCACTGTCGGTCACATTCTGCTCGGCGGCGTTGTGCGGCAGACCTGCCTCACGCATCTGCTGCAACAGGCGCTCAACCGGTGTTTTGACCTCATCGGCCAGTTGTTTCACCGTGACTTGCGTCATGCATTTCTCTCCTCAGGCCGCGCCTAATTACTCGAACCAATGGGCTCGGGCGGCCATGATCAACTTGCCGGCACGATCATCGTCAATGCCGTCGATGTCGAGCAGGTCGTCAATAGACTGCTCGGCCAGGTCTTCGCGGGTAATTACGCCGCGCACCGCCAGTTCCATCGCCAAATCCTTGTCCATACCCTCAAGTGAGAGCAGGTCTTCGGCCGGATGGGCGTCTGCCAGCTTTTCCTCAGTAGCGATGGCTTTAGTCAACAGTCGATCCTTGGCCCGAGCGCGAAGCTCGTTGACGGTATCTTCGTCAAAGCCATCGATGTTGAGCATTTCCTCCACCGGTACGTAGGCAATCTCTTCCAGGCTAGTAAAGCCTTCATCAACCAGTACCTGCGCCAGGTCTTCATCGACTTCCAGCTCTTCGATGAAGTTGCGCAGGATGTCGCCGGTTTCTGCTTGCTGCTTAGCCTGGATGTCCGATTCGGTCATCACGTTCAAGGTCCAGCCGGTCAACTGGCTGGCCAAACGTACGTTCTGACCGCCGCGACCAATCGCCTGGGCCAGATTGTCTGCGCCAACGGCGATGTCCATTGCATGGGCATCTTCGTCGACGATAATTGCCGCCACTTCTGCTGGCGACATTGCGTTGATCACGAACTGCGCCGGGTTGTCATCCCAAAGGACGATATCCACTCGCTCTCCGCCCAATTCGCCGGACACTGCCTGGACACGCGAACCGCGCATACCAATGCAGGCACCTTGCGGATCAATGCGTTTGTCTTTGGAGCGAACGGCTATTTTAGCGCGCGATCCAGGATCGCGGGAGGCCGCCATCACTTCGATCAGGCCTTCGGAGATCTCTGGCACTTCAATGCGGAACAGCTCGATCAGCATCTCTGGCGCGGTACGCGACAGGATCAGCTGAGGGCCGCGGTTCTCTGTGCGGATTTCCTTGAGCAGCGCGCGAAGGCGTACGCCAACACGGAAAGTTTCACGGGAAATGATGTCTTCACGGGCCAGCAACGCTTCAGCGTTATTGCCCAGATCAACGATCACGTTGTCACGTGTCACTTTTTTAACGGTACCCGAAATGATCTCGCCCAGACGCTCGCGATAAGCATCGACTACTTGAGCACGCTCGGCTTCGCGGACTTTTTGCACGATGACCTGTTTGGCCGTTTGTGCAGCAATCCGACCGAATTCGATAGAATCGATTTTCTCTTCGATAATATCGCCGGCTACAGCGCCTGGCTGTTTCGCCTGGGCCTGGTCAACCGCCAACTCGTATGCTGGATCATCCAGATCTTCGTCTTCGACCACAGTCCAGCGACGGAAAGTCTCGTAGTTACCGGTGTGGCGATTGATTTCCACACGCAGTTCGACTTCGTCCTCAAAACGCTTTTTGGTCGCGGTGGCCAGAGCCAGCTCCAGCGCTTCAAAAATAACGTTTGCCGGTACGCCCTTTTCATTGGACACCGACTCAACAACCAGCAGTACTTCTTTGCTCATCGTACGCCTCGCCTTTCGCAAGCCATTGGATCCGCGGGATCCGCGTCTCAGTCAAAACTGGGAATAATGTTGGCCTTGTCGATCATATCGATCGGCAACAGGAATTCATGGTCTTCAACTTGCACCACAATGTCCTGCTCTTCTACGCCGCGCAGAAGGCCCTGAAAGTTACGTCGCCCTTCGAAAGGCGAGCGCAGCTTGATCCTCACTTGCTCACCGGCAAATTTCGCAAACTGCTCAATGGTGAACAGTGGGCGTTCCATGCCAGGAGAAGAAACTTCAAGGGTGTATTCAACAGCGATAGGATCTTCGACATCCAAAACGCCGCTGATCTGACGACTCACGATTGCGCAGTCATCCACCAGTACGCCGCCTTCCTTGTCGATATACACACGCAACATTGAATGGCGGCCTTGAGCCGAAAATTCAATACCCCAGCATTCATAGCCAAGGGCCACGATCACCGGGGCCAACAAGTCCTGCAACTGTTCTAGCTTGCTCGACACCTGAACCCCCTAGTGCATGTTTGTGCATGCTGTGCAAAATGAAAAAATGGGCGAAGCGCCCATCTCTGAAACGTCGTTGAATACCGACGCTATAAAGTGTCCAGTTAACAAAAAGCCCCTAATAAGGGGCTCCGCTAAAACTGGTTGCGGGAGCCGGATTTGAACCGACGACCTTCGGGTTATGAGCCCGACGAGCTACCAGACTGCTCCATCCCGCGACAAAGCTGGAGCGGAAGTATACGGTTGATCCTTTTCAGGGTCAATCTAACCTTCCACATACAAGAAAGCCCGCTACTGCGGGCATTCTTGATAATTGGTACCGAGAAGGGGACTCGAACCCCTACACCCTATGGGCACAACCACCTCAAGGTTGCGTGTCTACCAATTCCACCACCTCGGCAATACTACGTTACATCATGAAACCCGTTTTACTTTTGCTCTTGAGCTGGAGGTACGTCAGTCGCAGGAGTTGCCGACTTTTGCTCTTGAAGCACCGGAACATCATCTGAAGCCGGCTTTTGCACTGGAACTTCCAACACCGCTGGATTTGGCAAACCTACTTGAGTCAGCTGTTCAGCTTTCTCTTTAGCAAAGTAACCTAACCCTAAGCTGGTTATGAAAAAACCTGCGGCAAGTATAGCAGTAAACTTACTAAGAAAGGTAGAGGAACCTTGGCTTCCGAACACAGTATTTGATGCACCTGCGCCAAAAGATGCTCCAGCATCCGCTCCCTTACCCTGTTGCAGCAAAACCAGGGCAATTACACCCAATGCTGTCAGCAGATGAAACACAGTTACGACGTTATCCAGCATTTTCAGTTTCCTGCGGCACGAATGATCGCACCGAACTCATCTGCATTCAGGGAAGCCCCGCCAATGAGTCCCCCATCGATATCCGGCATGCTGAACAGTTCGACCGCATTGGCCGCCTTCACGCTGCCGCCGTATAGAAGCCGCACACCTTGTGCCACTTCAGAATTCTTTTGCGCCAGCTGTGCGCGAATGGCCGCATGCACATCTTGCGCCTGCTGCGGTGATGCGGTCAGTCCGGTGCCAATGGCCCAAACTGGCTCGTATGCAATCACAGCATTTACAAATGCATCAATACCAAACTCGTCAATCACGACATTCAGCTGACGCGCTACCACTTCAAGCGTTTGCCCCGCTTCGCGCTGCTCCAGGGTTTCCCCTATGCACAACACAGGCGTCAAACCAGAGGCTTGAGCCGCTGCAAACTTGCGATTGAGCGTCTCGTCCTGCTCACCCAAAATCAGGCGGCGCTCCGAGTGACCCACAAGCACCAGCTTGCAACCTGCGTCCACTAACTGGCTCGATGAAATCTCGCCAGTCAGTGCGCCCTGCCCCGACTCCACCGCAGCATCCTGTGCACCGACCGAAATCGGTGCGCCTTGCAAGCCATTGATCACTCGATCAATAAACAGCTGAGGCGGGAATACTGCAACATCAACATCGTTTGGCAAGACCAGACCACGCAGACCGTCGATCAGCTCAGCGACGCTGGCGCGGGTACCGTGCATCTTCCAGTTACCAGCTACCATAGTGCGACGCATGCTTTACCTCGTCGGTCAAAGTGGGCGCAGATGTTACCCAACCAAATCCGCGCTGGCAAGCCGAATTCAGGCACAAACTTCACTTACCAGCTTTGCCAGCTCGTCGGCGTAGCCGCGAACCATGTTTTCGTCATCGCCTTCGACCATTACACGCACCAAAGGCTCTGTTCCCGACTTGCGCAGCAGCACGCGACCACGACCCTTCATGGCCTCAGTCACACGCGCGCACGCTTCCTTGACCGCCGGGTGCTCAACAGGATTCACGCCGCCAGCAAAACGCACGTTCACCAGAATCTGCGGGCACTTGCGCAAAGCCTGACGCGACTGGGCAAGACTTTCATCGCGACGACGCAATGACAGCAACACCTGAAGCGCTGCGATGATCGCGTCACCCGTCGTGGTGTGCTGGAAGCAGACGATGTGCCCGGAGTTCTCGCCACCCACCAGCCAATCGCGCTCTTGCAGGCCAGCGATGACGTAACGGTCTCCCACATTGGCGCGCACAAACGGGATACCCAGGTCAGCCAGCGCCAGTTCAAGCCCAAGGTTGCTCATCAGCGTGCCGACGACGCCACCTTGCAACTTGCCACGCTCGTGCAAATCACGGGCGATGATGAACAGCAATTCATCGCCATCAACTACGGCACCCGTATGATCGACCATGAGAACCCGATCACCATCGCCATCAAAAGCGATGCCCAGGTCTGCACCTTCAGCCACAACGGCAGCCTGCAACTGCCCCATATGGGTCGAACCGCAGTTTTCGTTGATGTTCAGTCCATCAGGCTGGGCCGACAGCACGACGACCTGGGCTCCCAGCTCTTTGAAAACACTAGGCGCAACCTTGTAGGTGGCACCGTGGGCGCAATCGAGAACAATCTTGAGGCCGCTGAAGTTGGTACTGCTTGGCACACTGCTTTTGCAGAACTCGATATAGCGACCCGGAGCATCATTGATACGCGACACTTTCCCCAGCTTGTCAGACTCGACAACCGTCATGGGTGCGTCCAACAACTCTTCAATCATCAATTCAACATCATCAGGGAGCTTGGTGCCGTCCCCGGAAAAGAACTTGATGCCGTTATCATCATGAGGATTGTGCGAAGCGCTGATCACGATGCCTGCTTCGGCATGGAAGGTGCGCGTCAGGTAGGCAATAGCCGGCGTGGGCATAGGGCCCAGCAGCATCACATCAGCCCCGGCAGCAGACAGGCCTGCCTCCAGCGCGGATTCGAACATATAACCCGATATGCGAGTGTCCTTGCCTACCAGGATCCGGCAAGCACCCTTGCTACGAAACGCCATGCCCGCCGCCCAGCCCAACTTGAGCATAAAGTCAGGGGTAATCGGGTAAACGCCGACCCGACCACGAATACCGTCGGTGCCAAAATACTTCTTTGTCATAAGCGCTCCATCATTCTTAGTCGGCGGAATCTACCGCTGCGATCATCCGTACCACATCAACTGTTTCGGCAACGTCATGGACACGCAGAATGCGCGCGCCCTTGGTCATCGCCAATGCCGCAAGAGCCAGGCTGCCATAGAGCCTCTCTGCAACCGGCCGGTTCAGTGTTTGCCCGACCATACTTTTACGTGACACGCCCACCAGCAAAGGTCGACCCAGCGCATGCAGGGCCTCCATATGCTTGAACAGGCTCAAATTGTGCTGCAAGGTTTTGGCAAAACCAAAACCCGGGTCCAGCACGATGCTCTCAGGCCCGATACCTGCCGCCGCACAGCGCGCCATGCTGTCAGCCAGAAACGCCGACACCTCGCCCACCAGATCTTCGTAGTGCGGATTGTCCTGCATGTCGCCGGGCTCACCGAGCATATGCATCAGACACACCGGCAAACCGGTGGCCGCAGCGGCCTGCAAGGCACCCTCACGACGCAGCGAACGCACATCATTGATAAGCCCCGCCCCGAGACGCGCAACCTCAGTCATGACGATTGGCGCGGAGGTATCGACCGAAATAATGACATCCAGTTCCCGGCTTATACGCTCGACAACAGGAGCAACCCGATCGAGCTCTTCCTGAGACGAAACGGCAGGCGCTCCGGGGCGAGTTGACTCACCGCCAACATCAATCAGAGTTGCACCCGCCTCAACCATCGCCTGCGCATGGCGCAGAGCAGCATCCACAGCAGCAAAGCGGCCGCCGTCGGAAAAGGAATCAGGGGTGACATTGAGAATGCCCATAATATGCGTATGGGCCAAATCAAGAACCCGGTTGCCGCAAGGCAACCGGGTCGAGGACTGAACAGAAGTCATTTCAAGCCTTATTGATCAGCAGCAGGGCCGCCGATAGGTGTTTCCGGGCGCTCGGTTTTATCCAGCGTCGGGGCAGTCGGGGTACCCGAACTACCGTCTTCCCAGTCACGCGGCTCGCGCGGCGGACGACCCGCCATGATGTCGTCGATCTGATCGGCATCGATCGTTTCGTACTTCATCAACGCGTCAGCCATAGCATCGAGCTTGTCACGGTTTTCGGTCAGGATCTGCTTGGCCGTGTTGTAGCACTGATCAATGATGCTGCGTACTTCGGAGTCGATCAGCTTGGCTGTTTCGCCCGACACGCTTGCAGACTGACCACCACCACGACCCAGATAAGACTCTTCGTCCTCGGCATACATCAGAGGGCCAAGCTTCTCGGACAAGCCCCACTTGGTCACCATGTTCCGCGCAATCTGGCTGGCACGCATGATGTCGTTGGAAGCGCCGGTGGTAACACCGTCGAAACCCAGGGTCATCTCTTCAGCGATACGGCCACCATATAGCGAGCAGATCTGGCTGATCAGCGCACGCTTGGACAGGCTGTAACGATCTTCTTCCGGCAGGAACATGGTTACGCCCAAGGCGCGACCACGAGGGATGATCGAAACCTTGTAGACCGGATCATGCTCAGGCACTACGCGACCGACGATAGCGTGACCCGCCTCGTGATAAGCCGTGTTGCGCTTTTCTTTGTCCGACATGACCATCGATTTGCGCTCGGCGCCCATCATGATCTTGTCTTTAGCCAGCTCAAACTCTTTCATTTCAACAACACGCTTACCGGTGCGCGCTGCGAACAGGGAAGCTTCGTTCACCAGGTTTGCCAGATCGGCACCCGAGAAGCCCGGAGTACCACGTGCAATCACGCCCGGCTGGACATCATCGCCCATCGGCACTTTACGCATGTGCACCTTGAGGATCTGCTCGCGACCACGAATGTCCGGCAAGCCAACCACAACCTGACGGTCAAAACGACCTGGACGCAACAGCGCAGGATCGAGCACATCAG
Organism: Pseudomonas sp. ML2-2023-3; assembly: GCF_037055275.1. Classification (NCBI taxonomy): domain Bacteria; kingdom Pseudomonadati; phylum Pseudomonadota; class Gammaproteobacteria; order Pseudomonadales; family Pseudomonadaceae; genus Pseudomonas; species Pseudomonas sp. ML2-2023-3. The sequence continues at coordinate 5,167,402 of NZ_CP146343.1, forward strand.
GACGGTTGGTGGCAGCAATCACAATGATGCCGTCATTCATCTCAAAGCCGTCCATCTCAACCAGCAACTGGTTAAGCGTCTGCTCGCGCTCATCATGACCGCCGCCCATGCCGTTACCACGGTGACGGCCGACCGCATCGATTTCATCGATAAAGATGATGCAGGGTGCGTGTTTCTTGGCTTGTTCAAACATGTCACGAACACGGCTTGCGCCGACGCCCACGAACATTTCAACAAAGTCGGAACCGGAAATCGTGAAGAACGGCACCTTGGCTTCGCCCGCGATTGCCTTGGCAATCAGGGTTTTACCGGTACCCGGTGGGCCAACCATCAGCACACCACGAGGAATACGACCACCCAGGCGCTGGAACTTGCCCGGATCTCGCAGGAATTCGACCAGTTCGCCGACTTCTTCCTTCGCCTCATCACAACCCGCTACGTCAGCCAGAGTCGTTTTGACCTGGTCTTCCGACAGCAGCCGCGCCTTGCTCTTGCCAAAGCTCATCGGGCCGCCTTTGCCGCCGGCACCGCCCTGCATCTGGCGCATCATGAACATGAAGACAGCGATGATCACCAGAATCGGGAAGCTTGCAACCAGCAGCTGAGTCCAGATGCTTTGTTGCTCTGGCAGTTTGCCCTCAACGGTCACATGGTTATCCACCAGGTCACCGATCAAACCGTTGTCCTGAATAGCCGGACGGATGGTTTTGAAGGAATCGCCATCGCTGCGTTTGCCGGTAATCACGTAGCCATCCACGGCAACGCGCTCGACCTTGCCATCCTTAACTTGCTGGATGAAGTCGGAATAGTTGAGGGTTTGTGGCTCGTTTGGACTGGAGAAGTTGTTCATCACTGTCACCAGGACAGCGGCGATGATCAACCACAGGATCAGATTCTTTGCCATATCGTTCAATTAGCTACCCTCTGAAGCAAGCCCCGCTACTGAAGCGTGCTTCGCATGATATTCACCGGCATAACTTACTACATTGCCTACAACCCTTGCAGGCTCCGTCTGTAACCCTTTGTGAAACTTTGACTACACAATATTCGTTATGCCAGATCTGTAAAGCGATTCAAAAAAAACTATCGCCCTTGTCAGAGACGCTCATCACTGGCGGAACCATCGATACCGCGGAAGCCGCGCCCCAGCAAATACTGCTCGCGGGACCTGTCTCGAGACGACGACGGCTTGCGCATCTGCACCTTGTCGAACAGCTTGCGAATGTCTTTGTGGTACTGATCGAAGCCTTCGCCTTGGAAAACTTTAATCAGAAAATCACCACCAGGACGTAGGACGCGACCAGCAAGGTCCAGTGCCAATTCGCACAGGAACATCGCCCGGGGCATATCCACAGCGGCCAATCCACTCATATTGGGGGCCATATCAGAAATCACAAGGTCTACTTGCGTATTTCCTACTGCTTCGAGGATCTGTGCCAGTACGGCGTCCTCGGTAAAGTCGCCCTTGATGAAGGTCACATCAGGAATGCTGTCCATGTCCAGGATGTCGGAAGCAATCAAACGCCCCTGACCACCGATCAGACGACTGGTCACCTGTGACCAGCCACCCGGGGCAGCACCCAGGTCAATCACTGTCATGCCGGGACGAATGAGTCGATCGCGCTCTTGAATCTCCAGCAATTTGTAGCTGGCGCGCGAGCGATACCCGTCTTTTTGCGCCATTTTGACGTACGGGTCGTTGAAATGCTCTTTCAGCCAGTTAAGGCTAGTCTTGGAACGGGCCACGGGCCACCTCAAAAATTTTAAACGGGTCGTGATTAACTGGGCGGTCTGGGACTCGCTCGGGTAAACTGGCCGCCGCTTTTTACAAGATCAGACACAGGGGTCAGATTATGCCGCTCACTCAAGAGCAGAAGAAACAGTACAAATCCATTGGCCACCATCTGAAACCAGTTTTGACTGTGGCTGATAATGGTTTGACTGAAGGTGTTTTAGCCGAACTCGAACGCGCATTGGGCGATCACGAGCTGATTAAAATCAAAGTCAACATTCTGGATCGTGAATCCCGCCTGGAAGCCGTCGCACAAATGTGCAAGGCCGGCAAAGCGGAACTGGTACAGGTTATCGGCAAAATGGCGCTTCTGTACCGCAAGAACGTCAATGTAAACAAGCAACTGTCGAACATCCATCGCTTCAAGTGATGTCGACAAGGGTCAAGGGTGCGCCTGGCGCGCCCTGAAACTCTTCCAGGGATAAACCCGAGAGCCATGCAAGAACTGCCCGCGCAACGCATCAGGCAGCCAGAGACGCCCAACGCAACCCTTCCCGCACCTGCTACTCGCCTTTCAACTTGCAACGCTGCCAACCGGGTTCAGGCCAGCACCGCTAAAAATTCTGTGTGCAACAACCACAAGCTGCCGACCCGGAACACCCGGGCCAGCCGCCAAAGAAGTGCGCCCGCACAAGGCGGGCGCCATTCTTAGATGTGACGCACCTCAATGATCTCGTATTCAATAACACCGCCAGGTGTTTTCACCGCGACTACGTCACCCTCTTCCTTGGCAATCAAGGCACGAGCAAGTGGCGAACCCACGGAGATTTTTCCGAGCTTGAAGTCAGCTTCATCTTCACCAACGATCTGATAGACAACGCGCTCGTCAGTTTCAACGTTCGCGATCTCAACCGTGGTGCCGAAAATCACCTTGCCGGTGTGAGGAATCGCTGCCACATCAATAACCACTGCGTTTTGCAGACGGCCTTCGATGTCACGGATACGAGCCTCAGACATACCCTGGAGCTCACGAGCTGCATGGTATTCAGCATTTTCTTTCAAATCGCCCAACTCACGCGCCGTACCGATTTCCTTGCTCAGCTTCGGCCGAACAACCTTGGTCAGGTGTGCGAGTTCTTCCTCCAGGGCCTTGTGGCCCTGGACGGTCATTGGATACTTGATCATGACTTCAATCCTGCGTGTAGATCCTGCAAGCGGCGCACGGTTTTTTCAGGACCGAACTTGAGCGCTTCGCAGATCGCTTCGCCAGCAGCAATGGTCGTGGTGCAGTAGATCTTGTGCTGCAGCGCGTTGCGGCGAATGGAGTAGGAGTCAGCAATCGACTGACGACCCTCGGTAGTGTTGATGATCAAGGTAACTTCGTCATTCTTGATCATGTCGACAACGTGCGGACGACCTTCGGTCACCTTGTTCACGCGACGTACTTTCAAGCTGGCAGCTTCGATGAACTTGGCTGTGCCCGCCGTTGAAACGATCTCGAAGCCCAGGCTGATCAGGTCGCGAGCAACGCCAGCCACCAGGGGCTTGTCGTCGTCACGAACGCTGATGAAGGCAGTACCGCCAGTCGGCAGCACTTCGCTTGCACCCATCTGGGCCTTGGCAAAAGCTTCGCCGAAGGTATCGCCCACACCCATCACTTCACCGGTGGACTTCATCTCAGGGCCGAGAATCGGGTCAACACCCGGGAATTTGGCGAACGGGAAGACCGCCTCTTTCACGCTGTAGAAGTTAGGAATGATTTCTTTGGTGAAGCCGATTTCTTTCAGGGTTTTACCGGCCATCACGCGAGCTGCGATCATCGCCAGGGAAACACCGATGCACTTGGACACGAAAGGAACGGTACGCGAAGCACGCGGGTTCACTTCGATCACGTAGATATCTTCGCCCTGCAGAGCCAACTGCACGTTCATCAGGCCGACAACGCCCAATTCCAGAGCCATCTTCTTGACCTGCTCGCGCATCTCGTCCTGGATGTGCAGCGGCAGCGAGTACGGCGGCAGCGAACATGCAGAGTCACCAGAGTGAACACCCGCCTGCTCGATGTGCTGCATGATCGCGCCGATCACTACATCAGTACCGTCGCAGACAGCATCCACGTCCATTTCGATGGCACAGTTGAGGAAGTGATCCAGCAGCACAGGGCTGTCGTTGGACACTTTCACCGCGTCGCGCAGGTAGCGCTTGAGCTCTTCTTCTTCGTAAACGATTTCCATCGCACGGCCGCCCAAAACGTAGGACGGACGAACAACCAGCGGGTAACCGATCTTGCCAGCGGCGCGAATCGCTTCGTCTTCGCTGCGCACAGTGGCGTTTGGCGGCTGACGCAGGTTCAGGCGCTCAACCATCTGCTGGAAACGCTCGCGGTCTTCAGCACGGTCGATGGCGTCAGGGCTGGTACCGATGATCGGTACGCCGGCTTCTTCCAGGGCGCGGGCCAGTTTCAGCGGGGTTTGGCCGCCGTACTGGACGATCACGCCTTTTGGCTTCTCGACCCGCACGATTTCCAGGACGTCTTCGAGGGTTACGGATTCAAAGTACAGACGATCCGAAGTGTCGTAGTCGGTGGAAACGGTTTCCGGGTTGCAGTTGACCATGATGGTCTCGTAACCGTCTGCACGCAGCGCCAGAGCGGCGTGAACGCAGCAATAGTCGAACTCGATACCTTGGCCGATACGGTTCGGGCCACCGCCCAGGATCATGATCTTGTCACGATCCGAAGGGTTGGCTTCGCACTCTTCCTCGTAGGTGGAGTACATGTAAGCGGTGTCGGTGGCGAACTCGGCGGCGCAGGTGTCAACGCGCTTGTAGACCGGGAACACTTCCAGCTTGTGACGGTGACGACGCAGGTTTTTCTCGGTGACACCCAGCAGTACGGCCAGGCGCGCATCGGAGAAGCCCTTGCGCTTGAGGCGATACATGGCATCACGGTCAATCGAGGACAGCGCCATGGTCTTGATCTTTTCTTCGTCCTTGATCAGATCTTCGATCTGCACCAGGAACCAAGGGTCAATCATGTTCATGCCGAAGATATCTTCGACGGTCATGCCTGCGCGGAACGCGTCAGCCACGTACCAGATACGCTCGGCGCCCGGCACGGTCAGTTCGCGCTTGAGCACGGCCATGCTTTCCGGGTTGCTCAGGTCCAGCTTTGGATCAAGACCGCTTACACCCACTTCCAGACCGCGAAGGGCCTTTTGCAGGGATTCCTGGAAAGTCCGGCCGATAGCCATGACTTCACCCACAGATTTCATCTGCGTGGTCAAACGAGCGTCAGCCTTGGCGAACTTCTCGAAAGCAAAGCGCGGCAGCTTGGTCACAACGTAGTCGATGGACGGCTCGAAGGACGCAGGAGTAGCGCCGCCGGTGATTTCGTTTTGCAGTTCGTCCAGGGTGTAGCCGATCGCCAACTTGGCAGCGATACGTGCAATCGGGAAACCGGTCGCTTTCGATGCCAGGGCCGAGGAACGCGATACACGCGGGTTCATCTCGATCACAACCATACGGCCGGTGTCCGGGCAAATACCGAACTGAACGTTGGAACCGCCGGTTTCAACGCCGATCTCACGCAGTACCGCCAGGGAGGCGTTACGCATGATCTGGTATTCCTTGTCCGTCAGGGTTTGTGCCGGAGCAACGGTGATCGAGTCACCGGTGTGCACGCCCATCGGGTCAAAGTTTTCAATCGAGCACACGATGATGCAGTTGTCCTTCTTATCGCGGACAACCTCCATCTCGTACTCTTTCCAGCCGATCAGGGATTCGTCGATCAGCAGCTCTTTGGTTGGCGACAGGTCCAGGCCGCGAGCGCAGATTTCTTCGAACTCTTCACGGTTGTAAGCAATACCGCCACCGGTGCCGCCCATGGTGAAGGACGGACGGATGATGCACGGGAAGCCCAGCTTTTCGAGAACCGCATTAGCCTCTTCCATGCTGTGAGCGATACCGGAACGCGGGCAGTCAAGACCGATGGACTTCATCGCCTTGTCGAAACGCGAACGGTCTTCAGCCTTGTCGATGGTGTCGGCATTGGCGCCGATCATCTCTACGCCGAACTTCTCCAGAACGCCTTCGCGCTCCAGATCCAGTGCGCAGTTCAGAGCAGTCTGGCCGCCCATGGTTGGGAGCAGTGCGTCCGGACGCTCTTTTTCGATGATCTTGGCAACGGTCTGCCATTTGATCGGCTCGATGTAGGTGGCGTCGGCCATGTCCGGGTCGGTCATGATGGTGGCCGGGTTGGAGTTCACCAGGATGACGCGATAACCCTCTTCGCGCAGGGCTTTACAGGCCTGGGCGCCGGAGTAGTCGAATTCACAGGCCTGGCCGATAACAATCGGGCCAGCGCCGAGAATCAGGATGCTTTTTATGTCTGTACGTTTTGGCATGGGTTTGTCACTCAAATCCGCAGGTCAGTCGGCAAGCTGTCAATCAGGCTTCTGAAGCGCCCTGGGGGCCACCGAAGGTCGGGGCCGCCACAGGGCGCTGCAGCAGGGAGCTGATCAGCGGCGCTTGGCCATCTCATTGATGAAGCGATCGAACAGCGGCGCAACGTCGTTCGGGCCAGGGCTTGCTTCAGGGTGACCCTGGAAGCTGAAAGCGCTCTTGTCGGTCAGCTCGATACCTTGCAGCGTGCCGTCGAACAGCGACTTGTGAATGGCGCGCACGTTGGCTGGCAAGGTTGCTTCGTCTACCGCAAAACCGTGGTTCTGGCTGGTGATCATCACAACACCTGTGTCCAGATCCTGGACCGGGTGGTTAGCGCCGTGGTGGCCATGACCCATTTTCACGGTCTTGGCGCCCGAGGCCAGAGCCAGCAGCTGGTGACCGAGGCAGATACCAAACACCGGAATCTCGGTATTCAGAACTTCCTTGATGGCCGTGATCGCGTAGTCGCAAGGCTCAGGATCGCCAGGACCGTTGGACAGGAACACGCCATCAGGGTTGAGTGCCAGTACATCGCTGGCCGGGGTCTGAGCAGGAACCACCGTAACGCGGCAGCCGCGCTCAACCAGCATGCGTAGGATGTTCCATTTTACGCCGTAGTCGTACGCGACCACGTGGTAAGGCAGCTCGCTGGCTTCGATAGTCGGGTGACTGTCAGTGGCCAGGTTCCAGACGCTGGAGCGCCACTCGTAGGCTTTTTCGGTGCTGACGACTTTCGCCAGATCCATGCCTTTCAGGCCCGGGAAGCCGCGAGCAGCTGCAATTGCAGCCTCGTCAGAAATATTGTCGCCCGCCATGATGCAACCGTTCTGCGCGCCTTTCTCACGCAGGATGCGCGTCAGGCGGCGAGTGTCGATACCGGCGATGGCTACAACATTGTTGGCTTTCAGGTAGTCGGCCAGCGACATGGTGTTGCGCCAGTTGCTTGCAACCAGCGGCAGATCACGGATTACCAGACCTGCGGACCAGACACGATCAGACTCGGCGTCTTCCGGGGTAGTACCGGTATTGCCAACATGCGGGTAAGTCAGGGTCACGATTTGCTGAGCGTAGGAAGGATCCGTCAGGATCTCCTGGTAGCCAGTCATTGCGGTGTTAAACACCACCTCACCAACGGTTTGACCGTCGGCCCCAATGGCTTCGCCGCGAAAAATGCTGCCATCAGCGAGGGCGAGTATGGCTTGCTTAGTCAAGAAGACCTCCCGTAAATAAAGCCTGAAAGGGCGATCGCAGGTTGTAAAAAAGCGGAGTGACGTATGGACACGTCACCCCGCTTCTTCATCGAATTATCTGCGCGCTTTTAGTGGACACACTAAAGCTGTAGCTTACAGAAAAAGGCTTTTTTGGTCTACCGCTAAAGAGTCTAAAAGACAGGAGAATGCGACAGGAAATCGCTTAGCGGTTAAAAATCGGGCTGCTGGCGCGCCAACAGCCCGATTTTACAGAGATAACTCAACGCAGGTCGAGCACATCCTGCATGTCATACACGCCGGGCTCTCGCCCTTCCAGCCACAAGGCAGCACGAACGGCACCCTTGGCAAAGGTCATGCGACTGGATGCCTTGTGGGTAATCTCGAGACGCTCACCCTCAGTGGCAAACAGCACCGTATGATCACCCACCACATCACCGCCGCGCACAGTGGCAAAACCGATGGTTTCACGGTCACGAGCACCGGTATGGCCTTCACGACCATATACCGCAACCTTTTGCAGATCGCGGCCCAGCGCATCGGCAATCACCTCACCCATGCGCATCGCCGTTCCCGAAGGAGCGTCGACCTTGTGCCGATGGTGCGCCTCGATGATTTCGATATCCGCCTCATCACCCATCACCCGCGCCGCCATATCCAGCAACTTGAATGACAGATTGACCCCGACACTGAAGTTGGAAGCAAAGACAATCGCAATGTCCTGACCCGCTTCGACCAACAGCTGTTTTTGCGCCGCACTCAAGCCCGTGGTGCCAATCACCATGGCCTTGCCCAGCTTGCGACACACCGCCAGATTGCCCAGCATCACTTCAGGCAAAGTGAAATCGATGAGCACATCAAAATCAGCAGCGACCTCCTGCAGGCTAGCCGACAACGGCACATCAATTCGCCCGACAGAAGCCAGCTCGCCGGCATCAGCCCCCACCAGGGAACTGCCCGGACGAACGATTGCCGCCGTCAGCCCGCACAGTGGCGAGCGCTGCTGCACCGCATCGATCAATGTCTTGCCCATGCGCCCGGCAGCGCCCATCACAGCTATACGTCGCATCTACCGCTCCTTACAGGTCGCCGAAAAAACGCTTCACGCCTTCAAACCAGCCCGTGGCGTTTGGGGAATGGCAGCTATCGCCTTCCAGCGTGGTACGGAACTCTTCCATCAGTTCACGCTGACGACGACTCAACTTGACTGGAGTTTCAACTACAACGCGGCACATCAGATCGCCTGCACCACCGCCACGCACCGGAGCAACGCCCTTGCCACGCAAGCGGAACTGCTTGCCAGTCTGAGTACCTTCAGGGACTTTCAACTTGACCCGACCATCCAGCGTTGGCACTTCAAGCTCTGCGCCCAATGCGGCATCAGCCACGCTGATCGGCACTTCACAGAACAAATGCTTGCCGTCGCGCTGGAAAATCGCGTGCTCGCGCACATCGATCACTACATACAGATCGCCAGTCGGCCCACCCTGTACACCCGCCTCGCCTTCGCCCGACAGACGAATGCGATCGCCGGTATCAACGCCCGCAGGGACTTTCACGGAAAGGGTTTTGTATTCTTCTACACGGCCTTCGCCACGGCAGCTGTCACACGGATCAGAGATGACCTTGCCTTGACCATGGCAACGCGGGCAAGTCTGCTGAACAGCGAAGAAACCCTGCTGCATGCGCACCTGACCAATACCGCCACAGGTTGTACAGGTCACAGGCGAAGAGCCCTTCTTGGCGCCCGAGCCGTCACATGGCTTGCAGTTGACCAGCGTCGGAACGCGGATATTGACCGTGGTACCGCGCACGGCCTCTTCCAGATCCAGCTCCAGCGTGTAGCGCAAATCACTGCCACGCTGAGCGCCGCCCCGGGAGCCGCCACGGCCACCACCAAAGAAATCGCTGAACACATCGCCAAAAATATCGGAGAAGTTCTGGCCGCCAAAACCAGCACCGCCGCCACCCATTTGCGGATCAACACCGGCATGGCCGTATTGATCGTAGGCCGCACGCTTGCTGGAGTCCGACAGAACTTCGTAAGCTTCGTTAGCTTCCTTGAACAGTTCTTCCGAGGCCTTGTCATCCGGATTGCGGTCCGGGTGATGCTTCATCGCCAGTCGGCGATAAGCTTTTTTCAGTTCGATCTCAGTCGTAGTGCGTTCAACACCCAATATTTCGTAATAGTCGCGCTTTGCCATAATTCTTTGCACTCTCAAGGACGTTCGACAAAACCCTCCCGAGCCTCGCCAAACCCGCCAAGCCCGAAAAGGATCAGACCCGACTCACGTCTTTTCAACGATATTGGTTTCTGTTTAACAGCCAATGCATTGGCCGACAGGAGCGATTACCTCTGGCCGGAAAACAAGAAAGATCCAGACCAAACCGCCAGCATTCGACCTTGTCGCATGCTGTAAAAATTCCTTTACTCCAGACACGCCAACGCGGGAGCAAGCTCCCGCGCGGCGACATCCTACCAGTCACCGCTAAAGCGCGGTCAACTGGCCGACAAACAAGCTGATTACTTGTTGTCTTTTACTTCTTCGAACTCAGCGTCGACAACGTCGTCCGCTTTTTCAGCCGAATCAGCTGGCTTGGCCGCTGCGTCTGCCGGGTTCGCTTGCTCGGCGTACATTTTCTGTGCAACCGGAGCAGACACCTTGGACAGCTCTTCAACCTTGGCTTCGATAGCAGCCTTGTCGTCGCCTTTAACAGCGGCTTCAAGTGCAACTACAGCAGCTTCGATTGCAGCTTTCTCTTCCTCGGTTACCTTGTCGCCAGCATCGACGATCATTTTGCGAGTCGAGTGAACCAGTGCGTCGCCCTGGTTACGTGCAGCTGCCAGCTCTTCGAACTTGCGGTCTTCCTCAGCATTGATCTCGGCATCACGAACCATCTGAGCGATTTCTTCCTCGGACAGACCCGAGTTAGCCTTGATCACGATGGACTGAGACTTGCCAGTCGCCTTGTCTTTTGCACTTACGTGCAGGATGCCGTTGGCATCGATATCGAAGGTTACTTCGATCTGAGGCACGCCACGTGGAGCTGGTGGAATGTCGGCCAGATCGAACTTGCCCAACGACTTGTTCTGTGCGGCTTGCTTACGCTCACCTTGCAGTACGTGAATGGTCACAGCGCCTTGGTTATCGTCAGCAGTCGAGAACACTTGCGATTTCTTGGTAGGAATCGTGGTGTTTTTCTCGATCAGAGCAGTCATTACACCGCCCATGGTTTCGATACCCAGAGTCAGCGGGCTCACGTCCAGCAACAGAACGTCTTTAACATCACCGGCCAATACCGCGCCCTGGATGGCAGCACCCATTGCAACAGCTTCGTCCGGGTTCACGTCTTTACGTGCTTCCTTGCCGAAGAACTCGGTTACCAGCTTCTGTACCAGCGGCATACGAGTCTGACCACCGACCAAGATCACGTCGTTGATCGCGCCAACGTCGATACCAGCGTCTTTCAGAGCAATGCGGCAAGGCTCGATGGTGCGCTGAACCAGGTCTTCAACCAGCGATTCCAGCTTGGCGCGGGAAATCTTCACGTTCAAGTGCTTAGGACCGGTGGCATCTGCAGTGATGTAAGGCAGATTCACGTCAGTCGACTGGCTCGAAGACAGTTCGATCTTGGCTTTTTCAGCAGCTTCTTTCAGACGCTGCATCGCCAGCGGGTCACCTTTGAGGTTCATGCCGCTTTCTTTCTTGAACTCGTCAACCAGGTAGTCGATCAGACGGATGTCAAAGTCTTCACCACCCAGGAACGTGTCACCGTTGGTTGCCAGCACTTCAAACTGGTGCTCGCCATCAACTTCGGCAATTTCAATGACCGACACGTCGAAAGTACCGCCACCCAAGTCATAAACGATGACAGTGTGGTCGCCCTTCGCTTTGTCCATACCGTAAGCCAGAGCAGCTGCGGTTGGTTCGTTGATGATGCGTTTAACGTCCAGACCCGCGATACGGCCGGCGTCTTTGGTTGCCTGACGCTGGCTGTCGTTGAAGTAGGCCGGAACGGTAATGACCGCTTCAGTCACTGGCTCGCCGAGGTAGTCTTCGGCGGTTTTCTTCATTTTCTTCAGAATTTCAGCCGAAATCTGTGGCGGAGCCATTTTCTGGCCGTTCACTTCAACCCAAGCGTCGCCGTTGTCAGCCTTGGCGATCTTGTACGGAACCATCTGAATGTCTTTCTGTACGACTTCTTCGTCAAAGCGACGACCGATCAGACGCTTCACCGCGTACAGGGTGTTATGCGGATTGGTCACTGCCTGACGCTTGGCCGACTGGCCAACCAGAATTTCGCCATCATTGGCGTACGCAACGATCGACGGCGTAGTGCGCGCGCCTTCTGCGTTTTCGATAACTTTTGCTTTACCGTTTTCCAGAACCGAAACACACGAGTTGGTGGTCCCGAGGTCAATACCGATAATTCTGCCCATGTTTACTCTCCCTAAATTTGAATTTTGTTGCCGCAGCAGTAATGACCAACTGCGGCATTGCTTAACGCTTGACTTCTAAATGGGGGCCTTGCGGCCGATTTCAAGCCTTTTCGTCAATCGATGGCGAAACCGGCGCTGGCGCCTTGCTGACTACGACCATAGCCGGGCGCAGCAAGCGACCATTGAGCTGATAACCCTTTTGAAACACCTTGAGCACACTGTTTGGCTCCAGGTCAGCACTTTCCTGCATTGCCATCGCCTGATGATGCTCGGCATTGAAGGGCTCGCCGTGCGGGTCGATCGCTTCCAGCTGATAACGCTTCAGGGTGTCCTGGAACATTTTCAGGGTCAGTTCGATCCCTTCGCGCATCGGACGAATGTTTTCATCGTCCGGGCTGGACAGCTCAAGACCGCGCTCCAGACTGTCGATCACCGGCAACAGGTCGCCAGCGAACTTCTCCAGCGCAAACTTGTGAGCCTTCTCAACATCCTGCTCAGCGCGGCGGCGAACGTTCTGCAGATCGGCAGCTACGCGCAGAGCCTGATCATTAGCGGCTGCCAGCTGCTCTTCAAGCACCTGCACACGGGCTGCCAAATCTTCACCTGCTACATCGGCGGCCTGGTTGGCGTCCTGGTTCTGCGTATCCATAGTCTGTTCGTCTGCCATAGATTTCTCCTTTCAAACTTCGTCCGCGAGCTCGACTCGCGCTTCTGCCAAGGTATATGGGGTCGCAATTCTCAGGTTCAAGAGCCTGAAAACCAGAAAATAGATGTTAGAGCCCCCTGGCGTTACCTGCAAAAAAACAAAATCGAGCTAAAAAATCCAAAAAAACAAGCAAATCGAACTAAGCACAGCCATTGTCAGCACGAAACAAAACACTGTATAAATAACCAGACATTACGTTTTGGAGCAGCTCCTATGCTGGTGCACCTGTCCGTACACAACTACGCCATCGTTGAACATCTCGATCTCGAACTGGATCGCGGGATGAGTGTAATCACTGGCGAGACCGGTGCCGGCAAATCGATCATGCTCGACGCCCTGGGCCTCACACTAGGGGACCGCGCAGACAGCGGTGTTGTCCGCCCGGGAGCCGACAAGGCCGATATCCTGGCCACGTTCGACCTGCAAGACATACCAGAAGCCCGGGCCTGGCTTGCCGAGCGCGACCTGGAAGGCGAAGGTCCGTGCATCTTGCGCCGAGTCATTACTGCCGAAGGCCGCTCGCGCAGCTACATCAACGGCACCCCCTGCCCCCAAGGCGACCTCAAGGCCCTGGGCGAGCTGCTGATTGATATCCACAGCCAGCACGAGCACCAGTCGCTGCTCAAACCCGACACCCACCGCCGCCTGCTCGACGAGTTCGCCGGCGCCACCGACCTTGCCCGCCAGGTGCAATTGGCCGCGCAACGCTGGCGCCAGACCAGGCAAGAGCTTGAACACCTGTCCAACTCCGGCGATGAACAGCGCTCGCGCCATCAACTGCTCAGCTACCAGCTCGAAGAACTTGAAACCCTTTCCCTGGGCGAGAACGAACTGGAAGAACTGGAACAGGAACACAAAAACCTGACCAACGCCGAAACCTTGCTGACCATATGCCGCCAGGTGGTGGAGCAATGCAGCGAAAGCGACTCAGGCAACGTGCTCAATGCCCTGACGGTGAGCCTCAATCGCCTTTCAAGCATCAACAACAACTCGGGCTCACTGGGCGAAGCCACCGATCTGCTGGCCAGCGCACAAATTCAAGTCGAAGAAGCCGTGGGCGAGCTCAATCGCTTTATCGACCATTTTGATGCTGATCCAGGCCGACTGCAGTACCTGGAAGAAAGGCTCGACACCATCTATACACTGGCGCGCAAACACCGCGTGCAACCCACCGAAGTGGCTGCCTTGCAGCAAAAACTGCTGGATGAACTCGAAACCCTCAACGCCAACGACGAGAACATCGAACGCCTGGCCAATGAGCTGACGTCCTATTCCCGCCACTATCATGAGTGCGCACGCGAACTCAGCAACTTGCGCAGCCAGGCTGCAACGCGCCTGAGCAGTGCCGTTGAAGAAGAAATACAGCGCCTTGGCATGCCCGGTGGCCGTTTCGTGATTGAACTGCGCCCACAGAGCAGCAATGACCCTATGCCTCAAGGCCTGGAGCAGGTCGAACTGCTCGTAAGTGCCAACCCCGGCCAGCCACTCAAGGCATTGGCCAAAGTTGCCTCTGGCGGTGAGCTGTCACGTATCAGCCTGGCCATCCAGGTAATTACCGCTCAAACATCCCGCGTACCCACTCTGGTATTCGACGAAGTGGATGTCGGGATTGGCGGCCCGACGGCCGAAATCGTGGGGCAACTGCTACGCCGCCTTGGCGAGCGAGGCCAGGTACTGACAGTCACTCACTTGCCGCAAGTGGCTGCCCAATGTCATCAACACCTTTTTGTACACAAGGTCCGCGAGAGCGATACCACCCGTACTGCCGTGGCCAAATTGAGCAAAAAAGAGCGCGTAGAAGAGGTTGCACGCATGCTCGGCGGTGTCGACCTGACCAAAGAATCCTTGGCCCACGCCAAAAAAATGGTCGTCACTGCAAAGAATCTGGCGGCTTAACGACGAACGGTTATCAAAAGACCGATATCAGAAAGCACGAAGGCGGCCCTAGGGCCGCCTTCGATCGTTTCGCGAACCGTAGCTCGCGTGACATGCTTACTTGGACTTCTTGCGCACGTACAGCACCAAGTTGTGATCCACCAACTCAACACCGTGCTTGGCTGCAATGGCGTGCTGCAGTTTTTCGATGTCTTCGTCGAAAAACTCGATCACTTCACCGCTGTCCACGTTGACCATATGGTCGTGGTGGCCGCCGTCAGCATCAGCCAATTCAAAGACCGCATGACCGCCATCAAAGTTATGGCGAATCACCAGCCCGGCTGACTCGAACTGGGTCAGCACACGGTAAACCGTGGCCAGACCGACGTCCTCGCCTGCTTGCATAAGTGCCTTGTAAACGTCCTCGGCGCTCATGTGACGCTGCTCTGCAGAGTCAAGCATCTGTAGAATTTTGACTCGTGGCAGAGTCACCTTAAGTCCGGCCTTACGTAGTTCGCTATTTTCAACCATGGTTAGCTTTCTCGCGGAAGCGGCTTCGCAGCTTCTCTTAATACGGGTATGATCGGCGTTTACGTTGTCCCAGCCAAGATAGTGGAAGTCGCCCACCGATGCAAAACACCAAGCTCTTGCTAACCAGTTTCACCTTTGTGGGACTGCTCGCACTCGCCGGTTGTTCATTCCCCGGGGTTTACAAAATCGACATCCAACAGGGCAATGTCGTCACGCAGGACATGATAAACCAGTTACGCCCGGGAATGACCCGTCGGCAAGTGCGGTTTATCATGGGCAACGCCCTGCTGACCGATACATTCCACCCTGATCGCTGGGATTACCTGTATAGCCTGCAGCCCGGCGGCGGTGAACGCCAACAGGAACGCGTCAGCGTGTTCTTCAACCAAAATGACCAGCTCGTAAGCTTGTCAGGCGACTTCAAGCCTGGTGTAAGCCGCGACGAAGCCATTCTCGGCAAAACCGGCGGCACAAACGTGACCGAACCGGCCACTGAAGCTCCAGTCGAGAAGAGCGAAGTTCCAGCCAAGCCTGGTTCGTTGCTTGATCAAATCCAGAAGGACGTAGACGGTGTTGAAACCGTACCGGTTCCTACGCCAGAACCTCTGGACACAACCGAACAATAAGCGTTCGGCACAAAAAAGCCCGGCATGCCGGGCTTTTTGTTGCCTGCCATAAAGAGCTCACTGCTGACTCAGACGCTTGGCCTCGGCAGCTTTAGCCGCACGCTGACGCCGAATTTCTTTAGGGTCGGCCAGCAGCGGGCGATACATCTCAATGCGATCGCCCGCCTGCAACACCCGGGTTTCAGGCTCTGCGACCTGCTTGCCGAATATCCCCACCGGGCAATTCGCCAGATCGAGTTCGGGAAACTCACGCCCCATGCCCGACGCCAAAACCGCAGCCCGCAAGGTCGTACCCTGGGGTACAACCACAGTCAGCAGGCACTGACGATCAACAGCGGCATACACCACCTCTACGTCAATCATGAGCTCAGCCATACAACTGCTTGGCACGCTGACAGAATGCATCCACCAGCGTGTTGGCCGCCTGATTGAACAAAGGCCCCAGGGTCGCCTTGACGATAGCCCCGGCGTAATCGAAGGTCATGTCCAGGCTGATCTTGCAGGCCTTCTCACCCAACGGTTTGAACACCCACATGCCGTGCAGCTTGGTAAACGGGCCTTCTTCCAGGTTCATTTCAATGGATTGACCCGGCACCAGCGTATTGCAGGTCACGAAGTGCTGGCTCAGGCCGCCCTTCGCCACACCCAGGCTGGCGCGCATCAGCACCTCAGTGCTTTCCAGGATTTCGGCAGACGAACACCACGGCAAAAATTGCGGGTAACTCGCAACATCATTCACCAGGTCATAAAGAGCCTGGGCTGGATAAGGCAACAAAGCGGAGCGTTGGATATGGGTAGTCATGTCAGCGTTACTTCCACAGCTGGGCGGCAAACACAATCAGAATGCCGAGTGGCGCCACATAGCGCATCAAAAAAAGAGTCAGGGCGAACAACACCGGGCTACGCATCGACAACTCGTCGCGAACCGCACCGCGCCCCATGATCCAGCCTGCAAAGACCACAAAGCACAGCCCGCCCAAAGGCAACATGATACGCGAGGTGAAGAAATCGACGACACCAAAGAAGTCCAGGCCGCTTGCAGCGCCCCATTGATAGAGGTGAAAACCCGAGTCTTCACTCACGAAAAACTTGGCCTGTTTCCAGATATTGAACGAAAACACCGTGCCCAGCCCAACAAACCAGCAACTGAACGCCAGCCAGAACGTGACCCACAAGCGTCGAACCTTGGTCCGTTCCACCAGATAAGCCACCATCGGCTCAAGCAATGAAATGGCTGAGCTCCAGGCGGCCACTGCCACCAGAACGAAAAACACCACGCCCATCAACTGACCAAACGCCACATTGCCGAAGGCAAAAGGCAAGGTCACAAACATCAACCCCGGCCCTTCGCCAGGGTTAAGTCCCGACGCGAAGACAATTGGAAACAATGCCAGCCCGGCGAGCAATGAGACAAACGTGTCGATCAGGGCGACCCCCACGACAGTTCCGGAAATCGATACGTTCTTCGGCATATACGCGCCGTAAATCATGATCGAGCCCACGCCCACACTCAGCGAAAAGAAGGCATGTCCCATCGCCGCCAGCAAACCATCGAGCACGCGATCAGGGTTGAAGTCGAACATGAAATGCACGCCCTGCATAAAGTGCCCTGTGGTCATGCTGTAACCCAGCAACACCAGCAGCAGCACAAACAGCAACGGCATCATGATCTTCAGGCTGCGCTCAAGCCCCGCCACCACGCCTTTGGCAATCACATACGCCGACAACAACATAAACGCGGTGTGCCAGAAAGTGAGCCTCCACGGGTTGGAAATCACGCCACCAAAGTACTCACCGACCTGAGCGGCCGTCGCGCCCTGAAAATCACCCTTGCCCATATTAATGATGTAATCCAGCGACCAACCGCCCACCACGCTATAGAAAGATAAAATCAGCAGCGCCGTAATCATCCCGGCAAAAGCCCCCCACGACCAACGCCCCGAGTGCCCGGCCTCTACCGCCAACACCTTCAAGGCATTCGCCGGACTAAGCCGCGCACGCCGCCCGATCAGGGTTTCAGCCAACATGACCGGCACACCAATCAGCGCGATGCAGGCCAAAAACACCAATACAAATGCGCCGCCGCCATAGACGCCAACCATATAGGGAAATTTCCAGATACTGCCCAAACCCACGGCAGAACCGGTCGCAGCGAAAATAAAGACCCAACGGCTTGCCCAACTGCCGTGGACAGAAACCTTGTCTGTCGACATCGTTACTACGCCCAACCACTAAAAAAAGAGGGCGCATTGTCCGGGAATCAACCTACGTGCTCAAGCACGCAGGTGCCCGTAGCCGACACGCTCGCAACTGCCTATAATGCCGGCCCTATGGCTAAACAGAAGAAACACCCTACAGGGACCATCGCGCAGAATAAAAAAGCGCGACACGATTACTTCATCGAACATCGGTTCGAGGCTGGTCTGGTCCTGGCCGGCTGGGAAGTAAAAAGTCTGCGTGCAGGCAAGGCACAACTGGTCGACAGTTATGTGCTGCTCAAGGATGGTGAAGCATGGTTGCTCGGCAGCCATATTTCACCCCTGACGACTGCCAGCACCCACGTCATCGCCGACCCGACGCGCAGCCGCAAACTGCTGCTTAACCAGCGCGAGCTGGAAAAGCTGTTTGCCGCAGTGCAGCAGAAGGGTTACGCCTGCGTCTGCCTCTCGCTTTACTGGAGCAAGCACTTGATCAAGTGCGAAATTGCCCTGGGTAAAGGCAAGAAGGAATACGACAAGCGTCATACCGAGCGCGAGCGTGATTCTGACCGCGAGTTGCAGCGCGCAGTGCGCAACAAGGGCAAGGAAGACTAGTTCTTTCACCCTTGCTCTTGTGGGAGCGGGCTTGCTCGCGATGCAGGCGATACGGTCTTTCAGTAGAACCGCATCGATGCAATCGCGAACAAGCCCGCTCCCACAAGTTTTGCCTTAACCTTTACAACCCATTACGCCGCTCGGCCCGCGCCATGCGCTGCACTTCCTGACGCACTTCTTCCAGTACCTCCTGCACGTACACCAAATGGCGGCTCGCCACTTCCCGGGCGTCCTCCGCCCTGCCCTCGATAATCGCCAGGTACAACTCGCGGTGCTGACTGATCAGCATGTCGCGCGTTTCGCTGCGCTGCTTGTACATCCCGCCAATGTTAGTCACCACGTTGCGCTTGAGCAGATCGAACAGCCCGCGAATCGTGTGCAACAACACCGCGTTATGGCTCGCCTCAGCGATAGCCAGATGGAAGCTCGCATCCGCCTCTCCCTCTTCCGAGCGACTGACCTCATCAACCCGCGCATAACAATCCTGCAATCGTTCAAACGCCAGCCGTAGTCGCTCGCGATCCATCTCGGTGGCTCTGGATGCGGCGTAAAAAGCGCACGAAGCCTCAAGGGTGTGACGAAACTCAAGCAGATCGCGCTGTGCTTCGGGGTTGCTTTCGAGCAGTTGCAGCAAGGGATCGCTGAACGTCGAGCCCAGCGATGTCGCCACATAATTGCCGCCCCCCTGACGACTGACCAGCAGCCCCTTGGCCGACAATTTCTGGATCGCCTCACGCAACGACGGGCGCGACACGCCAAACTGTTCCGCCAGCGCACGTTCGGCGGGCAAACGCTCACCCGACTTCAGCGTGCCCTCAAGGATCATCCCCTCAAGTTGCTCGACAATATCGTCCGACAAACGGCGCTGACGAATCTGATCAAACCCCATAACTGCTCTCCACCCTCCCGACCACGCGCCGGGGGCCGCTATTCTCGCTGATTAGCGCCACTCACACACCCACCAGAACACCGCCTGAAACCCCGGGCAGATGCCCCGACGACGAGCACCTCGACTAAAGATTGTGAGGCGGCAAATTGACACATGCCACATAAGGCTTTTAACCTAGCCAACAGCGACTGTAAATTGGTAATACCAATATACCAAATGCAATCGTAGCATCAACCAATAACAATTAGGGGCCACCCCATATGCAAACCTGGCAACAGCTCTACAGTCCGCTCGGCAGCCTCGGCCTGTCCGCTCTCGCGGCCGTTATCCCGATCGTATTCTTCTTCCTGGCCCTGGCCGTGTTCCGCCTCAAAGGTCACGTCGCAGGCAGCATTACCCTGGGCCTGTCGATTCTGGTGGCCATCTTCGCCTTCCAGATGCCTGTCGACATGGCCTTCGCAGCAGCGGGCTATGGATTTGCCTATGGCCTTTGGCCGATTGCCTGGATCATCGTTGCCGCGGTGTTCCTCTACAAATTGACCGTCAAGAGCGGCCAGTTTGAAATCATCCGCAGTTCCGTACTGTCGATCACTGACGATCAGCGCCTGCAAGTGCTGCTGATCGGCTTCTGCTTCGGTGCATTCCTTGAAGGTGCAGCCGGTTTCGGTGCCCCGGTAGCGATTACTGCCGCACTGCTCGTAGGCCTGGGTTTCAACCCTCTGTACGCAGCAGGCCTGTGCCTGATCGCCAACACCGCGCCGGTGGCCTTTGGCGCCCTGGGCATCCCGATCATCGTTGCAGGCCAGGTGACCGGCATCGACGCCTTCAAGATCGGCGCCATGGCTGGCCGTCAGCTGCCATTGCTGTCGCTGTTCGTACCGTTCTGGCTCGTCTTCATGATGGATGGCCTGCGCGGCGTGCGTGAAACCTGGCCCGCAGCCCTGGTGGCCGGCTTGAGCTTCGCCATCACCCAGTACTACACCTCGAACTACATTGGCCCGGAACTTCCGGACATCACCTCGGCCCTCGCCAGCCTGGTCAGCCTGACGCTGTTCCTCAAAGTGTGGCAACCAAAACGCACCGCAGGCGCTCAGATCGCTGGCGTTTCGTCGGACGTAACCGTCACCGCCAGTGCAGGTGGTTTCGGCAAGCCGACCAACCTGATGGCTTCGCCTTACAGCCTGATGCAGATCCTCAAGGCGTGGTCGCCGTTCCTGATCCTGACCGTGCTGGTCACCATCTGGACCCTCAAACCGTTCAAGGCCATGTTCTCCGCCGGTGGTTCGATGTACGGCTGGGTATTCAACTTCGCGATCCCGCACCTTGATCAACTGGTGATCAAGACTGCACCGATCGTCAACGCACCGACAGCCATTGCAGCCGTATTCAAACTTGACCCGATTTCAGCCACTGGCACCGCGATCTTCTTCTCCGCGCTGATCTCGATGCTGATCCTGAAAATCGACATCAAGACTGGTCTTACCACTTTAAAAGAGACCCTCTACGAACTCCGCTGGCCGATCCTGTCCATCGGTATGGTGCTGGCCTTTGCCTTCGTTACCAACTACTCGGGCATGTCTTCCACTATGGCCCTGGTGCTGGCAGGTACGGGCGCGGCATTCCCGTTCTTCTCGCCATTCCTTGGCTGGCTGGGCGTGTTCCTGACCGGTTCCGACACCTCGTCCAACGCCCTGTTCAGCTCGCTGCAAGCCACTACCGCACACCAGATCGGCGTCAGCGACACCCTGATGGTTGCCGCCAATACCAGCGGTGGTGTGACCGGCAAAATGATTTCCCCGCAATCGATCGCAGTGGCATGTGCCGCGACCGGTCTGGTGGGTAAAGAGTCTGACCTGTTCCGCTTCACCCTCAAGCACAGCCTGTTCTTCGCCACCATCGTTGGCCTGATCACGCTGGCCCAGGCGTACTGGCTCACCGGCATGCTGGTGCACTAATACACGCTATGGTTACTGCACATTAATGGCGCCGGGGCACAGCCCCGGCGTCAGTAATTCACTACCCGGTCCACCTCGGTGGACACATAACCGGGACCACCCGGAGACGCCTGATGAGCGAGCTTTTCTACAATGCCGTGCCGAATGCGACCCGCGTCGCCCCACCCCTGCCAACTCCTCGCCAATACCCTGCGCATAAACCGCGCAAGGTCTATCTGTTCGGCACCTGCGTAGTCGATCTGTTCTTCCCCGAAGCCGGGATGGACGCCATCCATCTGATCGAGCGCGAAGGTATCGAAGTCGATTACCCGCAAGGTCAAAGCTGCTGCGGACAACCGGCCTACACCTCGGGCTACACCGACCAGGCACGGGAGGTGGCACGTTCACAGCTGGCCCTGTTTGCTGAAGATTACCCGGTGGTCGTGCCGTCCGGCTCCTGCGCCGGCATGCTGCGCGAGCACTACGAAGACCTGTTCAAAGACGAGCCCGAAGCCTTGAAAAAGGTTCACGCACTGGCTGATCGCACCTTTGAGCTGACTGAATTTTTGCTGTTTGTGTGCAAGGTCCAATTCCAGGACCACGGCGCCCCGGTCAAGGTCGCGCTGCACACCTCATGCTCCGCACGCCGCGAAATGAACACACACCTGCACGGCCGCGAAATGCTCGCGCAACTGAGCAATGTGGAACGCATCGACCACAGCCACGAAAGTGAATGCTGCGGTTTTGGTGGGACATTCAGCGTACGCATGCCGGATATTTCCGGCGCAATGGTCGCCGACAAGACCCGCTCCCTGATTGAAACCGGCGCGCATCAAGTGCTCACCGCCGACTGCGGCTGCCTGATGAACATCAACGGCTCGCTGGAAAAACAGAAACAAGCCCTGCGCGGCCAGCATCTGGCCAGTTTCCTGTGGCAGCGCACTGGAGGTGAGCAATGAACGCCAGCACCCTGATTCCCACCGTCGCGGTTGAAGAAGACTTCCGCGAGCGCGCTCACGAAGCCCTGGGTGACAAGCAACTGCGAAACAACTTTCGCAGTGCAATGGATTCCCTGATGACAAAACGCGCCGTGGCCTTCAGCGACGCCCACGAGCGCGAACACTTGCGCGCACTGGGCAACGCCATCCGCGCCCGTGCCCTCTCCAAACTGCCCGACCTGCTGGAACGACTGGAAGCCAACCTGACCCGAAACGGGGTGCAGGTGCATTGGGCCGAAACCGTCGAGCAGGCTAACGAAATCGTCATGTCCATCGCTCGCCGCCGCGACGCCAAACAGGTGATCAAAGGCAAGTCGATGGTCAGTGAAGAGATGGAAATGAACCACGTGCTCGGCGCCCAGGGGATTGAATGCCTTGAGTCCGACATGGGTGAGTACATCGTTCAACTGGACAACGAAAAACCGTCCCACATCATCATGCCCGCGATCCACAAAAACGCAGGGCAAGTGGCCGACCTGTTTCACGAAAAGCTTGGCGTGGAATACACCAAAGACGTCGACCAACTGATCCAGATCGGTCGAAGGGTACTGCGGCAAAAATTCTTCGAAGCTGATATCGGCGTGTCGGGGGTCAACTTCGCCGTCGCCGAAACCGGCACCTTGCTGCTGGTGGAAAACGAAGGCAACGGCCGAATGTCGACCACCGTGCCACCCGTGCACATTGCAGTCACCGGTATCGAGAAAGTCGTCGAAAACCTGCGCGACGTTGTACCACTGGTGTCGCTGCTGACCCGTTCTGCACTGGGCCAGCCGATCACCACCTACGTCAACATGATCTCCGGCCCGCGCAAACCCGGCGAGCTGGACGGCCCTGAAGAAGTGCACCTGGTACTGCTCGACAACGGCCGCAGCCAGGCGTTTGCCGACAGTGAACTGCGCCAGACCCTGAACTGCATTCGCTGCGGTGCCTGCATGAACCACTGCCCGGTTTACACCCGCATTGGCGGCCATGCCTACGGTGAGGTCTACCCGGGTCCTATAGGCGCAATCATCACCCCGCATATGGTTGGCCTGGCCAAAGTTCCAGACCACCCGAGCGCATCGTCGCTGTGCGGTGCCTGTGGCGAAGTGTGTCCGGTAAAAATTCCGATCCCGGCATTGCTGCGACGCCTGCGCGAAGAGAACGTCAAAGCGCCCGATACCTCTCCCCGCATCATGCGCGGCCAGGGCAGCAAGTATTCACGCAAGGAACGTCTGATCTGGAACATGTGGGCCAAGCTCAACAGCTCACCCGCCCTGTACCGCGTATTCCTCAAGGCCGCCACCCGCCTGCGCGGGCTTACGCCGAGCAATGTCGGCCCGTGGACGCAAAACCACAGCGCCCCCAAACCCGCTGCCCGTTCGCTGCACGACATGGCCCGCGAACATTTGGCGAAAAAGTCGGGAGACCAGTGATGAGCGCTAAACAGAATATCCTCAACAAACTGCGCAAAAGTCTGACTGGCACCACACCGGTGCCTGACAACTTCGACGAAGTGCTGGTGACAGAGCCCTGGACCTATACCCCGGAGCAACGCATCCCACAGCTGCGCAAATTGATGGAAGCCGTACACACCGAAATCCACCTCAGCACTGAGCAAGAATGGCCAGCGCTGCTGGCGCAATTGGTCACCGACCGTCAATTGCCCAGTTTGCTGATTGCGCCGACTACACCCCACGGGCAGAAAGTAACCGCGCACTGGGCACAAAACCCTGCGTTGCCAACGCTCAAGGCCTACGATCGCCCGGTGGAAGAGTGGAAGGCCGAACTGTTCAACGACACCCCGGCCAGTTTCAGCACCACCCTGGGGGCGATTGCCGCCACCGGCAGCCTGATCATGTGGCCTACCCCTGAAGAACCCCGGCTGATGAGCCTTGTACCACCGGTGCATTTTGCATTGCTCAAGGCCAGTGAAATCCGTGACAACTTCTATCAGGTGCAGCGCGAGATGAACTGGTCAGCGGGCATGCCGACCAATGCATTGCTGGTGTCCGGTCCGTCGAAAACCGCGGATATCGAACAAATCCTCGCCTACGGCGCCCACGGTCCGAAAGACCTGATCGTGTTGATTCTGGAGGATGCATGAGTCTGCCCGCCGCATTTGTGCGTGATGCCGAACGGCTGATACCGCAAGACCGCCGCTTCAACGATCCACTCTCCACCCTGGCTTTCGGCACTGACGCGAGCTTTTATCGGCTGATTCCCAAGCTGGTGATTCGGGTTGAGTCCGAAGACGAAGTCGTCGAACTGCTGAATCTTGCCCGGCGCGATCAAGTGTCAGTGACCTTCCGCGCCGCGGGCACCAGCTTGTCAGGCCAGGCCATCAGCGACTCGGTGCTGATCGTGCTGGGGGATAACTGGAACGCCAGGGAAATTCGCGACCAGGGCATGCAAATCCGCCTGCAACCCGGCGTCATCGGCGCGCAGGCCAACGCCTGGCTGGCCCCGTTCGGACGCAAGATCGGCCCCGACCCGGCCTCGATCAACGCCTGCAAAATTGGCGGCATCGTCGCCAATAACGCCAGCGGCATGTGCTGCGGCACCGCGCAAAACACCTACCACACACTGGCTGGCCTGCGCGTGGTATTGGCCGACGGCACCCGGGTCGACACCGAAGATGCGACCAACATCGCCGCCTTTCGCCAAAGCCACGCCCCCCTGCTCGAACAACTTGGGACTTTAGCTCGCGAGACCCGCGCCAACACTGAACTGGCTGCCAAAATCCGGCATAAATACCGTCTGAAAAACACCACAGGACTGTCGCTTAACGCCCTGGTAGATTTCGATGACCCGCTGGACATCCTCAGCCACCTGCTGGTGGGCAGCGAAGGCACCCTGGGCTTTATCAGCGCAGTGACCTACGACACCGTGATCGACCACCCGAGCAAGGCTTCGGCGCTGATCGTGTTCCCGGACGTTGAAACCTGCTGCAACGCTGTCACCGTGCTCAAGAGCCAGCCCGTCTCCGCCGTAGAACTGCTGGACCGCCGCAGCTTGCGCTCGGTACAGGACAAACCGGGCATGCCCGCTTTCGTACAACAGCTGTCGGCCAATGCCTGCGCCCTACTGATCGAGTCTCGCGCAGCAACTCAGACGTTGCTGCACGAGCAACTGGGGCAAATCATGGCCTCGCTGTCGACCTTCCGGGTCGAGAAACAAATCGACTTCACCGAAGACCCCGCCGAGAACGCCAAGCTGTGGGCCATCCGCAAGGACACCTTCCCGGCAGTCGGTGCGGTGCGTAAAACCGGCACCACGGTCATCATCGAAGACGTGACCTTTCCGGTCGAACAACTGGCGATCGGCGTCAACCGCCTGATCGAACTGTTCGACAAGCACCACTACGACGAAGCGATCCTCTTCGGCCACGCGCTTGAGGGCAACCTGCACTTCGTCTTCACCCAGGGCTTCAATAATCCTGAAGAAGTGGCGCGTTACCAGGCCTTTATGGATGACGTGGCGCAGCTGGTAGCCGTGGAGTTCGGCGGCTCGCTCAAGGCCGAACACGGTACGGGCCGCAACATGGCACCCTTTGTCGAGCTGGAATGGGGCAGCGACGCTTACCAGTTGATGTGGGCACTCAAGCGATTGCTCGACCCGCAGGGCATTCTCAACCCGGACGTGGTGCTCAGCGAAGACCCGCACATCCACCTCAAACACCTCAAGCCGATGCCCGCCGCAGACGAGATTGTGGATAAGTGCATCGAATGCGGTTTCTGCGAGCCGGTGTGTCCGTCCAAAGGACTGACCCTCAGCCCCCGCCAGCGAATTGTCATCTGGCGTGACATCCAGGCTAAAAAGCGCGCAGGCATCGACACCACCGAACTGGAAAAAGCCTACGCCTATCAGGGCATTGATACCTGCGCAGCGACAGGGTTGTGCGCGCAACGTTGCCCGGTTGGCATCAACACCGGCGAACTAGTGAAAAAACTGCGTGCCCGCACAGCCCATAGCGTGAAAACCGCCGACTGGCTGGGCAATCATTTTGCAACCACGTTGCAAGGCGCACGCTTCACCCTGCATGTGGCCAATGGCGCACGCATGATGCTGGGGGCGCCGCGCCTGGGGAAAATTTCGGCAGCACTGACCAAAGCCAGCAAGGGCCGCGTGCCGTTGTGGACCAACGCCATGCCCCAGCCGGAGCGCGCAATCCGCTTTAGCCCGCCAGTCAATGATGAGCGGCCACGGGTCGTGTATCTGGCCGCCTGCGTCTCGCGGGTCATGGGCCCGGCAGCAGGCGACAGCGAACAAATGTCGCTGCTGGACAAAACCCGCGGCCTGCTGGAAAAGGCTGGCTACCAGGTGGTATTCCCCGACAACATGGACAGCCTGTGCTGCGGCCAGCCGTTTGCGTCCAAGGGATACAACGAACAAGCCGAGCACAAGCGTCAAGAACTGATCGGGGCATTGCTGCACGCCAGCCGTGGCGGGCTTGATCCGATCTACTGCGACACCAGCCCGTGCACCTTGCGTCTGGTGCAGGATCTGGGCGAAACCCGCCTGGACCTGTACGACCCCGTTCGATTTATTCGCATCCACCTTGTGGATAAGTTGAGTTTCACCCCGCAAACCGCACCGATAGCCGTGCATGTCACCTGCAGCACCCAGCACCTGGGCGAAGGCCAGGCACTGATCGACATTGCACGCCTGTGCAGCACCCACGTAGTGATCCCGGAAGGCATTCACTGCTGCGGCTTTGCTGGCGACAAAGGCTTCACCACGCCGGAGCTGAACGCTTACTCGCTGCGCACCTTGAAAGACGCAGTGCAGCAGTGCAGCGAAGGGATTTCGACCAGCCGCACCTGTGAAATTGGCCTGAGCCAGCATGGCGGGATTGATTACCACGGCCTGGTTTATCTGGTGGACCGCGTCACCAGCGCCCAGGCCTGAAAATGTGGGAGCGGGCTTGCTCGCGATGGCATCTGCGCGATCAGGCAGAATCACCGCGCCATCTGCATCGCGAGCAAGCTCACTCCCACCAAAAACAATCGACACCTGCGCCCGTTTTCGAACGCAAAAAAACTCGCCAAATACAGGCAGAACTCCCGAGCGTGGCTATAGTCAATTGGCTTAAGGCCCCAATCTTTGGGGCATATAACCGAGCCTGGAAACACCGGGCCTACCCTGTGCACAAGGAGTTTTCCCCATGAAGCGTACCGCTCTTGCTGGTCTGTTTATTTCCGCTGTGATGTTGGCTTCCCCGGTGTTTGCGGCAGATGACCTTTGCCAGATCAACCTGCAAAAGATCAATGATGCTGTAGCCAGCTCTGGAGAAATCAGCTCCGACTTACAAGACAACATCGACAGCACCGTAGCCCAGGCCAAGGAAGAACAATCCAAAGGCACTAAAGAAGGCACTCAAGCCTGCATTTCACTGACTACCCAAGTGCTCCAGGACATCTCCAACAACAACAAAGGTGGTGAGTAACCCCTTTGGGTTGGCCTTCTGCGCCAGAAAGGCGTAGACTCCGCAAGCTTGCTGGATACACAGCAAGCATCGGGGCCGTTTAGGATTCGACGCCGGTTGCGAAACTCTAGGTGCATGCCGAGTTGGTAACAGAACTCGTAAATCCACTGTTGCAACTACTTATAGTTGCCAATGACGAAACCTACGAGGGTCAAGCTCTCGCAGCGTAAGCTGCCTTAGCCATCCTCCTGGTACCTTCGGGTCCAGCAATCACTAGGGGATGCCTGTAAACCTGAAGTGATTGTCATATAGAACAGGATCGCCGTGCAGTACGTTGTGGACGAATCGGCTAAAACTTACACAACTCGCCCAAAGCACCCTGCCCTTCGGGTCGCTGAGGGTTAACTTAATAGATACGGCTAAGCATGTAGTACCGACAGCGGAGTACTGGCGGACGGGGGTTCAAATCCCCCCGGCTCCACCACTTCATCATCTAAAGACGTCCACGGACGTCTTTTTTTGTGCCTGAAACCCAGTGAATACTGGGGTTTCAGGGCTGCGGCAGGCTTTCGAGGTTGTTATAGTTCCAGGCGATTTGGTATTCCCAATGGTATTCCCGGCTACCCGGCGCTAATCTTGGGAATACCAAAAGGTGTCATGGAGTACTTCTCATGTGCGCTCAAACCACCCGCCTCTCCGACCGCCAACTCAAGGCGGTCAAACCGAAAGACAAGGATTACGTCCTCACCGATGGCGACGGGCTCCAGCTGCGAGTCAGGGTCAATCGCTCGATGCAGTGGAATTTCAACTACCGGCATCCCGTCACCAAGAATCGAATCAACATGGCACTCGGCTCTTATCCCGAGGTTTCTCTTGCGCAAGCCAGGAAGAAAACCGTTGAGGCCAGAGAGCTGCTTGCGCAGGGCATCGACCCCAAAGCTCAGCGCAATGAGCTGCTGGAAACCAAACGGGCTGAAACGGAACATACCTTCGAGAATGTGGCCACCGCCTGGTTCGAATTGAAAAAGGATTCCGTCACACCCGCGTATGCCGAAGACATCTGGCGTTCACTCACGCTGCATGTATTTCCGAGCATGAAATCAACGCCGTTATCAGAAGTGAGTGCCCCGATGGTCATCAAGCTGCTTCGTCCGATTGAGGCCAAAGGCAGCCTCGAGACGGTTAAGCGAGTGAGCCAGCGCCTTAACGAGATCATGACCTACGGGGTCAACTCCGGAATGATCTTTGCCAATCCTCTCAGCGGCATTCGAGCGGTATTTAAGAAACCCAAGAAAGAAAATATGGCCGCGCTGCCACCTGATGAGCTTCCGGAGCTCATGATGGAAATCGCGAACGCCAGTATCAAGCGGACGACCCGCTGCCTGATCGAATGGCAACTTCATACCATGACCCGCCCCGCCGAGGCGGCCACCACTCGATGGACAGATATCGACTTCGACAAACGCATCTGGACCATCCCTCCGGAGCGAATGAAAAAGCGGCGTCCGCATACAATCCCGTTGACCGAACATGCACTCTCATTATTGGAGACGCTTAAACCCCATAGCGGCCACAGGGAATATGTGTTCCCGTCAGATAGAAACCCGCGCACCCACGCGAATAGCCAAACAGCCAACATGGCGTTGAAGCGGATGGGTTTCCAGGACCGCTTGGTCAGCCACGGCATGCGATCCATGGCCAGCACAATCCTGAACGAGCATGGATGGGATCCGGAACTGATCGAAGTCGCGCTCGCGCATGTCGACAAGGACGAAGTTCGGAGCGCCTACAACCGGGCGGATTACATCGAACGTCGGCGCCCGATGATGGCCTGGTGGAGTGAACATATCCAGAAAGCGGCTACCGGCAGCCTGTCAGCGTCGGCCATCAATCAAACCAGGGACCGCAAGGTGGTGCCGATACGCTGACATCACGGCGACAGTTCATGCCATCCGTGTAGTGGAGCTTGCCAGCGCTTCTTCGGCCAAGCCCCTGAGTATGGGAAGGCTCCGCATTCCCATACTCAGGGGCTCACGCTTAAAGGTCTATCAGGCAACCACGGCTTTTGCCTTTCTAAGGCGGATCAACCCTGCTGTTAACTCGTAGTAGTAGACGGTAGCTGGAGCTGAGCATCGCAGGTAGTGCTCCAGAAACCATCTCACGTGCTTTTCTCTCCAGGACCAGGGAGTCGCGCAACCCCAGCGTTCACGAATCACCTCGTGCATCCTTTCTGCTTGCCTGATGTGCCGCTGCCGCGTGGCATGCGCACCTTTGAGCACAGGGCTCAGAAACAACGCTATGTCGAACTCAGACGTCATCGCCGACCTCCGATGTAGGCACTCACCACATCGATGCGGTTATGTCCCAACTCATGGCTGATCTGCTTACGGGCTCGTTGATCAAGTGCTCGATCCTCTTGATGAACACGACCACCATTAACGGGTGCAGGAAAGCCGATTAGCTGCTCATAGCGCTCACAGGCGTAGGCCGCCCGCAGCTCATGAAAACCTTTCAATCCATACTCATGCAGGATGTCCCGTGCCGGTCGCACAACTGCCTGCATAAAGTCTTTATAGCTTTCGTCGGGCGCCAACAAATTCCGGCTGCCATTGGGTGAGGTCGCGCTGGCCCAACCCAGGGCATCGCGAACTTGATCCGTTGCCGTAATCCAGCGCGGTGCCGACGCCCCTGATCGACCACCTTTGGTGCCATCCTGGATGTTGATCTTGCCCAGTTGCCGAACCTCACGTTGCAGTCGGGGCAGATCGGCCAGGATCGCTTCGCGCAGGCGCATACCAGTCTCACGGGCGAGGAGCACAATGGCACTCACCCTCGATTGCTGACGATCTGAAAGCGCCCGCGCGATCAACTCAACCTGCGCACGGTCTTGGCCTTGCGGAGCCTCACTATGAATCGCCCCGGGTTTCGTAGAGACTTCCATGCCTTAAACTGAGGCCAATCAGGAGGTGCCATGAGCAACCCACGTTATCCCGAAGAATTCAAAATCCAAGCGGTCAATCAAGTGACCGAAAAGAAGCTGCCTGTCGCTGATGTGGCGGCGCGTCTTGGCGTGTCGACGCATAGCCTCTATGCCTGGATAAAGCGCTACAGCAAACCTCAGGCAAAACGGCAGCAAGACGACGATCAGCACGCTGAACTGCGTCGTCTGCGAGCGGAACTCAAGCGGGTCACTGAAGAGCGAGACATCTTAAAAAAGGCCGCCGCGTACTTTGCCAAGGAGTGCGGCTGAAGTACGCCTTTATCAAGCAGCGCGCGGGCGACTATTCCATTCGACGGCTTTGCCTGACGCTGAAAGTCCATCCCAGTGGTTATTACGCTTGGTTGTCTGAGCCGCAATCTGCACGCGCTAAAGACGACCAGCGATTGCTGGGTTTGATCAAGCACTCGTGGCTGGAGAGCGGCGGAGTTTATGGCTATCGCAAAATCCATGACGACCTGCGCGAGGTCGGTGAAGCTTGTGGTCGGCATCGTGTGGCGAGGCTGATGCGTCTTGAAGGTCTGCGCTCTCAGACAGGGTATCGACGCCGTCCTGGCAAATACGGCGGTAAGCCAGCGGTCGCCTCACCCAATTTACTGAAGCGCCAGTTCGATGTCGTAGAACCTAACAAAATTTGGGTCACCGACATCACCTACATTCGTACGTATGAAGGTTGGTTGTATTTGGCGGTGGTGCTGGATCTGTTTTCTCGTCAGGTCATTGGCTGGTCAATGAAGGCGCAGATGACCAGTGATTTGGCCATTGATGCGTTATTGATGGCGGTTTGGAGGCGAAAACCGAAACAAGAGGTGATGGTTCATTCCGACCAGGGCAGCCAGTACAGCAGCTCCGATTGGCGCAGTTTTTTGAAGGCAAACAATTTGGTTGCCAGCATGAGCCGCCGAGGCAATTGTCATGACAACGCCGTGGCCGAGAGCTTTTTCCAGCTTCTGAAACGGGAACGGATCAAGCGAAAAATCTACACCACGCGGGAAGATGCTCGCAGTGATGTGTTTGATTACATCGAAATGTTCTACAACGCAAAACGCCGCCATGGTTTCAACAATCAGCTGTCACCGGTAGAGTTTGAAAAACGTTACGCAATGAGCTTGCAAGGTGTCTAGAGAACCCGGGGCGATTCAAACCCATGAGCAAAACGATCCGTAAAGCCATCGGCGCGGACATCTCTCACGCTATGATTTGTGTGGGGAAGTCGAGTGTGATCGATTCTACTGGTGACGGTGTTCATGCACGCAATCTCGAGCGGCTGATACTTGAGCCAGGCTGTGCAGGACACGTTCTTCGGCCGGTTGTGCCCCTGACTACTGACCAACTGCACTCTGTTATCACCTTCGCCAGAGCTGCGGTTGGTACTCGATACACCAAGATCGGCGCCGCCAAGAGCGTGTTGGCTGGTTTTGTGGCTGGTCGGCGGCAGTTCTGCTCGCGATTGATCGCGCAGGCTTATCATAGGGCCGGTGCAAACCTAGTGCCGGATGCTGACTTTTGCCATCCAGGGCAGTTACTGAATAGCACCGCGCTTTTTGAAGTTCCTAATGTGCTGAGAGATCTCAATGCGGAAGAAGAGGCACGCTGGCGTGAAGATATTGACCACGTTCAGGCTATGCGGGATTCAATCAATGCCTTGCTTCAGGAAGCCCGAACGCTGTCCTCTGAGATTGAATCACTCAACGACATTGATGCATACCTAGTGGACCATCAGGAGGCAGATGATCACCTAGTACAAGCTCTGAGCAATTCAAGGTATCTGGAACTATGGAAGGATGAGTTTGAAAGGAATGCTTGGCAGTATCACGTCGCCCTCATGGAGGGATCCGAAAGCTGTGCGGAGTACAAGCAGAGATACTGTGAAGAGCTGCTGGCAAGCGAGACGTTAGGGCAAAACCGTTTTGTCCTGAACCATGCGGGCTACGTGACGGTGAACGCATTGCATCCGCGCCAATATTTCGCTCTGAAGATAGAGCTGTACGAGCTTTTGACACAGCTACATGCTCGTCGCATTAGGGCGGCAACTACTTGGCTTGAGCGTAAGGGGCTGCTTGAGCCGGAGCCTCGCACTCTGCTTCGTCCGCACACGCCGGAATGGTTCGCTTCGCTACGCGAGTGGGACCCAAAGCAAGCTGCGATGACGGAAGCGGCCATCCGGGTAGCCGGAAGTTTAGATGTGTGCACTGTCTGTGCAGACGAACCAGTCTTCGATTATGTCCTCTTGAGCTTTCCACCGGCTGGACCTGGGACGTGTCGACTTTGCGATGACTGCTTTCATATCCGCTCCATTGACGAACCAATGAAGCCTTTCTAGCCGCAATCCCCCGACGGCAACGAAAAACCCAGTTGATGTGAGCTATTTTCGGCTTTTGACCGAGGGGTGGAATGGTAGCGTAACGTACTAAATAGTCCGGAGCGGTTCTCGATTCGAGCAGGGTAAGACGATTATCAGTACGGGATGGGTAACTGCACCCAACCTGGCCACGCGTTGGCAATGCACTTGCCCACTCATTTGCATTCGACTTGACCAGTCGTTTGCACTGAATTTGACTAGCAAACTGGGTGGCCGTGCCCGGCAGAAGTTGGCCGGTTTCTGCCAGTCCCCTCCTTCAGCCTCTTATCAAGCGTAACCTGTGTCCCGACAGCGGCTGGAAGTTCACACCTGATCATAGATGAGCAGCAAGGGTATAAAATCGATTACAAGCGACGGGCCAGAGCATGGCTACCTCGTGAGGTATTCCAATTGGTATTCCAATCAAAATAAAAAAAGAAAGTTAGCGATAACAATCAATAGGATAGAATATGAATTCAGATTACCCCGGCCCACCAAATCCACAAAAAAAGACGTCCAAGGACGTCTTTTTTTGTGCCTGAAATTCAGCAAATCCCGGGCTCTACACCCAGGCCACCTCAGGCAATCGGAATCAATGGATCCGCCGCCGCCCACGCCGCGTCACGGTTTGCGGCTGGCGGGTAGATCCACACGGTGTTGATCTGGGTCTTCAACGATTTGCCTTCCTCCCGGGTCAGCTTGACCTGGCGATCCCAGCCTTCGGTGTAGACCGCACCCCAGCCTCCCAGGTCCAGGCACGTGACGTACTTGGGCTGGCTGTACGCAATCGGTGCCACGCCCAGGATCTGGGCCGCAACGTTGTTGCCTGCGTGACGCCCCAAAACAATGGCGTGCTGACATGTCATCAGTGCATGATTGCCCAGGTCATCGGTTGCGGCGTAGGCAACATCACCGGTGGCAAAGATGTCTTTCTGGCCAATGACTTTAAGGTGGGCATCCACATGCAGACGCCCAAGGGAATCACGCTCTCCCGGGATCTGCGCTGTCAGCGAGCAAGCCCGCACACCCGTGGTCCAGACCACGGTCTTCGCGTCGATTCGCTGGCCATCTCCAAGAGTCACGCCCTGTTCATCAACGGCCACCACCGACGATTTCAAGCGCCATGTCACTCCCAGTTCATCGCTGGCCTCGGCAATCGACTGGCTGATTTCAGCCCCCATTGACGCCCCGACTTTTTCACCACGGTCCACGATGATCACTTCAACGTCGGCGTGATCACCCAGTATGGCCCGCAGGCGAGCTGGCATTTCGGTCGCTGTTTCAATGCCGGTAAAACCGCCACCCGCCACGACCACTGTGTTGCGGCCACGGCTTTCTGGAAGGTCTGCCAGTGACTTGAGGTGATTTTCCAGGCGCACGGCTTGCTCGATCTGGTCCACATCGAAAGCGTGTTGCGCCACGCCTTGGGTCTCGGGGATCGCAAGCCGGCTGCCAGTGGCCAGAACAAGTTTGTCGTAGCTGAGTACTTGTTTCGTACCGGCGGCATCGATGTAACCGACCGTTTTTTGCTGGGCGTCGATGGTCTCTGCAGCACCCTTGATGAACGTTACACCTACTGCATCGAACAATTCGTCAATCGGTGCGAACAGCTGGTGCGCGTCCGGCTCGTAAAAACGCGGGCGTATGCGCAGCTCGGCCTGAGGGGCCAATACGGTCACTTCAACCTCGTCGTGGCCATGAATGTCGAACAACCGCGTTGCACTCAAAGCGGTCCACATGCCACCGAAGCCTGCGCCAATAATCAGAATCTGCTGTTTCATTTTTTATCCCCTGATGAGAAGCCCGAGCAAAGCAACCCCGAATGACGATCACCACCGAACCCCAATAAAGGCGACTATATTAGTCGTAGTTACAGAGAGCAATCTTTATTTGTGGCCCATGACCCTGCTGTCACGCCCAAGTAGCGTTGCTCGCCTGACTGATCGCTGCTAAAATATGCGACTAATTCAGTCGGAGATACTGATGTCTCTTTACAGCGCGGGCGTTGAGTACGGCATTCACTGCCTGCTTTTTTTGGTAGGTGATGGCGGCGAAAGCCGTGAGGCGAGCGTGCGTGATCTTGCAGAGTTGCAAGGCGTACCTCAGGACTACCTGGCAAAGATTTTCACCAAGCTGGCCAAGTCCAGACTGGTCGTGGCCACCGAAGGCGTGCGCGGCGGATTCAAGCTGGCCAGGCCTGCTGACGAAATCAGCATTCTCGATATCGTCAACGCTATCGACGGCCAGAAGCTTATTTTCGATTGCCGGGAAATTCGTGGCCGCTGCGCACTCTTCGAAGGCTCGCCGCCTGCCTGGGCGCTGGACGGCCACTGTTCGGTTCACGCGGCGATGATGACGGCACAAAAGCGCATGGAAGAGGCCCTGGCTCAACAAACCATTCTTGATCTTGCCCGAAAGGTCGGCCGAAAATCCCCCGCCGAGTTCCCGGCACAGGTCGGCAAATGGATCAACGATCGTCGAGAGAAGAAAAGCGCCGCGCAGCCTTCTGACGACCAGGCCATCCCGGTAACTGACATCTCGGACTAAGCCCCGGCCCTTTTACAAACCCCACCGCAAGCGCCGACAAAATCAGCACAATCGATACCCCCTCACTGAAATCCACCGAGTGTCCAAGCATCAGCACCGACCCTGCGACCCCGAATACCGGAATCAGCAAGGACAGCGGCGCCACCTTGGACACCGGGTATTCGCGCAGCAATAAATTCCAGCCCCAGTAGCAGAAATGCGTCGCTGCGTAGACCTGAAACAAAAGCGAGAACACCGCTACCCACTCAACGTGTTCGACCAATGCGGTAAACGGCGCAGACCCGTGGGCCAGCCAGGTGAGCAGCAGCAAGGGAATCGGCGGAAACACGCTGGCCCAGACCACAAAGGCGAACATCTCCCGTACCCTGGACTGCTTGATGATGACGTTGCCCACACTCCAGCTGAATGCACTGATCAGCAACAAGCCATAGCCCACGGTCGTGCCGTGGCCGGGACTGGCGAGAATAATGCTGACCAGACCCAGCACCGCAAGCCCTACCCCCAGCATCTGGCCCAGGCTCAGATGCTCGCGAAACAGCAACACCCCCCAGCCCAGCGTGAAAAAAGCACTGAACTGAACCAACAGGGCAGCAGTTCCGGGCGGGACTCCCAATTCGATGCCCACGTTGATCAGCGCCCACATCGCAACACCAAAAATCAGTCCATAAGCCGCCAGCCACTGCAGGGCTATCGGGGGACGCTTGATAAAAAACACCCACGGCAACGCCGCGAGGGTAAATCTGAGCGCAGTCAGCAACAACGGATCAATGGCAGCCAGGCCCAATTTGGTAATGGGGAAATTAAACCCCCAGACGGCCGTCACCATGACGGCCAGGGCCACGTGTTTCTTTTGCATAGCGTTCTGCTTCCAGTAGGCAGGGCTGGCGAGCGTGCGCACCAACCGAGGCGTCACTATGAACACTTGCTACCAAGGCCCGCTTGCACTATCAGGTCATAGATCATTAAATTCGGGCCATGCGCGAAACTGACATCGATACCTACGAGAACATCCCCCGTGACGCAGTGGTCACGGCCAATAACTATGCAGACGGCCAGAACTTTGCGCTGCACACCCATCGTCGCGGGCAATTTGCCTATGCCGCCAGCGGTGTCATCACCGTATTTACCGACCAGGGCAATTGGGTCGTGCCCCCGCAAAGGGCTATCTGGGTTCCAGCGGGGGTGCCTCACGAAATGAGCATGGCCGGGCCGGTGACCATGCTGAACACTTATATCCGCAGTCCCGCCTGCATCCGGCTTGGCCTGCCCGCACAGTGCCAGGTCTTCGGTATCTCGCCCCTGCTCCACCAGCTGCTGATCCAGGCCGTGGATATCCCGGCGCTGTATGACGAGACCCGTCGGGAGGGTCTTGTGATGGGGTTGCTGCTTCACGAAATAGCCGGCATGCCGCCCCTGTCACTCAATGCACCGTTGCCGGGTGAGCCAAGGCTGGCACAGGCCTGTCGTACGTTGCTGGAACAACCGTCACTGGATATCGGGATTGATGAGATGGCCCGCCAGGTCGGCATGAGCCGCCGCACCTTCACCCGGCTATTTCGCCAGCAAACCGGAATCAGCTTTGTCGAATGGCGTCAGCAAGCATGCCTGTTGGCAGCCGTGGTGCGCCTGGGTAACGGCGAAGCCATTACGCGAGTGGCGACTGACCTGGGCTATAGCAGCCCGAGCGCCTTTACCAGTGTGTTTCGCAGAGTGCTGGGCGCGGCACCCAGCCGGTATTTTCCGAAAGGACTGCCTTGAACCGGTCACGGCCAAAGCTAATACCCATAAAAAACCTCGGCCCCTTCACAAGGGCCGAGGTTGTTTATGACGCGAGCTTAAGCCGCGCTTGTCGACTGCCCGCCACGCACGTCAGGCTGCTTCCAGGACTCTGCCGCCGACTCATCGATGGCTTGCTGGATAGCCTTTTTACGATGCTCTTCAGCACGACGGCCGAAGAACCACACCATGAAGGTCATCAGCGACACCGCCAGCAGGATCAGGCTGGCCACAGCGTTGATCTCGGGTTTGACTCCCAGGCGCACCGCCGAGAACACTTCCATCGGCAAGGTCGTGGAACCCGGACCCGACACGAAGCTGGCCAGTACCAGATCGTCCAGCGACAGGGCAAAAGACATCATGCCCCCGGCAGCCAGTGACGGCGCGATCATCGGGATGGTGATCAGAAAGAACACCTTCCACGGCTTAGCACCCAGGTCCATCGCCGCCTCTTCGATCGACATGTCCAGCTCGCGCAGACGTGACGACACCACCACCGCCACATAGGCCGAACAGAATGTGGTGTGGGCGATCCAGATAGTGACCAGGCCACGCTCCTGCGGCCAGCCGATCATCTGCGCCATGGCCACGAACAGCAGCAACAGCGACAGACCGGTGATCACTTCAGGCATCACCAGCGGCGCCGTCACCAGGCCGCCAAACAGCGTACGGCCCTTGAAGTGCGAGATTCGGGTCAGTACGAACGCCGCCAGGGTGCCCAGCGCGACGGCTGCAATCGCCGTGTAACAGGCAATCTCCAGCGAGCGCATCACCGAGCCCATCAGTTGCGTGTTGTCCAGCAGGCCCACATACCACTTCAGCGACCAGCCGCCCCACACCGTGACCAGCTTGGAGGCGTTGAACGAGTAGATCACCAGGATCAGCATCGGCAGGTAGATGAACACCAACCCCGCGACCAACATAAAACTAGAAAAACGGATGCGATTCATATCTTGCCCTCCAGCTCTTTAGCCTGGCTGCGGTTGAACAGAATGATGGGCACGATCAGGATCGCCAGCATGACGACAGCCAGCGCGGACGCTACGGGCCAGTCACGGTTGTTGAAGAATTCCTGCCACAACACTTTACCGATCATCAGGGTTTCCGGGCCGCCGAGCAGTTCCGGAATCACGAACTCGCCTACCACCGGGATAAACACCAGCATGCAGCCGGCGATGATGCCGTTTTTCGATAACGGGACCGTGATTTTCCAGAAGCTGTTGAACGTGCTCGAACCCAGGTCAGACGCGGCTTCCAGCAGGCTGGTGTCGTGTTTCACAAGGTTGGCGTACAGCGGCAGGATCATGAACGGCAGGTACGAATACACAATGCCGATGTACACCGCGATGTTGGTGTTGAGGATCTGCAGCGGTTCGCTGATCCAGCCCATCGACATCAGGAAACCATTGAGCAGGCCGTTGTTGCTGAGGATGCCCATCCAGGCATACACCCGGATCAGGATCGCGGTCCAGGTCGGCATCATGATCAGCAGCACCAGCACGGTCTGCATCTCTTTGCGCGCATTGGCGATGGCATAGGCCATCGGATAACCAATCAGCAGGCACAACAGGGTGCTGAAAAAGGCCATCTTCAGCGAGCCCAGGTAGGCGGCGATGTACAGCTCGTCGTCACCCAGCATGGAGTAGTTGCTCAGGTTCAGCAGCAGCTGGATTTTCTGGTCAACGTAACCATAGATCTCGGTGTAGGGCGGAATGGCGACGTCGGCTTCGGCAAAGCTGATCTTCAACACAATGAAGAACGGCAGCATGAAGAACAAAAACAGCCACAGGAATGGAATCCCGATGACCAACTGACGGCCACCGGGGGTTATTCGTTGCAGTCGGCGCTTGAGTTTTCGCATGTTCATGAGCGCAGTACCACGCCGCTGTCGTCTTCCCACCACACGTAGACCGCGTCGTCCCAGGTAGGGCGCGCGCCACGGCGTTCGGCGTTGGCCATGAACGACTGGACGATCTTGCCCCCGGGCAGTTCCACATAAAACACCGAGTGACCACCCAGGTAGGCGATGTCATGCACCTTGCCGTGGGACCAGTTGTAGGCCGACTCGGGCTTGAGGGTGCTGACCAGCATTTTTTCCGGGCGGATGGCGTAGGTAATCGATTTGTCCTGCAGGGACGTCGTCACGCCGTGGCCCACGTAGATCTTTTGATCCAGTTCCGGGCTGTGGATGATCGCGTAGCCCTCCTCGTCATCAATGACCGAACCGTCAAAGGAGTTCACGTTGCCGATGAATTCGCACACCATCCGACTGACAGGCGCTTCATAGATGTCGACCGGGCTACCGATTTGAGCAATCCAGCCCAGGTGCATGATGGCGATACGCTCAGCCATGGTCATGGCTTCTTCCTGGTCATGGGTCACCATCACACAGGTCACGCCAACCCGCTCGATGATCTCCACCAGTTCCAGTTGCATCTGCGAGCGCAGTTTTTTGTCCAGCGCGCCCATCGGCTCATCGAGCAGCAGCAGTTTCGGGCGCTTGGCCAGCGAACGGGCCAGGGCCACGCGCTGACGCTGACCACCGGACAATTGGTGCGGCTTGCGTTTGGCGTACTGGGTCATGTGCACCAGTCGCAGCATTTCCTCAACGCGGGCCTCAATGTCACTGGCGGACAAGCGGTCCTGCTTCAAGCCAAAGGCGATGTTCTGCGCCACCGTCATGTGCGGGAACAGCGCGTATGACTGAAACATCATATTGATCGGCCGCTCGTAGGGCGGCATGTCAGTGATGTCTACACCGTCGAGGAAAATACGGCCCTCTGTTGGGCGCTCAAAGCCTGCCAGCATGCGCAGGAGGGTCGACTTTCCGGAGCCGGAGCCTCCGAGCAGGGCGAAGATTTCACCTTGATGGATCTCCAGGGACACATCGTCAACAGCGATGGTTTCGTCGAACTTCTTGGTAACACGGTCGACTTTTACCAACACTTTCTTCGGTGCCTGGTGACCTTCAAGAGCCTTCCTATAGGTACTGGAGGCGTTTGCCATATGAAACTCCCAACAGGTTTCAGTCGCCAGGCCAACGCGGCCCGACTTAGTAGTGGATAACCCGCAGCGAACGGGCTCATTCGGCGCCGCATTTGCGGTTGCCTGGTTGTACTTGTTGTTATCGCGGTGTGTTGCCGTGCGGGACTGACACGCAAAGAAACGCCCACCTGCTTACGCAGACAGCCCAATCCATAAGCGAAGATGAAAACCGTCAGTCAGCGTGAATCACGAAGAGATGCTCGTTGCCGGCATGCATCGCCAAACGCCTGGAAAATACTCAAGTAGACGGGATTGTTCTGAACCTGCCATTCCGGATGCCATTGCACACCCACGGCAAAAGCCTGGCTGAACTCGACAGAAACCGCCTCGACCAGACCGTCCGGTGCAACGGCTTCGGCACGAAGCCCGGGGGCCAGGCGATCAATGCCCTGGCTGTGAATCGAATTGACCTGGAACGTGCGAGGCAAACCCAGCGCGTCGAAGACACCACCCGGCTGCACCTCGACGTCATGAGCCGGTGCGTACTGCACGGCCAGGTCCGGGTGATCCGCTTCGCGGTGATCGAGAAAGCCGGGGAGCTCGTGGACTTTCTGGTGCAGGCTGCCACCGAATGCCACGTTCATTTCCTGGAAACCCCGGCAAATGCCGAGCACCGGAACGCCCGCAGCAATGGCCGCACGCAACAGAGGAAGGGTCGTGGCGTCACGCGCCGGATCGTGATCCGTGCCCGGCGTGCTGGGGGCACCTTGATAGTGGAATGGCTCCACATTCGAAGGCGAACCCGTGAACAACACACCATCCAGATGGGCGAGCAGCTCATCTGTTTCGGTCAGTTGCCCCAGGGAAGGAATGATCACCGGCAACCCCAGAGACGCGACGCTGACAGCACGCAAGTACTTGTCGCCGCTGACGTGGTAAGGGTGCAGGCCAATCTGTTTGACGCATGCAGTAACGCCGATCAATGGCTTGAGTGCCATTTTTATCACCTCGAAGTTTCACACTTGAACGAGCTTTTCCGGAGCTTAGTCTTGTTGATTTTAATTAACAACTCCAATGTAAAAAATCTAAAACACTTCAAGGCAAACCATCGGCCTTCTCAGGCTCGAAATGGCTTATCAGAGACCAAAAAGCCCTCATCCGACCTAAAAAATAACGATTTAAGACAGGGTGTTCGCTATTGACTTCACTAAACCTTTCGGATTGACTGAGCTCGTGAAAGGGCAGTGAACATAATAATTAACATAATAGGTGCATCATGTCGGTTCCCCTGCGCGCAGTTCAGCTCAATGAAGCGAACGCATTCCTTAAGAAATATCCTGAGGTTTTGTACGTCGACCTTCTCATTGCGGATATGAACGGCGTGGTGCGCGGCAAGCGCATCGAGCGCACCAGTCTTCACAAGGTTTACGAGAAAGGCATCAACCTGCCCGCCTCCTTATTTGCACTCGATATCAACGGCTCTACGGTGGAAAGCACCGGCCTGGGTCTGGATATCGGTGACTCGGACCGGATCTGCTACCCCATCCCCAACACCCTGTGCATCGAGCCGTGGCAGAAACGTCCGACGGCACAACTGTTAATGACCATGCACGAACTGGAAGGCCAGCCGTTCTTCGCTGACCCGCGGGAAGTGCTGCGTCAGGTCGTCTCCAAGTTCGATGACATGGGCCTG
The DNA here is from genome assembly GCF_037055275.1 of Pseudomonas sp. ML2-2023-3. NCBI lineage: Bacteria > Pseudomonadati > Pseudomonadota > Gammaproteobacteria > Pseudomonadales > Pseudomonadaceae > Pseudomonas > Pseudomonas sp. ML2-2023-3. Next base: position 5,209,345 of record NZ_CP146343.1, read on the forward strand.
ACGATTTGTGCAGCCTTTGAACTCGAGTTCTACCTGATCGACCAGGACAACGTGAACGGCCGCCCGCAATCGCCACGGTCGCCGGTGTCAGGCAAGCGTCCAATGTCGACCCAGGTGTATTTGATCGACGACCTGGACGAGTACGTTGACTGCCTGCAAGACATTCTTGAAGGCGCTAAAGAGCAAGGCATTCCGGCTGACGCCATCGTCAAGGAAAGTGCCCCGGCCCAGTTCGAAGTCAACCTGCATCACGTGTCCGACCCCATCAAGGCCTGCGACTACGCGGTACTGCTCAAGCGTCTGGTGAAAAACATCGCCTACGACCATGAGATGGACACCACCTTCATGGCCAAGCCGTATCCGGGCCAGGCGGGCAACGGGCTGCACGTACACATTTCGATTCTCGACAAAGAAGGCAACAACATCTTCGCCAGCGAGGATCCCGAGCAGAACGCCCCATTGCGACACGCGATCGGCGGTGTGCTGGAGACCCTGCCCGCGCAAATGGCCTTCCTTTGCCCGAACGTCAACTCATACCGCCGTTTCGGTGCACAGTTCTATGTACCGAACTCGCCAAGCTGGGGCATCGATAACCGCACCGTGGCAGTGCGTGTGCCAACCGGTTCTGCCGATTCCGTGCGCATCGAACACCGCGTCGCCGGCGCCGATGCCAACCCGTATCTGTTGATGGCCTCTGTACTGGCCGGTATTCACCACGGCCTGACCAACGAAATCGAGCCAGGCCCACCGGTAGAAGGCAACAGCTACGAGCAAAACGAACAGAGCCTGCCGAACAACCTGCGTGACGCTTTGCGCGAACTGGACGACAGCGAAGTTATGGCCAAGTACATCGACCCGCTGTACATCGACGTATTCGTCGCCTGCAAGGAAAGCGAACTCGCCGAGTTCGAGAACTCCATCTCGGACCTTGAGTACAACTGGTACTTGCACACCGTGTGATGGACCAATCCGCTGTGGGACCCGAGCCTGCCCGCGATGTCGTCGGCACATCCAGCATGGATGTCGCCTGACACACCGCTTGCGCGGGCAAGCCCCCTCCCCGGCGCCTGTGTTTTCTCCACTCGTAAATGGGTCGCCTGCACGTCCGGCGACCCCTTTTCCCCTGCATCGAGTCACTCCAATGGCAAACACTCGCAGTGACTGGGAGCAACGCTTTCAGTCTTTGACACTAGAAGGCCGGGCATTCATTGATGGTCAATACCGTCCGGCACTCAGCGGCGAAACCTTCGAATGCATGAGCCCGGTGGACGGTCGCTTTCTGGCGAACGTCGCCAGCACCGACGAAGCCGACGCCAATGCGGCGGTGATCGTTGCTCGCAAGGCGTTTGAATCCGGCGTCTGGGCCAGGCTCGCCCCGGCTGAGCGCAAGCGCATCCTGATTCGTTTTTCCGATTTGATTCTGGCAAACCAGGAAGAACTGGCGCTGCTGGAAACCCTGGACATGGGCAAGCCCATCAGCGACTCCATGACCATCGATATCCCGGCGACCGCCAACGCGATTCGCTGGAACGCCGAAGCCATCGACAAAATCTACGACGAAGTCGCGCCTACCCCCCACGATCAACTGGGCCTCATCACCCGTGAACCTGCTGGTGTTGTGGCAGCCATCGTGCCGTGGAATTTCCCGCTGATCATGGCCAGCTGGAAGTTCGCCCCGGCCTTGGCGGCAGGCAACTCGTTCATCCTCAAGCCTTCGGAGAAATCGCCACTGACGGCGATCCGCATCGCGCAACTGGCACTGGACGCCGGTATCCCGAAAGGGGTGTTCAACGTCCTGCCGGGCTTCGGGCACACCGTCGGCAAAGCGCTTGCGTTGCACATGGATGTCGACGTCCTGGCCTTCACCGGCTCGACAGCCATTGCCAAGCAACTCCTGATCTACTCGGGCCAGAGCAACATGAAGCGGGTGTGGCTCGAGGCGGGCGGCAAGAGCCCTAACGTGGTGTTTGCCGACGCGCCGGATTTGCCCGCCGCCGCGCAAGCAGCCGCCAGCGCCATTGCCTTTAACCAGGGCGAAGTCTGCACCGCAGGTTCGCGCCTGCTGGTGGAACGCTCGATTCGCGAGCAGTTCATTCCCCTGCTGGTCCAGGCCATGCAAGCCTGGAAACCGGGCCATGCCCTGGACCCGGCAACCACCGTGGGTGCCGTCGTCGATCAGCGCCAAATGGAAGCGGTCCTGCGCTACATCCAGATCGGCAAGGACCAGGGCGCACGCCTGCTCACAGGCGGCAATCGTACCCTCGAAGACACCGGGGGCCTGTACGTGGAACCGGCCATCTTCGACGGTGTGACCAACGCCATGACCATCGCCCGTGAAGAGATCTTCGGTTCGGTGCTGTCGCTTATCACCTTCGACACCGAGCAAGAAGCGCTGGCGATAGCCAATGACTGCATCTACGGCCTGGCCGCAGGCGTATGGACCAGCAACCTGAGCAAGGCCCACACCTTTGCTCGCGGTTTGCGCGCCGGCAGCGTATGGGTCAACCAGTACGACGGCGGCGACATGACTGCGCCGTTTGGCGGGTTCAAGCAGTCGGGTAACGGTCGGGACAAATCCCTGCATGCGTTCGACAAATACACCGAGCTCAAGGCCACCTGGATCAAGCTCTGACACCTTTGCGACGGCTGTCGCCAGCACGTGTCGACAGCCATCGGAGAAACTTATGAAACAGACACACATCAACAGCTACTACGCCGCGACCCGCAACCACACGGGCGACTTCCCGACGCTTGAAGAGCTGGTGGAATGCGATGTCTGCGTGATCGGCGCGGGCTACACCGGCCTGTCTTCAGCCCTGTTCCTCGCCGAGGCAGGCTACAGCGTCACCGTGCTCGAAGCCGCCAAAGTCGGCTTCGGGGCCAGCGGTCGCAACGGCGGTCAACTGGTCAACTCCTACAGCCGCGACGTGGACGTCATCGAAGCTCGCTACGGCGACAAGACTGCCGAAGTGCTTGGCAGCATGATTTTTGAAGGCGCCGACATCATCCGTCAGCGCATCCAGCACTACGACATCCAGTGCGATTACCGTCCCGGCGGGATCTTTGCGGCGCTGAACAAAAAGCAGCTCAAAGGCCTGACCGAGCAAAAAAACAGCTGGGAACGCTACGGCAACCAAAATCTGACACTGCTCGATGCACACGACATCAAGCGTGAAGTGGGTTGCGACAACTACGTGGGCGGCCTGCTGGATATGCAGGGCGGACACATCCACCCGCTGAACCTGGCACTCGGCGAAGCGTCGGCAATCATCGGCCTGGGCGGCAAGATCTTCGAGCAGTCGGCTGCCGTGGAAATCACTTACGGCGAGCCGATCACCGTGCGCACCGCCAAAGGGGTGGTTCGGGCCAAGTACCTGCTGATCGCGGGCAACGCCTACCTGCCGCAGAACCTGGACAGTCGCGTGACCAGCAAAAGCATGCCCTGCGGTTCGCAAATTGTCGTGACAGAGCCGCTGGCGGAAAACGTCGCCCGTAGCCTGATCACCCACAACTACTGTGTTGAAGACTGCAACTACCTGCTCGACTACTACCGCCTGACGGCCGACAACCGCCTGTTGTACGGCGGCGGTGTGGTCTACGGTGCCCGCGAGCCGGACGACATCGAGCAACTGATCAGGCCGAAAATCCTCAAGACCTTCCCGCAATTGAAGGACGTGAAGATCGATTACCGCTGGACCGGCAACTTCCTGCTGACCATGTCACGCATGCCGCAATTCGGGCGTATCGAGAAAAACGCCTACTACATGCAAGGCTACAGCGGTCACGGCGTCACCTGCTCGCACCTGGCGGGCAAACTGATTTCTGAAATGATCCGCGGCGACGCCGAGCGTTTCGATGCGTTTGCCTCGTTGCCGCACATGCCCATGCTCGGTGGCCGGACCTTCCAGGTCCCGCTGACTGCCATGGGCGCTGCGTACTACGCAATGCGCGACCGTTTCGGGATCTAGCTGCGCCCCAGTGGGAGCGGGCTTGCCCGCTCCCACTCCGGCAATCAGGGTTGGCCTGCGCTATTTACCGAACCTGCTGAGCAACACGAACAAACGTGATTTAATAGTCGCCTTTCACGTTTCTGGGACAGGGGTACGGTGCGATTTGCAGCATCCGTCGACCGCCATCTCCCCCATCACCCTTAAGTAGTTCTCACATAAGGCTGTCATGGACACGGGCTCACGACTCAAATTAGTACGCGAAAGCTACAAAATGTCCCAGCGCGAGCTGGCCCGGCGTAGCGGCGTCACCAATGCCACCATTTCCCTGATCGAACAGAATCGCGTCAGTCCTTCTGTCAGCTCCCTTAAAAAGTTGCTGGAAGGCATCCCCATGTCTCTGGCCGACTTTTTCACCTTCGACCAGCCCCCCCGCGAACACCAATACGTCTTCCGCGCCAATGAACAGCCGGACCTGGGGCGTGATGGCTTGCGCTTGCTGCTGATAGGCGCTTCGGTGCCGGGTCGGCAAATGCGGTTATTGCGCGAGCAATACGCGCCGGGCGCAAGCTCCGGGGAAGAGCCGATCGTGCACGCTGAAGGGGAAGAATGCGGGCTGGTTGCCCGCGGCACGGTAGAACTCACCGTGGACGGGCAAATCAGCATATTGAATGCCGGGGACGGCTATTACTTCCCGACCACCCTGCCCCACCGTTTTCGCAATATTGGCGCGGATGAGGCAGAGATCATCAGCGCCAACACACCGGCCAACTTCTGATCCTGACGACCCCGTCTGCCAGGTAACTCGCGGTGATTCCATCGCGAGCAAGCCCGCTCCCACAGAAACTCCAGCATTTGTGTTCAACACAGGACCTGCAGGAGCTGGCTTGCCTGCGATGCAGGCGACGCGGTCGCTCATTTACACCCGCGACCGGCGCCCAAAAAATGGATGGCTCGGGTCGTTGTAGCCCGGTGTCGATGAGTGCCCCGTCACCACCAGATCATTGATAAACGCTTCGTCCTGCGCAGTGAACCTGTAGTTCAGCGCCGGTACGTAGTCTTCCCATTGCTGTTCGGTACGCGGACCGGCAATGGCCGAGGTGATCAGGGCGTTGTTCAGCACCCATGAAAGGGCGAACTGGCCTGCAGTGATGCCTTGCCCCTCGGCGTATTCACGTATGCGCTGGGCCAGGTTCAGAGACTCGGGGCGCCACTCGGTCTGCTGCAGGCGCGGGTCGTTACGCCCGGCGCGGGTGTCCTGGCCCGGCGCCTGATCAGGGTCGTATTTGCCCGTCAGCACGCCACGGGCCAACGGGCTGTAAGAGATCACGCCAATGCCGTAATGCTCGGCCGCAGGCAGGTGCTCGACTTCGATCTGGCGGTTGGCCAGGTTGTACAGCGGCTGGCTCACGCTCGGCCGCTGGATGCCCAGCAGGTCAGCGCTGCGGCTGAATTCGGCCAGCTTCCAGCCCCGGTGGTTGGACAGCCCGTAACCGCGAATCTTGCCCGCCCGGATCAAGTCATCAAGGGCTCGAAGCGTTTCGTCCACCGGCGTGTCATGGTCTTCGCGGTGCAGGTAAAACAGGTCGATATAGTCGGTGTTCAGACGCTTGAGGCTGGCTTCGGCCGAAGCGATGACGTTCTGGCGCGAGGCGCCACTGTTGTTCGGCCCGCTACCGCCCGGGTCGGGATTGACGAACTTGGTCGCCAGCACCCATTGCTGACGGCGCTCGCCGATCAAGCGACCGACCACCTCTTCCGAAGCCCCCCCGTTGTAGCCATTGGCGGTGTCGATGGAGTTGATGCCCTGCTCAAACGCGCGGTCGGTGATACGCCGGGCGACGTCGTCCGGGGTCTGCCCGCCGAACATCATGGTGCCCAGGGTGATGGGCGAAACCTTCACACCGTTGCGGCCCAGGTTGCGGTACTGAATGTCGCTCATGATGACTCCCTGCGTGGTGATCGTGAAATCAAGTGGCGCAAACAGTAGTCAGCGGGGCTGAAGCGGTCAACGCCCAACGAAGCATAACCATAGAGCCGTTTTGCCAGGATTTCGCTTATACATAAATGGCATTTAAACGGCTTAATTAATTATTTATGGATCTAAAAAACCCTCGGTAATCTCATGACTTTTCGGACCGCATGAAAAGGAATCATCATGAGCCGTCGCCCCCATGGCCCTGACTATTCACCTGCACTCACTCCCGCTGCAGGTTCGCGCCCATGAATATCCCAACCGGCTTTCTCGACAGCAGCGGCAGTGTTCCCTTCAGCCTGCCCGAGCGCGATCAACAGGGCGACGACCCTATCGCCAAACGTATCAGCCTCAACCTGCGGCGCCTGCGCGACAAGCGCCAGCTGACCCTGGAAGGGCTGGCCCATGCCAGCGGCGTGAGGCGGGCGATGATCGCGCAGATAGAAGCAGGCAGCAGTTTTCCCTCGGTCAAAGTGCTGTGCAAGGTGGCAGGCGCGCTTCAGGTGTCGATCGCCGAATTTCTCGACCCCGGCACCGTTATCCGCCGCGCCTTGCCCCCCGAGCACGGTGAACCGGCGGTGGCGTTCCATGAGCTGCGCCTGAGCCCCCAGGCCAGGAAAACTCTGCCCGGCTACCCCCACAGCGAGCAAATAAACCTGGTGGTCGCCCAAGGCACTTTAGAGCTGACCCTCAATGACGAACTCATCGTCCTGAACACTGGCGACTCAATCCTGTTCAGCACCGAACAGCCCCACACCTGCCACAACCCGAGAGACAGCGAAGCCGTCGCCTATCTGGTGACCAGCCCTGCGCAAGTGCAGGAATAGACCGCTTTTGCCTACCCACTGCCTGGAGCCTTCGCCTTGTCACGTCAGCTATCCCCACTGGATTTCCCTGAAAGCCCGCTGTCCCGCGCCTTCGAGCAACCGCTGTTTCTGGGCCTGTTCCTGCCTGTGCAATCGGGCGGCTGGAGCCCATCGGCGCTGCCTCGCAGCACCACCTGGACCTTCGACTACAACCGCCAGTTGACCCTGCGCGCCGAAGCGCTGGGCTTCGATCTGGTGTTCGCCCTGGCCGAATGGCTGGGCAAGGGCGGCTACGGTGGCGATATCCGCTACCACGACGAGTCCCTGGATGCCTTCATCACCCAGGCGGCACTGGCGTCGGTGACAGAGCGGATCTTGCTGATTTCCACCCTGCACGTGCTCTACGGCCCCTGGCATCCGCTGCATCTGGCCAAGTTCGGCGCCACCCTGGATCACATCAGCAAAGGCCGCTGGGGCCTGAACCTGGTCACTGGCCATCGCCACTGCGAGCACAGGCGCTTTGGGCAGGCGCCCATCGAGCATGATCAGCGTTACCGCCAGGCCGACGAATTTATCCGCGTGGTGCAGGAGCTGTGGCACAGCCAGGAAAACGTCGATTTCAGCGGCGATCATTACAAACTCGAAGAGGCCTATGTCAGCGTCAAACCGTCCTTTGGCCGCCCGGTACTGGTCAACGCCACCGGCTCACCCGCAGGCATCGACTTTGCCGCCCGCCACTCCGACATCGTGTTTACCACCAGCCCCGGCAGTGCCGAAATCGAAAGCGCGCTGGACAAGCTGCCCGAGCATTTGCAGCGGATCAAACACGCTGCCCACGGCTATGGCCGTCAGGTGCGCACCCTGATCAACCCGCTGGTGATTTGCCGCGACAGCGATGCCGAAGCCTGGGAGGTCCACGCCGCCATCACCGCCGCAGGCGACCCCGGTGCGCTGGAGGGTCATGCCCGCGAAGCCAGCGATGCCCATGCCTGGCGCGGCCACCAACCGGCAGAGCGTTACGTGGGCGGCAATATCCAGCTGGTCGGCAGCCCCGAGACCGTGGTGCGCGACATCATCCGCCTGAAAGAGGCCGGTATCGACGGCCTGCAACTGAGTTTCTTCGATTTCGCCCCCGACCTTGAACAGTTTGGCGAGCGCGTTTTGCCGCTTTTGCGCCAGGCCGGCTTACGCCGCTAACCCACCCCAGGATGACCGCCATGCCCTTTACCCGTCGTCAATTTGTTGTTGGCCTGTCTGCCCTGTCCGCACTCGGCGCCAGCATTCCGTTCCTGCCCTCAGCCCTGGCCGACGCGACGGGCGAAGCCGTCAGCGGGCGGCGGGTGTTCAACCTGTTGATCAACCCCGAACCACCGTCGCTGAGTTCGTTCAATACCACAGCGGGCACCAGTGTCACGGCCAGCAGCAAGGTGCTGGAGGGCTTGCTCACCTATGACGAAAACCTCAACGCCCGCCCTGCACTGGCGACCGCCTGGGAGGCTGCACCCGATGGCCTGAGCTACCGCTTCACCCTGCGCGAAGGGGTCAAGTGGCATGACGGCGAGCCCTTCACCTCGGCTGACGTGGCCTTCTCCCTGGACCTGATCAAGCGCTTCCACCCCCGAGGCTCCAGCACCTTCGCCAACCTTGAGCGAGTCGACACCCCCGACGACCACACCGCCATCGTCCACTTGAGCAAGCCTGCGCCGTACCTGGTTCGCGGCTTTGCCGGAGGTGAAACGCCCATCGTGCCCAAGCACCTGTATGCCTCGGGCGACCCATTGAGCAACCTGCACAACAATGCCCCGGTGGGCACCGGCCCCTTCCGCTTCAAACGCTGGGAACGTGGCAGCTTTATCGAATACGAACGCAACCCGCAGTACTGGGATCCGGCGGCAACCGTGGTCGACACCCTGATCCTCAAAGTCATCCCGGACGGCGCCGCCCGCATGGCCGCGTTCGAAAACGGCACGCTGGATGCCGGCGGGCAAAGTCCGGTGCCCCTCAGCGAGCTTGACCGTCTGACCAAATCTGGCCGATTGAAGGCCACAACCCGGGGCTACCGCTACACCATTACCCCGACCATTCTTGAGTTCAACCTTGACCACCCGCTGCTGTCACGCCTCGAAGTCCGCCAGGCGATTGCCCATGCCCTGGACCGCGAAGTCATCCGCAAAGTGGTGTACTACGGCTACGCCGAAGCCAGCTATTCGCCCATTCCCAAAAGCTTTGCCAACTACGTCTACGAAGGCCCCAACCCGTACCCCTTCGACACAGAGGCTGCCAACGCGCTGCTGGACAAGGCGGGGCTAGAGAAAAAAGGCCCCTGGCGTTTCAGCCTGACCCTCGACCCGCTGCCCTATGGCGACAGCTACAGCCGCACCGCCACCTATGTGCGCAGCGCACTGGCACGCATTGGCATCGAAGTGAAGCTGCGCGCCCAGGACTTCCCCACCTACATCAAGCGGATCTACACCGACCGCGACTTTGATTTCGCGGTGGTCGGCATGGGCACCCTGTACGACCCCACCGTCGGTGTTCAACGCCTGTACTGGTCGAAGAACTTTCGCAAGGGCGTGCCCTTCTCCAACGGCACCCACTACAACAACCCCGAGGTGGACCGCCTGCTGGAAAGCGCCGCCGTGGAGACCGACGAGCAAAAACGCGGCGATCTGTTCAAGGCATTCCAGAAAATCGTGATCGAAGAAGTGCCTTCCATCACCCTGGTGATGCAGCAACAGGTCTCGGTCTACAACACGCGGGTCAGCGGCTTCGAAGACGACGCCAACGGCCTGGACAGCAGCCTGACCAATATCAGCCTGGCCGCCGCAGGTGGCGAGCATGCTTGAACGGCGCAGAATGTGGCGCCTGTCGAGGCGCACCTTGTGGCAAGCCATCCCCACCGTGATCGGCATCCTGGTACTTAATTTTCTGCTGCTGCGGCTGATCCCCGGCGACGCGGTAGACGTGCTGGCCGGTGAATCCGGGGGCGCCAGCGCCGAGACGCTGATCCAGTGGCGCAGCCATTTCGGCCTGGACTTGAGCCTGGTGGACCAACTGCAGCGCTACCTCGGCCAACTGGCCCATCTGGACCTGGGCCTGTCGCCACGCTTCAACCTGCCGGTCAGCCAACTGGTGCTGGACCGACTGCCCAACACCCTGCTGCTGATGGTCGGCGCACTGGGGCTGGCACTGGCCATCGGGATTGCTGCCGGAACCGTCATGGCGACCTGGGTCGGGCGCTGGCCTGACCGCGTGTTGTCACTGGCGGTGTTGCTGCTCTACTCCACGCCGGGATTCTGGATCGGCCTCATGGCGGTGTTGCTGTTCTCGGTCAAACTGGGCTGGCTGCCCAGCAACGGTTTCCAGACCCTGGGCCTGAACCTCAATGGCCCGGCCTGGCTGCTCGACCGGCTGCAACACGCCGTGCTGCCCGTACTGGCCCTGGCCACGTTTTATATCGCCCTGTATGCCCGACTGACCCGCGCCGCGATGCTTGAAGTGCAACGCCAGGACTATGTGCGCACCGCTCGCGCCAAGGGGCTCGCGCCCTGGCGAGTGGTGTCGCGGCACGTGCTGCGCAATGCCCTGCTGCCCGTATCGACCCTGGCCGGGCTGCATTTTGCCGCCCTGCTCGGTGGCGCGGCCGTCACCGAAACCCTGTTCGGCTGGCCGGGCCTGGGCCGCCTCACCCTGGAGGCGGTGATGTCCCGCGACTACAACCTGCTGCTGGGCATCCTGCTGCTGTCATCGATGCTGGTCGTGGTGATCAACATCGCCGTTGACCTGCTGCAAGCCTGGCTCGACCCCCGTATCCAGGCCGACTGAAAAGGAGCTGCCCCATGACCACTGCCGTGCTGCAAAGCGCCCCGACCGGCTACAGCGAAAGCGTCTGGACGGCCCTGTTGCGTAACCCTTCGGCACTGATCGGCGCGACGATGCTGGCGCTGGTACTCACCCTGGCGCTGTTGGCCGGAACGCTCTATCCCGGTGATCCGCTGGACATGGTGGCCATGCCGATGCTCTGGCCCGGCGACGACCCGGGCTACGTTCTGGGCAGCGACTCACTGGGCCGCGACGTGGCTGCCGGCATCGCCCACGGCGCCCGGGGCTCCTTATTGATTGCCGCCAGCGCCACCCTCATCAGCGTATTGATCGGCGGGCTGGTCGGTGCCTTGGCCGGCTACCACGGCGGCAAGCTGGGGGATGTGCTGATGCGCATCTGCGAAGTGTTCCAGACCGTGCCGTCGTTTTTGCTGGTGATCGTCATCGTGGCCATCGGCAACCCGACACTTGGGATCATCGCGCTGGCGATCGGCATCTCCTCATGGCCAACGGTCGCACGGCTGGTGCGCGCCGAATTCCGTACCCTGCGCGAAGCCGACTTCGTCACCGCCGCCCGCAGCCTGGGCTTCAGCAACAGCTCGATCATCCTGCGCGAAATCCTGCCCAACGCCCTTGCGCCACTGGTGGTCACCACCTCGATCCTGATCGCCCAGGCGATTCTGGTGGAAGCCGGACTGGCCTTTCTGGGCATGAGCGACCCGAATCAAGCCAGTTGGGGCGCCATGCTCGGCAGCGGTCGTGAACAGATCGCCAGCGGCTGGTACCTGACCGCCCTGCCGGGGCTGGCAATCATCTTCGTGGTGCTGGCCCTCAACCTTCTGGGCGACGGTCTCAACGACGCCCTCAACCCTCGCCTGCGACGGTATATCCCATGAGCCTTCTGGACGTACGCGGTTTGCGCGTGAGCTACGACAACGCCGATGCGGTAAAAGACCTGAGCTTCACGTTGCAGGCAGGCGAGACCCTGGCACTGGTGGGTGAATCCGGCTGCGGCAAATCCACCACGGCCCTGGCGCTGATGGGCCTGCTGCCGGACAACGCCCGGCTGGGCGGCCAGGTCTTGTTTGAAGGCCAGGACCTGCTGAGCATCGCGCCCCGGCAGATGCGCCAGTTGCAAGGCAACGCGCTGGGGATGATTTTCCAGGACCCGCTGTCCAGCCTCAACCCGGTATTGACCCTGGGCGAACAGGTGGCCGAAAGCCTGCTGGCGCACACCGACCTCACCCGTCGCCAGGCCTGGAAACGCGCCGAAGAACTGTTCGCGCTGGTGCAACTGCCCCGCCCCGCAGCCCACCTGCACGAGTACCCGCAACATTTGTCTGGCGGTCAGCGCCAGCGGGTGGTGATCGCCATGGCGATTGCCTGCCAGCCGCGCCTGTTGATCGCCGACGAGCCGACCACCGCGCTGGATGTGAGCGTGCAGGCGCGGATTCTCGAATTGCTCGCCCGTTTGCGCGGCGAACTGGGCATGGGGCTGCTGTTGATCACCCATGACCTGGGAGTGGTTGGCCAGCACGCCGACCGGGTGATCGTGATGCACGACGGTCACGCGCTGGAGAGCCAGCCGACCCGTGCCCTGATCGATCGCCCGCAACACCCCTACAGCCGCGGCCTGCTTCAGGCTTCGCTGGGAGCGGAACATGACCAGCACTACCTGAACAACCGCCTGGCCGAAATCAACATCGAGCGCCAGCCCGGCCAGGCCACGCGCTACAGCGTCAACAGCAGCCACTACGGGCCGGGGCGCAAGCCACGGGCACCCGCCGGCAACCCGGCGCTGCTCAAGGTCAGCGACCTGACCACCGGCTACGGCGACAGCACTGTACTCAACCGCATCAGTCTGGAAGTGGGCGAGCGCGAGAGCGTGGGACTGGTCGGCGAATCGGGCTGCGGCAAGTCGACCCTCAGCCGCACCCTGCTGCGTTTGCTGCCTGCACGCAGCGGCACTGTCGAGTTCGACGGGCGCGACATCGCCAGCCTCGCCGGTGAGGAGTTGCTGGGCTGGCGACGCCAGGTGCAAATGATTTTCCAGGACCCCTATGCCGCGCTCAATCCGCGCCACAGCGTGGAGACCATTCTCGACCGCGTGCAGCGCCTGCACGGACAGAACGACCCGGGGCAGCGCCAACAGGCACGTCTGGCAATGCTCGACGCCGTCGGTCTTGCGCGCAGCAGTCTGGCGCGTCTGCCCCATCAGTTCTCCGGTGGCCAGCGCCAGCGCATCGGCATCGCCCGGGCGCTGATCCTCAAACCCCGGCTGGTGATCTGCGACGAGCCGGTGTCGGCACTGGATGTCTCGACCCAGGCCCAGATTCTCAACCTGCTGGTGGAACTGCGCGAAGAACTGAGCCTGTCCTACCTGTTTATCTCCCACGACCTGTCGGTGGTGCGCTATTTCGCCGACCGGATCCTGGTGATGGAACAAGGGCAGATTGTCGAGCAAGCCACCCCGCACACCCTCTGGCACTCACCCCGGCACCCTTACACCCGTCGCCTGTTGGCGGCGATACCGGGCGCTGCGGCGCCGAGCCCCCCACCCCTGCCTGTATCCGGCCTGCGCTTTGCTGTTGGCTGGTAATTCCAAGGAGCATCACATGTCACACATAGACTCAGCCTGGGGCGCCGTCCCGTCGGCCGGATACGAAGACCTGGCGCAACGTTTTCGCCCCCTGTTCGCCCGGATTCGCGAGGGGGCAGTGGATCGCGAACTGGAGCGGCGCCTGCCGATCCAGGAACTGCAATGGCTCAAGGAAGCAGGCTTCACCACGGTTCGCGTACCCAAGGCATACGGCGGCGCGGGCGCCAGCCTGCCCGAACTGTTCAACCTGCTGATCGAACTGGCCGAGGCCGACTCGAACCTGGTGCAGTCGTTGCGCGGGCACTTTGGTTTTTGCGAAAACCTGCTCAACAGCCGCGACCGTGAATATCAGGGCATCTGGCTGGAGCGACTGGGCCGTGGCGAGACCGTCAGCCCGGCGTCCGGCGAAGTGGGCAACGCCAAACAGCTTGAATTCGGTACCCGCCTGAGCCTGCACGGCGGCCATTGGCAACTGAGCGGCAGCAAGTTCTACACCACGGGTGCGCTGTATGCCGACTGGGTCGATGTCAGCGCCAACAACCCTGATGAACAGCGAGTCTCGGTGACTGTACGCACCAGCGACCCCGGGGTTGAAATCATTGATGACTGGAACGGTTTCGGCCAGACCTTGACCGCCAGCGGCACGACCCATTTTCGCGAAGTGCCGGTCGATCCGATCAACGTCATCCTGGCTGAAAACCGCTTTCGCTATTCACCGGCTTTTTACCAGACCGTGCACACCGCGACCCTGGCCGGAATTGGCCGGGCGCTGGCCGCAGAGACGGCCGGGCACGTGGCCAAGCGCACCCGCAGTTTCAGCAGCGGCAATGCCCCGCGTGTGGCACAGGATCCGCAAGTGCTGCAAGTGGTGGGCAACCTGCGCAGCGCGGCTTACACCGCGGGAGCCATCACGGCACTGAACGCGCAGGCCCTGCAACGCGCCCATGAAGCGAGCTTGAGCGACGACGAACAGGCGTTGACCCTGGCGGTGAACATCGCGGAACTGGAAGTGGCGCAATCACAAACCATCGTCTCGGACCTGATCATCAAGGCCAGTGGCGATTTGTTTGATGCGCTGAGTGCGTCGGCCACCCTCAAGCCATTGGGGCTGGACCGTTTCTGGCGTAATGCGCGGACGTTGTCGTCCCACAATCCGCGTATCTACAAGAGCCGGATCGTGGGTGACTTCGCGGTCAACGGCACACCGCCGCCTGCGCAATGGCGCATTGGTGTGGCGTAGGATAAAAATCACGAAAAACCCGTAGTCGCTGCCGAAGGAACGAGGCTGCGATCGAGCGCATAGCGGTCGCAAGACCGGTACACGCGGCGTGCCTGATTAACCGTGCAAGCTGACTTTACGACTGCTGCGCAGCCGGACGCAGCCTCGCACGGCTCGTCAGCGACTACAGATTCGCCACCCACCCGCGTGTAGTCGCTGACGAGTAGAACGAGGCTGCGATCGAGCGCGAAGCGGTCGCAAATCCGGTACACGCGGCGTGCCTGATAAACCGTGCAAGCTGACTTTACGACTGCTGCGCAGCCGAACGCAGCCTCGCACGGCTCGTCAGCGACTACAGATTCGCCACCCACCCGCGTGTAGTCGCTGACGAGTAGAACGAGGCTGCGATCGAGCGCGTAGCGATCGCAAATCCGGTACACGCGGTTTGCCTGATTAACCGTGCAAGCTGACTTTACGACTGCTGCGCAGCCGGACGTAGCCTCACACGGCTCGTCAGCGACTACAGATTCGCCACCCACCCGCGTGTAGTCGCTGACGAGTAGAACGAGGCTGCGATCGAGCGCGAAGCGGTCGCAAATCCGGTACACACGGTATGCCTGATTAACCGTGGAAGCCGACTTTACGACTGCTTCGCAGCCGGACGCAGCCTCGCACGGCTCGTCAGCGACTACAGATTCGCCACCCACCCGCGTGTAGTCGCTGACGAGTAGAACGAGGCTGCGATCGAGCGCGAAGCGGTCGAAAATCCGGTACACACGGTATGCCTGATTAACCGTGGAAGCCGACTTTACGACTGCTTCGCAGCCTCGTTCCTTCGGCAGCGACTACAGGGGCAGGCCATTGGGCTCAATGACACACCAGCCCATCCCCAATCTTCAGGCTGTCCACCAGCAGCGCATTGCTGCGCAAATCCCAGGCGCGGGCCTGGCCGCCACGGGCCTGCCAGTCATGCATCGCCGCATTGATCAGCGCACGGCTCTGTTTGTCGGTGCGGCTCAGGTATACCCGCACATCACTGCTCGCTTTCAATGTCTGCGGCAACAACGTGTAGAAACGCCAGTCCGGCGCCTGTGCAAGCGCCTGCAAGCTGTTGCGCTCTTCAGCCAACAGGTTGCACTCGCCCGCCATGAACGCCACCGCGGCACGAATCGACGATACATAAGTTCGCAACTCGGCCCCCTGTTGCACCAAGGTTTGCGCCCAGGGACTGCCAACGGCAATGCACACGCTTTGCCCCTGTATCGGGCGCCGGGGCGCATTGCGCAAGCCAATCAACGCACCCTCCCGGTACTGCACCGGCAATTTGCGCAGACTCGCCACCCGATCAGCCGCCACAGGCAGCTTCAAGCTCCCGGCTATCACCAGATCGACGCTGCCATCGTTAAACCCGGCCGTATCGGGCAGCGCCTGCAGTTGCACCTTCAAGCCAAGGTAAGACCCCAGGGCTTCGGCCAGTTGACTGTCCAGTTCATCCGGCTCGGCAACCAGCGCTTCCTGTCCCAGGGTCGGGCGCGGATAGCTGCGTACGCCCACGCGCAGCACCTGGCGCTGTTCGGCCGCCTGCAACAGCGGCCCCCGGGGCATATCGCCCGGTGCCGCCGGCCATTGCCAGGCGACCAGCGCCACTGCGCCAGTCACCACTGCCGCCAACCACCTAACCACCGTGGCGCAAGCCCCGGCGCCAATAGGTAAAACGCCGCTCCAGCAAGGCCAGCAAAAAGTTCAGCAACAACCCCACCACCGCCAACAGCAGAATGCCTGCGTACATGCTGGGAATCTGGAACACCTCCTGGGAATTGAGCGTCAGAAAACCCAACCCGGAATGAGCCCCGATCATCTCGGCAGCCACCAGTGCCGTGATGCAATACGCACCCGCCAGACGAATCCCGGTAAAGATCGAAGGCGACGCCGCCGGCAGCACGATTTTGGTAAACAGAAACCAGCGGTTCGCGCCCATCGACAGTGCCGAGTTGATCAGCAACCCATCGACCTGCTTCACGCCGCTGATGGTACTCAACAGAATCGGCCAGAACGACGCCCAGAAAATGATCGCGATCTTGGACAATTCACCAATGCCCAAAAACAGAATAAACACCGGGAACAACGCCAGCGCCGAGGTCTGGCGGAAGAACTGCAACAACGGATCGAGCACACTTTCGACCCGTGCAAACCAGCCCATCATCAACCCCAGGCTGACACCCGAGGCGATGGCCAGCAGCAACCCGGCAAAAGAGCGAAACAGGCTGGCCTGCACGTGCTTGAGCAAGTCACCGCTGCTGGCCAGGTCCAGCACCGCACCCAACACCGCCGACGGCGGGCTCAGGTAGCCGGGATTGACGATCCCCAATTGCGGCAACGCCTCCCAAAGGGCCAGGAACGCCACAATGCCCACGGTGCTGTCGAACACCCGGCGTGAAGTCAATTTAAAGCCCATGGTCATACTCCAATCCGATAACCACCCAGAGTCGCAATGCTCTGCCAGTTCTGATGCGTCGCCGCTGCTGCTGGCTCACGGGTTAGGTCGGTCACTTCATCGCGCAGGGCCTCCCAGGCGCGCTGGCGGTAGTGCACAAAGGCTTGGGTATTGCGCAGTTCAGGAAGGCGGGGGCGGGCCAGGTCGATATCGAAAATCTCTTTGATCCGCCCCGGACGCTGAGTCATCACCGCCACCCGATCCGACAGGAAGATCGCCTCGTCCAGGCTGTGGGTGATGAACACGATGGTTTTTTTATGGGTGTCCCAGATGCGCAGTAATTCGCTCTGCAAGGTCTCGCGGGTTTGCGCGTCCAGGGCCGCAAAGGGCTCGTCCATCAGCAGCACGTCCGGGTCGTAGGCCAGCGAGCGGGCAATGGCCACGCGCTGGCGCATGCCGCCGGACAACTCGTGGGGGTAGCGCGAGGCAAAACCGTTGAGCCCCACCAGCTCCAGGTATTCGCGGGCGGTTTCCAGTCGCTGTGCCTTGCCCACACCGCGAATCTCCAGGCCCACGGCGATGTTGTCGAGCACCGTGCGCCAGGGCAGCAGCGCATACCCCTGGAACACCACCCCCTGATTGCGGTTGATGCCTTGCAGGGGTTTACCGTCCACCAGCAGGTCGCCACCGGTCTTGTGGGCAAGCCCGGCGAGGATGTTCATAAAGGTGGATTTGCCACAGCCCGACGGCCCGAGGATGGACAGAAACTCGCCCTCGCGCACCTGCAAGTCGAACCCCTCCAGCACGGGCACCCGCTCCTCACGCCCGGCTTCGTCCCGTGCCTGAAACTCCATGTTCAGGTCACGGGCGATGATCTTGTGGGCCGCCATCAGGCGTGTCCCCGGGCAAATGGGTTGAATTCGTTGGTGTAGACATCCTTGACCCCTATCGAGCCTTTCTTGATCTTGCCTTCGTTTTCGAGGATGTCGATGTAGTACTGAATCGGCGGTTCGGTCACCACCAGATCGTCGATATAGGCAAAGCGCTCTACCAGTTCAAGCTTCATGCCGATGCGCTCGGAAGTGATCTTGCGGGCGTCGTCGGGGTTGGCATTGACCCAGTTGGCAGCACGGGCAATGGCATTGACCACGTCGCGGGTGGCCTCCGGATTCTCGCGGCTGAACTTGCCGAACACGCTGTACGGCGCCATGCCGCCCAGGCCGCCGTCCAGGTCGTAGTCGCTCCACAGCTTGCGCAGCGCCGGGTTGTTCTCGGCCCCCCCGGACGATGGCGGATGGATGATGGCAACGTCGATATTGCCGGTGGCCAGGGTTTGTTCGCCCTGGTTGTCCGGCACCACCACCCAGTTGATCTTGTCGACGTTGACGCCCTGCTCGCGCAGGTATTTTTTGGTGACGAACTCGGCGCAGGCGCCAAAGCTGTTGAAGCCGATGGTTTTGCCTTCAAGGTCCTTGGGTTTGAAGATGCCCGAATTGTCGCGCACGAAGTATTTCATGTGCGGGGCTTCTTGCAGCGTCCTGCCACCGGCGGCGACCACCTTGAGATCCAGGCCACTGGCGATGGCTGAAATCACCAGGGGCACCATGCGCGCACCGAAGTCGATTTCGCCGGTGCCGGTCAACGGAATGATCTGCGGTGCGGCGATGCGCCCGATGTACTTGGGCCGTGCGCGGGTGCCCTCGAAATAGCCGAGGGAATCGGCGACGTAGACCAGATCGAATGACGGGTTGTCCGGGTACTTGAAGTCCACGACCTGATCGGCGCGGCCCTTGATCACGGCAGCGCTTTTACCGGCGCCCGCGTCCTTTTTTTCGCAGCCGGGCAGCAGGATGCCGGCAGCACCGACTGCGCCCAGTACGGCGCAACTTCTGAGGAAAGCTCTTCTGTTGTTGATCGGGTTCATGCCCGCTCCTTATGGATTGAGTGCTGCTGTTGTGGGAGCGGGCTTGCTCGCGATGGCATCACCGTGATTCGACAGGCAGACCGCAGCGCCTGCATCGCGAGCAAGCCCGCTCCCACCCAAGACAATCAGGCTGTTTTCAGGGCGTAACGCGAATCCGGACGCGTCAGGCCGTAGTGCTCGCGC
Source organism: Pseudomonas sp. ML2-2023-3 (assembly GCF_037055275.1). Classification (NCBI taxonomy): domain Bacteria; kingdom Pseudomonadati; phylum Pseudomonadota; class Gammaproteobacteria; order Pseudomonadales; family Pseudomonadaceae; genus Pseudomonas; species Pseudomonas sp. ML2-2023-3. The sequence continues at coordinate 5,228,254 of NZ_CP146343.1, forward strand.
AACGTGCTGCCCGCGTACTCACTGCGAAACAAACCGCGCTTGCGCAAAATCGGCAGCACTTCATCCAGGAACACGTCAAAACCATCGGGGAACGCGGGCGGCATCACGTTAAAACCATCGGCCGCGCCACTGCGGAACCACTGCTCGATCAAGTCGGCAATCTGCACCGGCGTCCCCACCGGCACCCAATGACCCCGCGCACCGGCCAGGCGGTTGATCAACTGGCGCAAGGTGACGTGCTCGCGATCCACAATGTCGATGATCAACTTAAAGCGGCTGGACTGGCTTTCAACACCCTCGAAGTTGATCAGGTGACGGGGGAACGGCGCGTCCAGGTCCTGCCCGCTCAAATCCACCCCCAGCATGCGTCGCAGTTGCCCCAGAGACACATGGGGCAGTACCAGATCGTTGAGTTCATCGAACTTGCGCTGTGCTTCGGCCTCGGTGCTGGCGATGTACGGGCTGATGCCCGGAAGGATTTTCAACTGGCCAGGGTCGCGGCCCACCGCCTTGGCCCGGGCACGGATATCGTTGGCGAATTCGGTCGCGCTGTTCAGGGTCTGGTGAGCGGTGAAAATCGCTTCGGCATGCCTGGCGGCAAAGTCACGGCCATCTTCGGAAGATCCGGCCTGCACCTGCACCGGCCGCCCCTGTGGCGAGCGCGGCGAATTCAACGGGCCCTTGACCTTGTAGTAGGCGCCCACGTGGTTGATCGAGTGCACCTTGGTGCTGTCGGCAAACACCCCGGCCGTTTTGTCCAGCACCAGCGCGTCGTCTTCCCAGCTGTCCCACAGATTACCGACCACGTTGACGAATTCTTCGGCCTGGGCGTAGCGGTCATGGGCCGAGGGATGTTCATCCAGGCCGAAATTGGCCGCGGCGGCGGCCATTGAGGTGGTGACGATATTCCAGCCTGCACGGCCCTTGCTCAGGTGGTCCAGCGCGCTGAACGAGCGGGCCAGGTTGTAGGGTTCGCTGTAGGTGGTACTGGCCGTGGCAATCAGGCCGATACGCTGGGTCACTGCGGCAATGGCGGCAAGCCAGGTGACCGGTTCAAAACGGATGCGCAGGCCTTCACGGCCGCTTTCGGCCAGTGACGGCGAGTCGGCAAAAAAGATCGCATCGAGTTTTTCCCGCTCGGCTCGCAGCGCCAACTGCTGGTAGTAACCAATGTCCATCGACGATTCCGGCACCGACTGTGGATGACGCCAGGCCGCTTCGTGATGGCCGTTGGGGTAGATAAACAGGTTGAGGCTGAGCTGACGTTCGGACATGTTCTGTTCTCTGAATTCAGGTGACGGAGGGGTTCAATGCAGTTCGGCGAAGTCGCTCAGCACGTCGTCGCGCAGGGCAATAAAACGGCTATCGCTGCGGTTGCGCGGGCGCGGCAGGTCGATGTCTAGAATGCGCCGGATACGCCCCGGGTTGGGCTGCATGACCACCACGCGATCGCCCAGGAACACGGCCTCGTCCACATCGTGAGTGACCAGGATCATGGTGATTTTTTCCTTGGCCCAGATGTTTTGCAGCTCCCCCTGCAGGCGCGCACGGGTCAGGGCATCGAGGGCACCCAAGGGTTCGTCCAGCAGCAGCACGCTGGGGCGATTGACCAGCCCCCGGGCGATGGCCACACGCTGGGCCATGCCGCCGGAGATCTGATGCGGGTAGGCGTCGATAAAATCCTGCAGGCCCACCAGCTCGATATGCTCGCGCACGGTGTCGCGCTTTTCCTTCGCGCTCAGGGGCGAATTCTTGAGCGCGACCGCCACGTTCTGTTCGACGTTGAGCCAAGGGAACAAACGGTGATCCTGAAACACGATGCCGCGCTCCAGACCCGTGCCGTCGATGGGTTGGCCATTGAGCAGGATGCGCCCCTCGTACTCTTCGTCCAGGCCAAGAATCAGGCGCAGCAGGGTGGACTTGCCGCAACCGCTGGCGCCGACGATGCTGATGAATTCGCCGGGGGCGATGTCGAGCTGGATATTGTCCAGTACCTGCAATTGGCTGGTGCTGCCCGGTCGGGAAGCAAAGCGCTTGCTGATGTTTTCCAGGGTCAGGCTGTTATTGAGCATGCTGCAATCCTTCTGAAAGTGCCGATCAACGCGGGTCAATGCCGTAAAGGCGCTGCATCCGTCGCTCAAAAATCCGGGCCAGTGCATTGAGGCTCCAGCCCACCAGGCCGATGACGACCATGCCGAACAGCACCAGGTCCATCATGAAATGCTCGCTGCCATCGATCAGCGTGTTGCCGATGCCCTCCCCCGACACCAGCAGGTATTCGGCACCGATGGTCGCCAGCCACGAATACACCAGCGCCAGATACAGCCCGGTGAAGATCGACGGCAAGGCGGCGGGCAACATGACCCCGACGATGGTTTGCCAGCGGCTGAAGCGGTAGACCCGCGCCACTTCCAGCAGGTTGGGCGGCACATTGCGCAGGCCGTCGCAGGTGTTCACCACCACCGGCACCAGCGCCGCCAGTGACAGGAACACCACCTTGGCCACATCACCCAGGCCAAACCACACCGAGATCAGCGGGATCCAGGCGAACAGCGAAATCTGCTTGAACGTGTTGAAGCTGGGGCCCACCAACCGCTCGAAGTAGTGCGACAGGCCCAGCAGGCAGCCCAGCACCAGACCCAGGGTGGTGCCGATAAAAAAGCCGCTGAGGTTGCGCGCCAGGCTGGCGCTGATCGCCCGCCAGAACTTGCCTGAAGCAATCTGGTCCCAGGCCGTGGCCGCGACTTTTTCCGGCGAGACCAGCAGACCGGACTGGCTCCAGCCCATGTGTGAAGCCAGCCACCACAGAGCGACGGCGCTGATCGGCAATACCCAGCCGCGATAGCGACGGCTGATGCTGCTGCCATGATTGATTGCCAGGGCGCTACTCATGACAGGCGCCCCGCTACAGGTGCGCGGCCACGATTGAGGCGCCGCTCGGCGTGATCAAAACCGCGATCGATCAACAGTCCGATCGCACCAACCACCACCACCGCCGCCATCACCAGATCCAGCTGGAACAGTTGGCGACCATACACAATCAGGTAACCCAGCCCTTCGCTCGACGCCACCAGCTCAACCACCACCAGTGACAGCCAGGCTTTGGTGAAGCCAAGACGCAGACCGGTGAACAGGGTCGGAATGGCCGCAGGCAACACGATGAACACCACGCTCTGCCAACGGCTGAAGCCGTAAGCCCGACCCGCTTCCAGCAACCCTTTGGGGGCCTGGTGAAAAGCCTGCAAGGTGCACAGCGTGATCGGCACCATCGCGGCCTTGGCGATCAGCACATACTTGAGCGGCTCGCCGATGCCGAACAGCAGCAAGGCAAACGGCAACCAGCCCAGTACCGGTATCTGCACCAGAGCATTGAAGGTGGGAAGCAGATAATCCTCGACGGTTTTCGACAGCCCCATGGCCAACCCCAGCGCCACACCGACAGCGGCGCCCAGGGCAAAGCCGACCACCACCCGTTGCAGGCTGGCGGCCGCATTTATCCACAGGTCGCCTGACGTGAAGAGGTCCGACAGGGTTTCATAGACATAGGCGGGCGGCGGCAGCACCTGCTCTGAGAGCAGACCCAGTTCAACCCCCACGTACCACAGGCCCAGCAACGTCAGCGGCAACAGCCACGGCAACGCCTTGTCACCCAGTCTTGAAGCCCAGGCCGATGTGCGGGGCACCTCGACCTTGCGTACGGGCCGGGTCGGTGCGGGTGGCAAGCGCTTGACGTTGGCCTTGGGTAGCGCCGGTGCGTACTGCTGGGGTGTGACGGTCTGTGCCCTGGCCATGTGCGTGGTTCCTTAGCTACTACAAAAAACAGAGTTCCTGTTGGCAACCTTGTGGGAGCGGGCTTGCTCGCGATGCAGACGACACGGTCTGTCTGGATAACCGCGTCGATTCAATCGCGAGCAAGCCCGCTCCCACAGGGGTATCCCCATAGGGGTATGCAGTTACTTGCCCGCTACCGCATTGCCTTCAGGCTGCTTGCCATCCGGGCCATAGGCCGTCCAGAAGGTTTCAAGGCCTTTGGCTTTGAGGGCCGCCTGCAGGTATGAAGGCTCAAACCAGCCATCGATACTGACCGGACGACGGATCAACTTTTCGTCCTTGGCCTGCTCCGCCACCGCCTTGTAGCGGCTCAACAAAAAGGGATCGATCAGCGGGGAAGCCTTGTCGCGGATGCTGACCCCGGCAGAGTCGGCGCGCAGCGACTCAACCGGTTCGTTGCTCTTGGCCCACTCGGCGAAAACGGCCTCACGGTGGTCTTCTTCGGACGTCCATTTCGCAGCGTCAACCAGGGTATCGACGACCTTCTGTACATTGGCCGGATGCTCTTTTTCATAGGCCCCGCGAACCACCAATGCAGTCTGGCGGGTGTAGCGCACATCCTGGGTGGGGTTGTCGTAAATGATGTCGATCAGGCCCTTGTCGCGCAGCTTGAACAGTTCACGACCGCCAAAGGCGGCATCCACGCCGTTGGAAACCAGCGCTGCCTGAGTGCTGCCGGTATCGAGGTTGATGACCTTGATATCGCGCTCGGTCAGGCCGTGCTCGGCCAACAGGTTGATCGACACCAGATGGCCGTTGGTACCGCGAAACACCGCGACTTTCTTGCCTTTGAGGTCATCGATACTTTTGATGTCCGAGCCCTTGGGCACGGCCAGATACAGATTGGCTCTCACACCCAGGGCCGCCAGCAGCTTGGTGTCCAGGCCGTTGGCGCGTCCGACCACGGCAGGCAGATCGCCCTGATAGGCGAAGTCCAGTTGCTGGTTGGACAAGGCTTCGTTGACTGCGGGGCCAGCCCCTTTGAAGAAGAACCACTGCACGTCGGTTCCGCTTCCGGCGAAAGCCTTTTCCAGCAGTTGCTGGTTGCGCACGATCCCGAGGGTCGAGCCACTGAACGTCACCGGATCACCCCCACCGGCGGTGGCGACACCGATCCGTAAAACATCGGCCTGGGCCAGCGGCACAGCCATGACTGCTGCCAGCGCGGCGGCGATGCGACCTTTGCGAAACAGGGATTTAGCGTTGAATGAGGCCATGGGCTGGTTTTCCTGGGAGCGATGGGGTTCGGCCGGTCAGGCGGCGAGGTGTTTTTTGTCGGCTTCGGTTTTGGGCGAGCGCGTCTCAGGCGTCGGCTTGAGCGCCTGGCTCAGGCGGCCGTCCACACCCACCGGCACGTCGCCGTCGATGGTGGTGCGGCGCACGATGCGCTGGGCATCGCCGTAGTCGTTGATCGCAATATGCTGCGTGGCGCGGTTGTCCCAGATCACCACATCGCCTTCCTGCCAGCGCCAGCGCACGGTGTTGTCGACATGGGTAATGCGGTCGTGGAACAGGCGGATCAGTTGTTTGGAGTCATTGCTGCTAACACCCTGCAGTTCTTTTACAAAGTGGCCCAACAACAAACTTCTTTCGCCGGACTCAGGGTGAACGCGAACCAGGGGATGTTCGGTTTCATACACTTGGGCGGTGAACTGTTCGCGATAACGCTTAAGACCCGACTCATCGGTATCGCGCGGCGCGGCATAGTCATACACATTGGTATGCAAGGCACGCAAACTGTCGGCCAGTTGTTTTAAAGGCTCTGGCAAGTCGGCATAGGCCGACGCGGTATTAGCCCACACGGTATCGCCGCCATAAGGCGGAATGACCACACCGCGCAAGATGGAAATCTTTGGGTAGTTGGCAACAAAGGTCACATCGGTGTGCCAGGAGTTGGCGCGGGTTTCCTTGGCATCCAGATGCAGGATGGCGGCGCTTTTCTCGGCAGAGCGCACGGTCGGATGGGGCACCTGATCACCGAAGCGTCGAGAGAAGGCTTCATGTTCGGCGTCATCCAGATGCTGATCACGAAAGAACAGAACTTTGTATTTCAACAGTGCCTGATTAATAAACTCGAATGATTCGGCACTGATATCCCCGCCCAGTTTTATGCCTTCAAGTTGTGCACCAATTCGACCTGCCACAGGTTTTACTTGAATAGTCATTGCGCCACTCCTGCCTCACGAGTTGTTGTGGACAGATCATAAATGCATAAAAGCAGCGCTGACTAATCACTATTTAATCTAAAGATAGATGAGCACTTTTATAGAACTCAACCAGTTTTAACGACTTTAAATAGTTATAAGTTTTTTGGTTGTAAGGTCATAACGGATTAATTGGAATATGGGTTTCGCCCTTACGGCAAGGTGGGTGGTACTCGCTGTCCGTAGCAGCTGACGAGTAGAACGAGGCTGAAGACGAAGCCCTCATCAACACCGTGCGCAAACGCCTGGCTGCGCCGCAAAGGGTCAAGGTGACACTGGATGACCTTTGATCTTGAGTTACCGCAAATCCAGAGCCCTGTAAAAACAGGATTTCAACTGGGTTAACCCCTCTGGCATATGCCTTGCACCCTCGCAGTATGCTTTTGCCAAGGTGCTACCTCCCATGAACGAATCACTCGCCGGCCCTCTGGCCTGGGTCAACGGCAGCGATGCCCCGGAAAAAACCGAAATCAACCTGGGTTTTATGGCCCTCACTGATTGCGCCTCGGTGGTGGTGGCCGCCACTCAAGGCTTCGCCCAGCCCTTCGGCCTGACCCTTAACCTCAAGCGCCAGTCGTCCTGGGCCAGCCTGCGGGACAATCTGGTCAGCGGCCAGCTCGACGCCGCCCACAGTCTGTACGGCCTGATCTACGCCGTGCACCTGGGCATTGGCGGCGTGGCAGCCACCGACATGGCCGTGCTGATGGGGCTCAATCAAAACGGCCAGAGCCTCAACCTCTCCCACGGCTTGCAGGCCCAAGGCGTGATCCGTCCTGAGGCGCTGCAACAACACGTGCACCAAAGCCGCGCAAAACTGACCTTCGCCCAGACTTTCCCCACGGGAACTCATGCCATGTGGCTGTATTACTGGCTGGCGAGTCAGGGCATTCACCCTTTGCAAGATGTCGACAGCGTGGTGGTGCCGCCGCAACAGATGGTCGCGCACTTGCAAGCCGGACGGATTGACGGGTTTTGCGTCGGCGAGCCCTGGGCCGCCAGTGCGGTGGAACACAATATGGGGTTTACCCTCACCACCACTCAGGCCCTGTGGCCCGATCACCCGGAAAAAGTCCTGGGCTGTACCCGCGCCTTCGTCGAGCAGTACCCCAACACCGCCCGGGCGCTGGTCATGGCGATTCTCGAAGCCAGCCGTTTTATCGAGCAAAGCGACGAAAACCGTCGCAGTACCGCACAGTTGCTGAGCGCCCCCGAGTACCTGAATGCACCCGTCGAGTGCATCGCGCCGCGTTTGCTGGGCGATTACAGCGATGGCCTGGGCAATCACTGGCAAGACTCCCACCCGTTGCGCTTTCATGGCGACGGTGAGGTCAACCTGCCCTACTTGTCCGACGGCATGTGGTTCATGACCCAGTTCCGCCGCTGGGGCTTGTTGCGCGACGACCCGGATTACCTCGGCGTCGCCCGTCAGGTTCAGCAACTGGCGCTGTACCGCGATGCCGCCAGCGCTGTGGGTGTGAACGCCAGTGGAGCCGACATGCGCAGCAGCCAACTGATCGACGGCAAGGTGTGGGACGGCTCTGACCCCGCAGGCTATGCACGAAGCTTTGCGCTGCATGCCATGAGCGCCAGCGCTCCCCTTCTAGCCCGTCGTTGACTGGAGCCTGCCCATGCTGCGTATCTTGCTGATCAACGACACGGCTAAAAAAGTCGGCCGCCTCAAAGCCGCGCTGAGCGAAGCCGGCTTTGAGGTGATCGACGAATCAGGCCTGACCATCGACCTGCCCGCGCGCGTCGAAACGGTGCGCCCGGATGTGATTCTGATCGATACCGAGTCACCCAGCCGCGATGTGATGGAACAAGTGGTGCTGGTTTCTCGGGACCAGCCACGGCCAATTGTGATGTTCACCGACGAGCACGACCCCGGCGTGATGCGCCAGGCAATCAAGTCCGGAGTCAGTGCGTACATCGTCGAAGGCATTCACGCACAACGTTTGCAGCCCATTCTCGATGTGGCCATGGCCCGCTTTGAAAGCGACCAGGCCCTGCGCGCCCAACTGAACGCCCGGGACCAGCAGCTGGCCGAGCGCAAGCGCATCGAACTGGCCAAGGGCCTGTTGATGAAAATGAAAAGCTGCAACGAAGAAGAGGCCTACACCCTGATGCGCCGCCAGGCCATGAGCCGTCAGCAAAAGCTGATTCAGGTCGCGGAACAGATCATTGCCATGAGCGAGTTGCTGGGCTGACCACCCTCCCTGGGTTGGCACACTTCTCGCTAAGCAATCCCTACCGGTAACCAACGGCGGTTGCCACACCCAAGACAAAGACGTCGCTGACCTCATTCGCCCATCGCGGATCAGGTAGCGGCGTTTTTTCGTTTTGGCCCTGCTGGCTCATGACTCCTTCTCGAAACGATTAACCGTTGAGGTGCGCGATGAATTCAAGCTTCTGGAAATCCGGCCATACCCCGACCCTGTTCGCAGCCTTTCTCTATTTCGACCTGAGCTTTATGGTCTGGTACCTGCTCGGGCCGCTGGCGGTGCAAATCGCCGCCGACCTGCACCTGACCACCCAACAACGCGGGCTGGTGGTGGCCACGCCGATCCTGGCCGGGGCCTTGCTGCGCTTTGTCATGGGCCTGCTGGCGGATCGCCTGTCACCGAAAACCGCCGGGCTGATCGGTCAGGTCATCGTGATCTGTGCGCTGTTCGTCGCCTGGAAGCACGGCATTCACAGCTACGAACAAGCCCTGCTGCTGGGGCTGTTCCTGGGCATGGCGGGCGCCTCGTTCGCCGTGGCGCTGCCGCTGGCCTCGCAGTGGTATCCGCCACAGCACCAGGGCAAAGCGATGGGCATTGCCGGTGCAGGCAACTCGGGCACGGTGTTCGCCGCCCTGCTGGCCCCGCTGCTCGCCGCCGCCTACGGCTGGAGCAATGTGTTCGGTTTTGCCCTGATCCCGCTGGTGCTGTGCATATTCGTATTTGCCTGGCTGGCCAAGAACGCTCCCGAGCGGCCTAAAGCCAAGTCCATGGGTGATTACTTCAAGGCCCTGGGCGACCGCGACAGCTGGTGGTTCATGTTTTTCTACAGCGTGACGTTCGGTGGCTTTATCGGCCTGGCCAGCGCCCTGCCCGGCTATTTCAACGATCAATACGGGCTGAGCCCGATCACCGCCGGTTACTACACGGCAGCCTGCGTCTTTGGTGGCAGTTTGATGCGGCCTTTGGGCGGCGCTCTGGCGGACCGCTTCGGCGGGATTCGCACCCTGCTGGGCATGTACACCGTAGCGACCATCAGCATCGCGGCAGTGGGCTTCAACCTGCCAAACTCCTACGCCGCACTGGCACTTTTCGTCTGCACCATGCTGGGTCTGGGTGCCGGTAACGGTGCAGTATTCCAATTAGTGCCGCAGCGTTTTCGTCGTGAAATCGGCGTCATGACCGGTTTGATCGGGATGGCCGGTGGTATCGGCGGTTTCGCCCTGGCCGCAGGCATGGGGGCAATCAAGCAAAGCACCGGCAGTTATCAGCTGGCCTTGTGGTTGTTTGCCAGCCTGGGAGTGCTGGCCTGGTTTGGCCTGCATGGGGTCAAGCGCCGCTGGAGAACCACCTGGGGCTCGGCTGCCGTGACCGCAGCCCGCGTGTAAAGCCGTCATGAGCCTGCAACTGAGCTTCGCCCACGCCAGCGCCATCGGCCCGCGCGCCGAGAATCAGGACGCGCTGCGCGAGGTCACGCCGGTGCCGCTGCTGGCCGCGAGCAAAGGCTATTTGTTCGCCATCGCCGATGGTGTCAGCCAATGCGCCGATGGCGGGCTGGCGGCCCGCTCGACCTTGCAGGCGCTGGCGCTGGACTATTACGCCACGCCTGAAACCTGGAGCGTGGCCCAGGCACTGGAGCGCTTGCTGCTCGCGCAAAACCGCTGGCTACAGGCCAATGGCGGCGGGCAACCGCTGCTGACCACGGTCAGTGCCCTGGTGCTGCGCGGCAGGCGGTTTACCCTGGCCCATGTCGGCGATTGCCGGGTGTACCGCTGGCACGGCGAGACCTTGCAGCGCATCAGCGAAGATCACGTCTGGGATCAGCCAGGCATGCAGCATGTGCTCAAGCGGGCGTTGGGGCTTGATCAACATCTGGTGGTGGATTTCCTTGATGGGCCGCTGCGTCAGGACGAGACCTTTGTGCTGCTCAGTGACGGCGTGTGGTCGACATTGGGCGATACCGCCATCGCCGCCATTGTGCGTGACCTGCCCGACCTGCAAAGCGCCGCCAGCACCCTGGTCAATGCCGCGCATCGGGCAGGCAGCCAGGACAACGCCAGCGCCCTGCTGGTCAGGGTCGACACCCTGGGCGAGAGCGACATCGGCGATGCCTTGATGCAATTGCAGCAATGGCCATTGCCCCCCGCCCTGAGGCCTGGGCAGCACTTTGAGGGCTGGCAGGTCGAAAGCCATCTGGGCCAGAGTCAGCAATCGCTGCTCTACCGGGTACGGGACGCACAACAACAGCCCTGGCTGCTGAAAACCCTGCCGGCCCGCCTGCACGACGATCATCAGGCAGGGCAGGCCTTGCTGTCGGAGGAATGGTTTCTCAAGCGGGTGGCCGGGCGGCACTTTCCTGAAGTACACCCGGCCAGTCAGCGTCAGCATCTGTACTACGTAATGCGTGAATACCCTGGCATTACCCTGGAAAAACTCTTTGCCAAGGGTGGGCCACTGCCCCTGGCGCAATGGCTGGACCTGGCCGAGCGCCTGCTGCGGGCCGTAGGGCTGCTGCACCGGCGGCAGATTTTTCACCGCGATATCAAGCCGCACAATGTGCTGCTGGGTGACGACGGCGAGCTGCGCGTGCTGGACTTCGGGCTGGCCTACTGCCCGGGCTTGTCTGAGGATCTGCCATCGGCGCTGCCCGGTACTCCCAGCTACATCGCTCCGGAAGCCTTTCGCGGCGAAAAACCCGCCGCCCGACAGGACCTGTATGCCGTGGGCGTGACCCTGTATTACCTGCTGACCGGGCATTATCCCTACGGTGAAATCGAAGCTTTCCAGCGCCCGCGCTTTGGCGTGCCGGTGAGCGCCAGCCGATACCGCCCCGACCTGCCGGAATGGATTGCCCACAGCCTGGAACGCGGTGTTGCAGCCGATCCGCAGCTGCGTTTTGAAACTGCCGAAGAGTGGTTGCTGCAACTGGAGCAGGGCGAACGCCAGAGCCTGAACGTACGCCCCAGACCCTTGCTGGAGCGAGAGCCGCTGATGGTGTGGCGGGCGGTGGCGTTGATGTCGTTGTTGATCAATCTGGTGCTGATGTTTTTGCTGCTTCACACCTGACAGCCGCTCGAAAACCCTGTAGTCGCTGACGAGCCGTGCGAGGCTGCGATCGGTGTGATGCGGCACATCGATCGCAGCCTCGTTCTACTCGTCAGCGACTACAGGCGTAACGCTCCAACATCGGGCGCGGCGCTTTCATTCGGTGCATAAAACCCTCACCTCAACATTTCATCGCCCTTTAAACACAGGCCCTGGCAACTTGGCACAACCGCTGCATTAGCTCTTTCATCAATCATAAAACCCGGTCTTCAACGACGAAGAACAGGTTTCCCGAGAGAACGGGACAAGGACAAAGGTGTCCTCGCCAGGTAACTGGCGGGACACCTTTTTTGTTTGCGTACGATTTGTCGAGCATGGCCGCGGAGAACCTGATGAAAAAACTAAAACTGGTGATGATCGGCAACGGCATGGCCGGGGTTCGTACCCTGGAAGAATTGCTCAAGCTGAGCAGCGAGCTCTATGACATCACGGTCTTCGGCGCCGAACCCCATGCCAACTACAACCGCATCCTGCTGTCCCCCGTACTGGCCGGTGAGCAGACCTTTGATGAGATCGTGCTCAACGATCTGGACTGGTATCTGGACAACAACATCACGCTGCTGCTCAACCGCAGAGTGGTGACGATCGACCGGGTAAAACGTCGGGTCATTGCCGACGACGGCACCGAGGCCGAATACGATCGCCTGCTGATCGCCACCGGCTCATCGCCGTTCATTCTGCCGATCCCGGGCAACACCCTGGACGGCGTCATCGGCTACCGCGACATTGCCGACACCCAGGCCATGATCGACACCGCCAAAACCCACACCCATGCGGTGGTCATCGGGGGCGGCCTGCTCGGCCTGGAAGCAGCCAACGGCCTGATGCTGCGCGGCATGCATGTGACAGTGATCCACAACGGCGAATGGCTGCTGGATCGCCAGCTGGACCGGGTCAGCGGCCAACTGCTGCAAGACGCCCTCGAAGCCAGCGGTCTGCATTTTCGGTTGTGCGAGCAGACCAGCGCCCTGCACGACGCGGGCAATGGCCGGGTCGGCTCGGTGGAATTCAAGAACGGCCAGATCATCCCTGCCGACCTGGTGGTGATGGCTGCAGGCATTCGCCCCAACATCGAACTGGCAGAGCGTGCGGGCATCCCGTGCAGCCGCGCGATTCTGGTCAACGACACCCTGCAAACCTACGACCCGCGCATTTACGCCATCGGTGAATGCGCCAGCCATCGCGGTATCGCCTATGGCCTGGTGGCTCCCCTGTTCGAACAGGCCAAGGTCTGCGCCAACCACCTCGCGCAATTGGGCTTTGCCCGCTACCAAGGCTCCGTCACCTCGACCAAGCTGAAGGTCACGGGCATCGACCTGTTTTCTGCGGGGGATTTCATGGGCGGTGAAGGCACCGAAACCATCACCCTGCGTGATCCCATTGGCGGGGTCTACAAGAAGCTGGTGATCAAGGACGACGTGCTGGTGGGGGCCTGCCTGTATGGCGACACCGCTGACGGCAGTTGGTATTTGCGCCAGATCCGTGAGCACCACAGCATTGACGGGATCCGCGATCATCTGATGTTCGGTGAAGAGGTTCTGGCCCTGGGGGAAGTGCGCTGATGAACCGCCAGATCACCGCCTCCACCTGCTGCTATTGCGGGGTCGGCTGCGGCGTGCTGATCGAGCATGACGGCGAGCGCATTCTCGGCGTCAGCGGCGATCCGGCCCATCCGGCCAATTTCGGCAAATTGTGCAGCAAGGGCTCAACGCTGCACCTGACCGGCGACCTCAACGCCCGCGCGCTGTACCCGCAACTGCGTCTGGGCAAGGCCCTTGCCCGTGGCCGCACCGACTGGGACAGCGCCCTGGATCACGCCGCCAGCGTGTTCGCCGCCACCATCGCCGAACACGGCCCCGACAGTGTGGCGTTTTACATCTCCGGGCAGTTGCTGACCGAGGACTACTACGCCTTCAACAAACTGGCGCGGGCGCTGGTAGGCACCAACAACATCGACAGCAATTCGCGGCTGTGCATGTCTTCGGCCGTGGTCGGCTACAAGCGCAGCTTGGGCGCCGATGCGCCGCCTTGCAGCTATGAAGACCTTGAGCTGAGCGATTGCGTGATGATCGTCGGCAGCAATATGGCCTACGCCCATCCAATACTGTTTCGCCGACTGGAGGAGGCAAAAGCTCGGCGCCCGCAGATGAAAGTCATCGTTATCGACCCGCGCCGGACCGACACCTGCGATCTGGCCGACCTGCATCTGGCCATTGAGCCGGGCTCCGATGTCGCTTTGTTTCACGGGATTTTGCACCTGTTGTTGTGGGAAGACTGGATCGACCGCGACTTTATCAAGGCCCACACCCAAGGCTTGCCCGAGCTGAAAAACCTGGTACGCGATTACACCCCGCAGATGGTGTCGCAACTCTGCGGCATCAGCGTCGAGCACTTGCAGCAATGCGCCGAATGGGTCGGCACTTCGCCGAGTTTTCTGTCGCTATGGTGCATGGGCCTGAATCAATCCACCGCGGGCAGCGCAAAAAACAGTGCGCTGATCAATCTGCATCTGGCCACCGGGCAGATCGGCCGTCCGGGTGCAGGGCCGTTCTCCCTGACCGGTCAGCCCAATGCAATGGGCGGGCGCGAAACCGGAAGTCTGTCCAACCTGTTGCCCGGCCACCGCGAGGCCGCCAATCCCGAGCACCGGGCCGAAGTCGCCGCCTACTGGGGCGTAGAGCAACTGCCGCACACCACCGGCCTGAGCGCCATCGAGCTGTTCGAGCAGATGGCCAGCGGCAAGATCAAGGCGGTGTGGATTGCCTGCACCAACCCGGCGCAATCCATGCCGGACCAGACCGCCGTGCGGGCGGCGTTGCTGGCCTGCCCGTTTGTGGTGTTGCAAGAGGCGTTTCATACCACCGAAACCGCCGCCTTCGCCGACCTGCTGCTGCCCGCCGCCAGTTGGGGCGAAAAGGACGGCACGGTGACCAACTCCGAGCGGCGTATTTCCCACGTGCGCAAAGCCATCACAGCACCGGGGGAAGCCCGTTCCGATTGGGCAATTACTGTTGATTTCGCACAGCGTCTGGAAAAACATCTGCGCCCTGCGCAACCCGGCCTGTTTGCGTTTACCCACGCTGCGCAGGTGTTCGACGAGTACAAGTACCTGACCCGCGGGCGTGATCTCGATTTGTCGGGCATCAGCCATGCCGTGCTTGACGCCCTCGGCCCGCAGCAATGGCCCTTCCCTGTCGGCGCCCGTGAAGGCACTGCGCGGTTGTATCTGGACGGGATCTTTCCTACTGCCTCCGGGCGGGCACAGTTTGTCGCCGACCCGTATCGGGCAGCCAAGGAGCAGCGCGATGCGGGCTTCCCGCTGACCCTGATCACCGGCCGCCTGCGCGACCAATGGCACGGCATGAGCCGCACCGGCACTGCCGCGCAGTTGTTCGGTCACGTCAGCGAAGCGGTGTTGAGCCTGCACCCGGATGAACTGCGCCGCCATCGCCTGCAACCCGGTGACTTGATCAGCCTCAAAAGTCGACGCGGGGCGGTGATCATGCCGGTCAGCAGCGATGACAGCGTGCGGCCGGGCCAGGCGTTTTTGCCGATGCACTGGGGCGACCGCTTTCTCAAGGGCGGGGTCAACACCCTGACCCTGCCAGCGTTCGACCCGCTGTCCAAACAGCCGGAGCTCAAACACAGCGCCGTCAGGCTTGAGCCGGTGCAATTGCCCTGGCAGCTCTTCGCCCTGATAGAAGGCAATGTTCAACAGAAATTCGAGACATTGCGCCCGCTCTGCGAAGCTTTTTCGTATGTGAGTTTCAGCCTGACGGGCCGCGAGCGCCCTGCGCTGTTGATCCGTGCGGCCAGCGCCAGCGCGCCAGACCCGCAACTGCTGCACGACATCGACCACGCCCTGGGGCTCGACGAGGGGCCGGTGCTGGCTTACGACGACCCGCGCCGTTGCATTGGCAAGCGGGTACGCATCGACAATGGCCGCATTACTGCCATTCGTCTGGCTGGCGAAACCCTGGCCAAGCACTGGCTGCAAAACCTGTGGCAGGAAGGGCGCGCCGATGAACACCTGCGCCGCTGGCTGCTGGCGCCATTGAGCGCGCCACCCGGCAACGGCGATACCCCGGCCGCGGGCAACAAGATTGTGTGCAACTGCAAGAACGTCAGCCAGGGCGCGATAAGTGCTGGCATCGACCAGGGGCTGGACTTGCAGGGGCTGAAAAATACATTGGGCTGCGGAACGCAATGCGGCTCCTGCGTCCCGGAAATCAAACGCTTGCTGGCTGCCCAGGCGCAGCTGATCGCCGTTATCTCATGAGGAAATCACAATGAGTGCAAAAGTCTGGCTGGTAGGTGCAGGCCCGGGTGATCCGGAGCTGCTGACGCTCAAGGCCGTGCGCGCCCTGCGCGAAGCGGATGTGGTGCTGATTGACGATCTGGTCAATGACGCGGTGCTGGAGCATTGCCCGGCTGCCCGAGTGATTTCGGTGGGCAAGCGCGGTGGCTGTCGTTCGACGCCACAGGCGTTTATTCATCGCCTGATGCTGCGTTATGCCCGTCACGGCAAATGCGTGGTGCGGCTCAAGGGTGGCGATCCGTGCATCTTCGGCCGTGGCGGCGAAGAGGCCCAGTGGTTGCGCGAACTCGGGGTTGAGGTGGAACTGGTCAACGGCATTACGGCCGGGCTGGCGGGTGCCACGCAATGCGCGATCCCGTTGACCCTGCGCGGCGTGGCCCGGGGCGTGACGCTGGTGACGGCCCACACCCAGGATGAGAGCCAGGTGAACTGGCAGGCGCTGGCACAAAGCGGTACCACGCTGGTGGTGTACATGGGCGTGGCCAAATTGAGCGAAATCCGCGAGCAATTGCTGGCGGGCGGCATGGCGGCGGATATGCCGGTGGCCATGATCGAAAATGCCTCCCTGCCCCACCAGCGCGAATGCCGCAGCCATCTGGGCGCGATGGAGCAGGATGCCCAGATGTTCCAACTGAAAAGCCCGGCGATTCTGGTGATTGGACGCGTGGCAGCCGCGAGTGCTGCACAACAGCTATTGGAAACCGACGTGCCCGCGATGGCAGCAGTGCAATCTGGCCGGTGACCGCGTCGCCTGAATCGCGAGCAAGCCCGCTCCCACAATGATGGGGGGCTGTGTCGCGGATGGTGTGGACCGCACAAAACCTGTGGATGGTGCCTGAGACGCTGTATTGGGGTGATCTCAAACGACCCCCCTTTGTCGCGCTGTTGGCACGCTCGCGCGCTGTGCCCCTGTGCAAAGCGGCTATTTACTGAGCCGAATCGACCCCCGCCGTCATCCCGGTGTCATGGGGGTTTGTTTCCTTGACGGGCATTCAGCCTTCGAGGAGTCCCCATGATTCGCCCCACGTTACTGGCACTCGCGCTCTTTTGCGTGATCAACAACGCCTGCGCCGAACCCGGTCCGCCACTGCCCCATTCCCCCGGCGCACCTTATGCAGCCAGCAGTCTGGCGGACCGTATTGTGCTGACGCCGGGTGCCAATCCCGCTCGGGAAATGGCCGTGACTTTTCGCACGGACACCCGCCAGCTCACCAGTCAGTTGCAGTTGGCTGTGGCACTCGACGGCCCGCAACTGGATAAAGCCGCACGCGTGATCGAAGGCATCCCCCTGAGCCTGGAGACCGAGAACGGCGCCGCCCTTTTCCACCAGGTACGCCTGCACGACTTGCAACCGGACACCGCCTACGTGTATCGGGTCAAGGGCACTGATGGCTGGAGCGAATGGCTGCAGTTCCGTACCGCCGCCGAGGGGTTCAAGCCGTTCAGTTTTATCTACATGGGCGATATGCAGAACGACATTCTGTCGCTGGCCTCGCGCAGTGTTCGCCAGGCACTGCAAAGCGTCGCCAACCCGGCGCTGATCGTTCACGCGGGCGATCTGGTGTCGCAACGCGACGACCTTGTGCATGACGATCAATGGGGAGAATGGAATCAGGCCGGTGGTTTTCACTACGGGATGATTCCCCAGGTGCTGGCCGCCGGAAATCACGAGTACCTGGACAGCCTCAACCCCGACGGCAGCGAAAGCCGTACCCTTGGCCCGCACTGGAGCCGCCAGTTTGCCCTGGCGCAAAACGGGGTCGAAGGGCTGAAAAGCACCACCTACTTTGTCGACTATCAGGGCGTGCGTTTTATCGTGCTCGATGGCACCTCGGCCCTGGACATGGGCACCCTGGCCCAGCAAACCCGGTGGCTTGAGCAAAGCCTGAAAACCAGCCGTGCCCGCTGGAATATCGTGGTCAGTCACCAGCCCGTCTTTACCTGTGCCCGCCCGGAAGATACCGAGCCATTGAAGCTCGCCTGGAAGCCTGTGTTCGAGCGGTACGCGGTGGATCTGGTGTTGCAGGGCCATGACCATTGCTACAGCCGTGTCACCGATGAAGCCGGTCGTGTGGCATCGAAGGCGGCCCGCGCGGGCGGCAAGATTCAGGGTCCGGTGTATATGGTGTCGGTGGCCGGTTCCAAGATGTATGGCCTCAATGACCGGGCACAACAGCAGCCCGATCGCAGCGCCGAAGAAACCCAGCTGTACCAGACCATCGAGGTGCAGGACTCCCGCCTGAAGGTGCGCAGCTATACCGCGGCGGGCACGCTGTATGACGCGTTTGACCTGGAGCGCGACGCCAGAAACCGCAACCATCTGCGCGAGCCGGTGAAGTCCCTGCCTGCCGAGCGCGCCTGCACGCAAACGGCAGGCCCCGATGGTTTTGCCTGCAGCTCAAGGGCCAAATAAGTCGCCTGTGGGAGCGGGCTTGCTCGCGATACGATCGACGCGGTGTAACGGATTAACCGCATCGTCTGCATCGCGAGCAAGCCCGCTCCCACAATGAGTGGCCGGGTCCGGGGCCTGGTTGATCAGGTGATCGGTGCCGGATTGAACAGGGTGATGTCGTTGTGCAGTTTGTGCTGCTCGGCCCAGGTGTGTTTTTTACCGCTGGCGACGTCCAGGTAGTAATGGAACAGCTCCCAACCCAGGTCTTCGATGGTCGCGCGCCCGGTGGCGATGCGCCCGGCGTCGATATCGATCAGGTCCGGCCAGCGCTGTGCCAGTTCGGTGCGGGTCGACACTTTCACCACGGGGGCCATTGCCAGCCCATACGGTGTGCCGCGCCCGGTCGTGAACACGTGCAGGTTCATCCCGGCAGCCAGTTGCAAGGTGCCGCACACAAAGTCGCTGGCTGGCGTCGCACAAAAAATCAGCCCTTTGCGCGTGAAGCGCTCGCCCGGGCCAAGCACGCCATTAATCGCGCTGCTGCCGGACTTGACGATGGACCCCAGGGATTTCTCGACGATATTCGACAACCCGCCCTTCTTGTTACCCGGCGTGGTGTTGGCGCTGCGGTCTGCTTCGCCCTTGGCCAGGTAGCGGTCGTACCAGTCCATTTCCCGCACCAGCTCTTGGGCGACGGCCTGGGTCTCGGCACGGGAAGTCAGCAGGTAGATGGCATCGCGCACTTCGGTGACTTCGGAAAACATCACCGTTGCCCCCGCACGCAACAACAAGTCCGAGGCATAACCCAGCGCCGGATTGGCGGTGATCCCGGAAAACGCATCGCTGCCGCCGCATTGCATGCCCAGGATCAATTCAGACGCCGGTACGGTTTCGCGACGGCGCTGATCGAGTTTCTTGAGGCGGACTTCGGCCAGGGCCATGATCTGCTCGATCATCTCGGTAAAACCGTGGCTGGAATCCTGCAGGCGGTACAGCCACGGATCGCTCAGGTCCACCGAGCTGTCGTTTTCGTGCATCACCTGGCCGGCCTGCAATTTCTCGCAGCCCAGACCGATGACCAGCGCTTCACCGCCCAGATTGGGGTTGCGCGCCAGGTTACGTACCGTGCGGATCGGGATATAGGCGTCGGTGGCGCTGATCGCCACCCCGCAGCCGTAGCTGTGGGTCAACGCAACGACATCGTCGACATGGGGGTAAAGGGGCAGCAGTTCGTCCTTGATCCGCTTGACCGCATGGTCCAGCACGCCGGTCACGCACTGCACGGTGGTGGTGATGCCCAGAATATTGCGCGTGCCCACGGTACCGTCGGCGTTGCGATACCCTTCGAAGGTGTAGCCCTCAAGGGGTGCCTGCGCGGGCGGAACATCCGTGGACAGCGGCAGGCTGTCCAGGGGCGGGGCGGTGGGCATGCGCAGCTGGTCTTCGTTGACCCAGCTGCCCCGCGCAATGGCTTGCAGGGCGTAGCCGATGATCTGGCCGTAGCGAATCACTTCGCCGCCCTGGGGGATGTCTTCCAGAGTGACTTTGTGGCTCTGGGGCACAAAGTCCAGCGTCACGAGGCCATCCGCAAACACAGTACCGGCCGGTACGCCCTGGTCATTGACCACGACCGCAACGTTATCCAGCGGGTGCAAGCGGATCGAGCGCGGCGAATCAGAATGTTCAATCAACGTCATGATGCCGCTCCTCAAGAATTCACAGGTTTAAGTTCAGCGGTTTTCGGGTCAGTGGTCGGTGGCTCTTTGAGTACCACACGCTTGATCGGCCCTACGATGACCAGGTAGCTGAACACTGCCATCAATGCGTTGCAACCGACAAACACCAGTGCCCATTTGAACGAGCCGGTGGTGCTGATGATGTAACCGATGACGATGGGAGTGGTAATGGAAGCGAGGTTGCCAAAGGTATTGAACAGGCCACCGCTCAGGCCGGCGATCTGCTTGGGCGAGGTGTCGGAGACCACGGCCCAGCCCAGTGCGCCCACGCCTTTACCGAAGAATGCCAGGGCCATGAAGCCAACCACCATCCATTCAACGTCCACATAGTTACAGGCCACGATGCTGCTCGATACCAGCAGGCCGACGATGATCGGCGCCTTGCGGGCGAACGTCAGCGAATGGCCTTTGCGCAGCAGGTAATCGGAAATCACCCCGCCCAACACCCCGCCGATAAATCCGCAGATTGCAGGTAATGACGCAATGAAGCCCGCCTTGAGGATGGTCATGCCGCGGTCCTGTACCAGATACACGGGGAACCAGGTCAGGAAGAAGTAGGTAATACCGTTGATGCAGTACTGGCCCAGATAAACGCCCAGCATCATGCGGTTGGTGAGCAGTTGGCGTATGTAGTCCCATTTGGGTCCGTCAGACTTTTTGCCTTTCTGGTCCATATCGACCATGCCGCCGTTTTCAGCGATGTACTTGAACTCTGCCTCGTTGATGCGAGGGTGTTCACGCGGGCTGTAGATCACCTTGAGCCAGATGCCCGAGAAGACGATACCCAGGATGCCCATGACGATGAACACATGCTCCCAACCAAAGGAGTAGACGATCCAGCCCATCAACGGTGCGAACAGCACAGTGGCGAAGTATTGCGCCGAGTTGAAGATCGCGGACGCTGTGCCACGTTCTGCCGTAGGGAACCAGGCCGCAACGATTCGGGCGTTTCCGGGAAAAGAGGGTGCTTCGGCCAGACCCACCAGAAAGCGCAGCATAAACAGCGCAACGACCGCTGTGGACATGCCGAACTCACCGATAAAGCCTTGCAGCACGGTGAACAGAGACCAGGTGAAGATACTCAGGGCGTAAACTTTTTTGGAACCGAAACGGTCGAGGAGCCAGCCACCGGGGATTTGTCCGGCCACGTAGGCCCAGCCAAATGCGGAGAAGATATAACCCAGGGTTACGGCATCGATGCCGAGGTCTTTTTGCAGGCTGGAGCCTGCGATGGCGATAGTTGCACGGTCTGCATAATTGATTGTGGTCACCAGGAAAAGCATGAGCAAAATCATATAACGGACATGCGTCGGCTTGGTCGCTTGCATGAGGTACTACTCCCACTGTTTATTTTTATGCGCGGGTGAATCTATTTTTTTGGTGTAGCTGACTTACAGTTTCTACAGATAAATGCGCTAGCCGACGGTCGTAATCCTTCACACAAAAGGCCGCTGATTTCTCAGCGGCCTTGGCTTTTGCTTACTGCGGACCTTGCTTGTCGATCAAGGCAGCCAGTGCCTCGTACTCTTCTGGCAACAAGTCGGTCAGTGGCGTACGCACCGGGCCAGCACTGTAACCGGAAATAGTGGCGCCAGCCTTGACGATGCTGACCGCGTAACCGGATTTGCGGTTACGAATGTCCAGGTAAGGCAGGAAGAAGTCGTCGATGATCTTGCCCACGGTGGCGTGATCTTCACGGGCCACGGCGTGGTAGAAATCCATCGCGGTTTTCGGGATGAAGTTGAACACCGCCGAGGAGTAAACCGGTACGCCCAGCGCCTTGTAGGCGGCAGCGTAGACTTCGGCGGTCGGCAGGCCGCCCAGGTAGCTGAAGCGATCGCCGAGGCGGCGACGGATCGACACCATCAACTCGATGTCGCCCAGGCCATCCTTGTAGCCGATCAGGTTCGGGCAACGCTCGGCCAGACGCTCCAGCAGCGGCGCGGTCAAGCGGCAGACGTTACGGTTGTAGACGATCACGCCGATTTTTACCGACTTGCACACCGCCTCAACGTGGGCGGCAACGCCGTCCTGGCTGGCTTCAGTCAGGTAGTGCGGCAGCAGCAGCAAGCCTTTGGCACCCAGGCGCTCGGCTTCTTGAGCGTACTCGATGGCCTGACGGGTCGAACCGCCTACACCGGCGAGGATCGGCACGCTGGTGGCGCAGGTATCAACGGCAGTTTTGATCACTTGCGAATATTCGCTGGCTGCCAGGGAGAAGAACTCACCGGTGCCGCCTGCTGCGAACAGGGCCGAGGCGCCGTACGGGGCCAGCCATTCCAGGCGCTTGATGTAGCCCTCGCGGTGGAAATCACCTTGAGCATTGAAGTCGGTTATCGGGAAGGACAACAGACCGGAAGAGAGGATGGACTTCAGTTCTTGTGGATTCATTATTCGAACACCCTGGGAGCACGTTGTGATGAAAAATACGTAAGCACTTCGCTACGTCGTACGTCATCGTACAACTTAAAAAGATAAGGTCAATATCATTTCGTGAATTCGTGTTCAGCGGCGCCTGAATTTGGCCTGATGAAAATCACAAAGCCCGTCTAATACGGGCTTTGTGAGAGTTGCGCAGGGTTGAAATTAAATTTCAGAGAGGAGGTAGGTTGTCTGAGAACAACCGTTTCATGCGCCTGACCTGTAGTCGCTGAGGAGCGAAGCGAGGCTGCGATCGGCGTGATGCAGCACCCGTAAAGCCTAAGGCTGCGGTCTTGCAGTCTGATCCTGCGACGGCTTCGCCGCCGATCGCAGCCTCGCTTCGCTCCTCAGCGGCTACAACGATTACAAACGACTACCCGCGTTGCGCTTCTGCTTCTTCATGGGCATGACGCAGGCGTTCGCGGCTGTTGGTCAGGTGCAGGCGCATGGCCGCACGGGCCGCTTCGGAATCCTGACGGGCAATGGCCTGGTAGATTTCTTCGTGCTCGCGGTTGAGCCGGGTCATGTAGTGCTGCTGGTCATCATGGGCCAGACGCGCCGAATTGAGACGGGTACGCGGAATGATGCTGGTGCCCAGGTGAGTCATGATGTCGGTGAAGTAGCGGTTGCCCGTCGACAGCGCAATCTGCAGGTGGAACTGAAAGTCCGACGCCACGGCATCGCCATTGCGTGCCGCGTTTTCATTCAGGGCATCCAGCGCTGCACGCATGGCTGCCAATTGTTCCTCATTGCGACGCTGGGCAGCCAACCCGGCAGACTCCACTTCAAGGCTGATACGCAGTTCAAGAATCGCCAGCACATCGCGCAAGGTGACGACAGTCGCCGGGTCGATCCGAAAACCGCTCGGGCTCGGCGTATCCAGCACAAAGGTGCCGATACCGTGGCGGGTCTCGACCTGCCCGGCCGCCTGCAAACGGGAAATCGCTTCGCGCACCACCGTGCGGCTGACGCCGTGCGCCTCCATGATCGCTGACTCGGTAGGCAACTTGTCGCCACGCTTGAGCATACCGTCGCGGATCTGCTCGGACAGCACCGTCACCAACTCTTGCGCGAGGCTACGACGCTTGCGAGGGAGGCGGGGTACGTCGATCTGGTTATCCATGTTGAACATTTTTCTCGAAATCAAAGGGGTCAGGGGCACTTCATGAAAGCAGCTGAAAAATCGCCCTGACACACCGGACGTCCGTGCTGCTGTGCTCCCGCATGGATGCATCATAGCTCAAGCCGGTTGTACGATCACCCGCTGACACAGGTGAACGCAAAACCTGCCGCCGCCGTCTTGCCTGCGATGCTGCCCGCGGGCTTATCAGGCCGTCTGCGGCGAGGACTCATCCGCTTGACTCTCACTCACCACAAACGGGTCGTCCGGGATCCAGAACAAAAACGGGTCCTTGGCCGGCCGGTTGTCATAAGGCCGACTCCCCTCCTCCTGCGCTGATGCACCGGCACGACGAAAGCCATACACCTGGCGCCGCTCGACATGAATGCTCGGAGCCGCCCCTTCCCCACTGGCAGGCTCGATGTTCATGGCCTTCAAGGTGGCCAGCAAATCTTCAATGATCAGCTGGCGATTCAACGTGAACGCCGACGCGAAGCAGCGCCAGAAGCGCCAGCCCGCACGCTCCAGAATGCGCTGGCGGCGCATGTCGCTGTCCCAGCGGTCCGGCCCGTGAAAGCGGTCGCCATCACACTCGATCGCCAGGCGGCTGTCGTTGTCCCCCTCCACCACCATGTCGATCCGATAAGCCCCGACGCCAACCTGCGGGATAACCCGATAACCGCGCTGCGTCAGTTCATCGTACATATCGCGCTCGAAACCCGATTCGCACAACTCGCGCAGATCGCTGACCTGCGCGGCATCCTGCGTAAACGGGGTCTCAAAGTGTTCAATCAGGCCTCGGCGCAAACCATCGACCGCACTCAGGTCGGTGAGCTCGACGCTGCGCACCAGATACATTCGGTCCCGCGCCCGCGACGCGGCCACATTGAAGCGTTGGGCAATCGAGTCGCGGCTGTTGGCAAAACAGTCGCCGGGGCTGGCCACCATCGACAGGAACATGATGTCCCGCTCCTTGCCCTGGAAAGTGCGCGCATCGCCACAACTGATCTGGAACTGGGTGATCACTTCTTCACCCAGCTCCTTGGTCAGCATCTGCATAACTTTTTGCGCCTGCTCGGCCCCCAGCAACGAGACCACGCCAATGCTGCGCCCCGCGATCTGCGGCATGGCAATCAGGCGGCGGATTTCCTCGACAATCACATTGGCTTCGCCGAGGTTGAACTTGCCCTTTTTCTCCCCGTCCATCACCCGCAAATCCACCAGCGGCGGGTCCAGGCGCTCGGTCATCATTGGCAGGCGCAGTGGTTTGAGTTCGTGGTTGTAGAACTCGCGCTTGGAGTATTCGATGATCGGCGCCACGCAGCGGAAATGCTCGCGCAGCATGGTGCCGCTCTTGGCAAACACCACTTTGAACAGGTCGTACAGCGAACGCTCGGGGGACATCAATGGCCGGTAGAGCCCGACCTGATTGCCCAAGAAGCGCGCCATCATATTCTGCACACGCTCTTCTTCCATGCCGATACCGTCCGGCGAGACCTGTTTGTCATCGCCCACCACCAGCACTTTTTTCGCCCGCAACAACGCTGGCAGTGCCGTCAGGTCAGACTGGGACGCCTCATCGATGATCACCAGATCAAAGGCACCGTACTGGGCCGGCAAGCTTTCGCAAATGCGGTAATGGGGCATGATCCAGCACGGGATCGCCGAGATCGCCACATCGGCGGCCAATCGTGCGTCCTGCCGGTAACGCCCGGCACGAACGCCCGTCCCCTTGCCGATTTTGCGGATCGCGGTGCGGTACAACTCCAGGGCGGCCCTGACACTCGGCGTGGCGTTCTCCGACAACCGCAGCCAGGTGCGTTTGACCACCGCATCCTGATACAGGCGCGACAGGTTCAGCTCCAATTCACCGCGTAATGTGAACAGGCGCTTGAGGTCTTCGCGCCCGTCGATACTGTCGAGGTAACGCGCCAGACGGCTCAGGCGCCACACCTCCAGGCAGTTGTCCGGGAGCAGGTCATCCACCGGCTCCAGGCTCGGTTCGTCGCGCAAACGGGCGGCCCAGATCAGGCCGCCGCTGTGTGCGATGAGGTCCGTCACCTGTTGCACCGTGCCGAGCGCACCCGTCAAAGCCAACACCCGGCGCAGCTCGTCCATCAGTTCGGACCACTGCACCTGAAGTTCGGCGATCGTCACCTGCGGCTGGCCCAGACTGGTGTCCAGAAACCCTTGCAGGCGCTCGCTCACTGCACCGCCACAACCGGCCAGGGCCGTGTTGAAGGAGTGCTTGATGGCCCAGGTAGCCGCCAGTCGGTGACGCATCAGGTGATGGCGCAAAAAGCCTTCGCCCTTGCCCAGTACCGCCTCGTCACTGCGTAACTGACTGACGTCGGCCCAGTCCACGAGCAGGTGCCTGAGCTCGGTTTGCGCACGGATTTCGCCCTTCTCGGCGCGGACAATATCGCCGTACTGTTCGATCGCCCGGGCCGCCGCCAGCAGTTGCTCGGCATCGGTTTCAAGGGTCGGCAGCGGCATCTCGCCAGCCAGTGCATTCCAGCGCAACAGCAACGTTCGTCCCAGTTGCTGGAAGCGCACAAATGCCTGCACGTGCGCCCAGTCCTGATCGTTCTGCGGCTTGCTGCCCAGCACCAGAATGGCGTCCAGCAACTGTTTCTGGCTGCCCTTGCCGATCAGGCCGGACAACCCGAACGGGCGTCGTCCCTGGGCCAGGTTATCGATGGCGGCCACCACTTCGGGCTGCGCCTGGAGCTCGAATGACAAGCTCACCGGCCGGGCTACAAATGCCTTGCGACCTGTCAGCGCCGCTTCGATCTCGCCCTTGAGGCTGTCAAAAAGCCCCAGCACATCGGCATTGGGGTTGCGCGACAAGTAGGCCTGCATGGCCGGCACCCACGGGTGCTCTGCGCTTTTGAGCTGCACTCGCAGTGCCTGCAACTGCTCCAGGTGCTCCACCAGAGCCTGTGCCTGCTCCAGGGTCTGCGTGCTGGCGTCCAGCAAACGCGGCACCTCGCCCGTGCTTTCCTTGTGCTGCAACTGACTTTCCCGGGCCAGATCCTGATGGACCTGAATCAGCGTTTGCGCATCCGGGAAGTCGGCCAGTTGCGGGATTTTGTGGCCCAGATAAGCCAGCGAATCCTTGAGTTCAAGCCGCGCTTCACGCAAGGCGATGATGTCTTGCAGGCTGAAACGCGGGCGATGTTCGTCCCCCACCCCGATCTGATCGGCAAAACCGTTGATCTCGTCTTGCGCCGCAGCGACCTGCAACGCGGCATGGGTCGGACTCAGACGTTCGTCGTCGATTTCCAGGTCTGACAGGTTGCGTTCGGCCCAGTGGGTAATCTCACGGTCGACACTGGTCATCTGACCGTGGAGGGTATTGATTTCGTCGTCAATCTGGCCGATTTCGCGCTTGTACAGCGACCGATCAATCCGCTGGACCTCAGCTGAGATTTTCTGAATGGCGAACTCGAACTGCTTCATGCCATCCGCTTCGCTGCTCAGCAGGCTGATTGCCAGCGGGCGAATGTCTTCGGGGAGTTTTTCCTGTAGCACGGCCAGTGCCGGGTCTTTCATCGACGTCACCAGCACCCGCTTGCCATTGGCCAGGTAATGGCTGATGACGTTGGCAATGGTGTGAGTCTTGCCGGTGCCTGGCGGGCCCTGCACCACAACCCCGTCGTGCATCTCCAGCAACTGAATGATTTGCACCTGTTCGTCGTTGTAAGGCTTGGGAAAGTACAGCTCATGAACCTTGGTCCCAGGCGCATCGCCACCTTGGGAGCCACTGACGTAGGACAAACCCCGGAACGGGGGCAGGACTACGTCCTCAAGCACGCTGGAAGGTTCGGTCAAGATCGCCTGCAACGCCGGTGGCAGTTCACCGATTGCCTCGATCTCACCTTCAAAACGGCCCAGGTCTTCAATAAACATATTGCTGTCGCGGGTGCGGGCAAACAGGATCCAGGTGTCTGTCACACATAAATGCTCGGCGGCCTTGGGCACCGAGCGATCGCCCTGGGCAACCGTCACCGGCAAAAACTGCCCTTGGGCATCGAGCAGTGAAGAGGCAGAGCGAATCACCGGTTCATGACTGGAAGGATTGAACGGGCTGATTGCGGCCTGCTCTTTCTTGAAGAAATCCTTGGCCAGGGTCGCCAATGCCCCTACCCCCGGAATATCGGCGGCCACGTAGGCGTCGACTTCCAGCCGGGGCTCAGCGGCGCGTGGCCGGACTTCGATGGCCATTGAGTCCGGGTTGATGGCTATCTCGACCAACTGGCTGATCAACGGGTAGTGGATGACGCCAACCACGGGATGTTCCCACGTCGAAACGCCCAATCCCCAGACCAGTTCCAGTTGCGCATCCCCCAGATTGCCCTGCATCTGCTGCACCAGCAGAAACAGTTCGGCATAGAGTTCGATGCTTTTACGCCGCAGTTTTTCCTCTGCGGCCCACAGTCGCCAGGCAGTTTGGCTGTAGGACTTGAACTGCGCCCTGATCTCGCCAGCGTCCAGGCAATCCTCAAGATTCACCCACTCATCCACCGGGGCGTCTTCGCTGAGCTCAATGCCGACCGCGGTCAACCGCGTAAGCTGCGGCTCGGACAACAGGCCACTGTTGATCAGCGCCTCACGTGTCACCCGAAGTTTTAGCGCAGGTTCGGTTTGCGGCGTGCCCTTGAGTTCGATCCACAGCGCCAGCAACGGGCTCAAGGGCGCGGGCGGGCGGGTCTCGTGCAAACGCTCAAGCCGCAACCAGACTTCGTCTTCGTCACCCTCCAGCACATCCAGGCTGACACCCGGCAATGCCCGCAGCTTTTCTTCGCTGGCACTGAATGCGTTGTGTTGGTTGACGGTCAACGCTGGCCGCTTTTGCATGAGTGCCGTCTGTTTTACAAATTCAATCAGACCGGCGAGACGTGCGCGTACTGTATCCATGTGTGAGCTGAACCACTTTGATAAGGGGGCGCATCGAAAAAACGTGAAAGCGCCTGGAGAAAGCGAAAATTCCTGCAATGCCCGACACAATACAGAGGTTCAAGTGGTATTCAGATACATCATTTTGTAAAAACCACTCGCTATAAAAGACGGCCCGGTTATTCCCGATAAGGTCGTCCGCCATGCCTGCCTCCCCCCAACGCCTTGCGCTCGCCATCGCGCTATTGAGCTCAAGCACCGTTGCTCCGCTGGCACTTGCCAGTGACACCCTCCTGGACTCACCCGGCACCAGCGCACTCAACCTGAGCGCCAGCGATACGTTGACAGTGACCCCGGCCGCAAGCCTGACCACTGCCAAGGTGGCCGTCACGCTCAAGGGCAGCACCAGCGGCCCGGGCGTGATGATCGACAACGCAGGCAGCCTGATCTCGACGGGCGGGCGAGCCATCGACAGCAGTGGCAGTGCAAGCGGCGAGCGCAACTACAGTATTTTCAACCGCAGCGGCGCGACGATTCAGGGCAGCAACGATGCCCTGCGCATCGACACCCCGTTCAGCAGTGGCAGCGTGCTGATCGACAACAGCGGTACTATTCGCTCCACCGATAGCGGCCAGGCCATCGACCTCGACGCGGTGCGCAGCCATGACGTCAAAACCACCCTGATCAACCGCGAAGGCGGGTTGATTCGCGGCGAGTTCAGCGACGGCATGAAGACCGGCTCCAACGCCACGATTCTCAACTACGGCGAGATTTCCACAGGCGACGCCCTGAACGACGACAACAAGTTCGACGGTGTCGACATCGACTCTGCAACCGGCGTGACGGTGACCAACTACGGCACCCTCTCGGGCGGGCGCCACGGCATCACCACCGACCTGGGCGCAACACTGATCAACTATGGCGACGTCACCGGGCGCAACGGCTCGGGCTTCGGCTCGGACGGGGATGGCACCGTGATCAACCACGGCACCATCACCGGCGCCTATTCCGGGCTCAAGCCCAATGGTGACGGCGATGGCGTGGATATCGACCTGATCGCCCATATTGAGAACTACGGCGTGATTCAGGGCACCGGCGCCGGTGGCGTCGACAAGAACGGGTTTGCCAATGGCAGCGAAGGGATCGCCCTGGGCGGTGGTTTTATCTACAACGCCCTGGGCGCACGGGTCAGCGGCGCCAACAATGCGGTGCTGGTGGATGACGGCAGCGATGGATCAGGACTGGCCGCCACCACGTTGATCAACAACGGCACGATCCAGGGCCAGGACGGTTTTGGCGTGAAGTTCGTGGGCGAGTTCGAGGACGTGGTCTTCAACAATGGCCTGATCAGTGGCAGCAATGGCCAGGCGCTGGACCTTGGCGGTGGCAATGACCGCCTCACGCTGGGCAGTGCCAGCCGCTTCGACGGCCTGGTGGACGGCGGCAGCGGTTACGACCGGGTGTCTCTGGATGACCCGGCCGGTGGCCGCTTGGGCAACAGCCGGAACTTCGAATGGCTGGACGTCAAATCCGGCAGCTGGACACTCACCAGCCAGAACGATTTCAGTGACGGGGGCGAGATTTTCAGCGGCGCCCGCTTGGTCAATCAGGGTGCCATCAGTGGTTCCCTCACCGTGGACGAAGGTGGCATTTACGCCGGGGGTGGCAGTGTCGGCAACCTGCTGGTCAACGGCACGCTGCAAACCAGCCCGCAATTGGGCACCGCGACCATCACCCATGACCTGACCCTGGGCAGCGGCGCGACCCTGGCCTACGGGGTCAATGCCGATGGCAGCAGCGCGCCGGTGCAGGTCGGCGGCACCGCCCACCTCAACGGTGCAACGCTGGCCATCAATGCTGGCAGCGGCACCTACCCGTGGCTCAGCCAGTACCGAGTGCTAAGCGCTGGCACCCTCGACGGCACGTTTGGCAATGTCACCAGTGACTATGCCTTCCTCACCCCGACGCTCAACTACACCCCCACCAGCGTCGAGCTGACCTATGCCCGCAATGACGTGGCCTTTGCCGAGTACGCCAGCAGCGCCAACGGCCACAGCGCCGCCATCGGCTTGAGCCAGCTCAAGGCGGACAACGCGCTGTATAACGCCCTGCTCAACACCAGCACACAAGCGGCGGGGGGGGCCATCGAGCAACTGGCTGGCAGCAGCAACGCCAGCCTGAGCAGCGCCACCCTGGGCGCCACGTCCCAGGTGGGCAGCAGCATGTTGGCGGCCATGCAGTCCGTGGGCGCAGGCGCCGGTTTGCGGGTCGCCAGTACCGCTCCGGACACCCCAGCCCTGGCCGCCACCGGCCTGCCGCCCGGCGTGCGCAACCTCAATGACCCGAATGCCCAGGGCCGACTCTGGCTCCAGGGGCTGGGCAGCTATGGCCGACTGGACGGAACACACGGCAACAGCGACCTGACCCAACGCACCAAAGGCGGCGTGCTGGGCGCCGACTGGGCCCTGACACCGGACTGGCGCATGGGCGTGCTGGGCGGCTACTCAAAAACCGATGTGGATAGCAGCGCTATGGAGGGCACGGTCAACAGCTGGCATGCGGGTGTCTACGGGATACGCCAGAGCGGTGCGCTGGCAGTGCGTCTGGGCGCGGCCTACAGCGGCCATAACGGGGACAGCAAACGCAGCGTGGCGTTTAACGGTTTTACCGACCAGCCCAAGGGCGATTACCACGCCAGCAGCCAGCAGGCTTTTGCCGAGCTGGGCTACGCCCTGGGCAGCGGTCGCTTGAGTGCCGAGCCGTTTGCCAACCTGGGTTATCAACGCTACCAGCGTGACCGCTACACCGAAAAAGGCGGTGCGGCCGCGTTGAGCGTCGACAAGCAGACCCAGGACAACTTCAGCAGCACCCTGGGCGTGCGCCTGGCCCATTTGAGCCAACTGGAAAACGGCATGAGCATCACGCCCCGCCTGAGCGCAGGCTGGAAACACACGTATGGTGATGTCAGCAGTTCAACGAATCAGCGCTTTGTGCTCGGCGGTTCTGCGTTCAATGTCGAAGGCAGCGCGCTGGATCGCAACAGCCTGGTGCTGGAAGCCGGGCTGGATATTGGCGTATCGGCCCGCCAGACACTGGGCGTGGGCTACACCGGCGACATGGGCAGCAACAGCCGCACCCACGGGCTGATCGGGCAATGGCAAATGAGTTTTTGACTAGGGCCTTGTGAGAGCGGGCTTGCTCGCGATTGCATCACGCGGTTATCCAGACAGACCGTGTCGTCTGCATCGCGAGCAAGCCCGCTCCCACAGGTGGTGGACAGACCCACAAAAAAAAGGCCCTCCCCGAAACCGGGGAGGGCCTTTTGTTTAACGCCGGGGTTTAGCCCAGGTTAACGCCAAAGTTCGAAGCCAATGGCGCCAGGCCACCCGCAAAACCCTGGCCGATAGCCTTGAACTTCCACTCTTCGCCATTGCGATACAGCTCGCCGAATACCATCGCGGTTTCGGTCGAAGCGTCTTCGCTCAGGTCAAAGCGTGCCAGCTCTTTGCCGTCTGCCTTGTTCAGAACGCGGATGTAGGCGTTCGAAACCTGGCCAAAGCTTTGTTTACGGCCATCAGCGTCGTGGATGGTGACCGCGAAAGCCAGTTTCTTGGCTTCTTGCGACAGACCCGCCAGGTTGACGTTCACTTGTTCGTCGTCGCCATCGCCAGCGCCCGAGCGGTTGTCGCCCTGGTGCACAACGTTGCCGTCCGGCGAAGTCTTGTTGTTGTAGAACACAAAGCTGCCGTCGTTCAGCACTTTGCCGCTCTCGCCAACAATGAACACCGAGGCGTCCAGGTCGAACTCCTGGCCATCAGTCACACGCGGATCCCAACCCAGGCCCACAATCACTTCGGTCAGGCCCGGAGCTTCTTTGGTCAGGGAAACGTTGCCGCCTTTACTCAGACTTACTGCCATGTTCGTGAACCCTTATATGAAAAGTTGATGGGGTGCAGATTAGAATTTCAGACCGTAGCTTTCAGCCAATGGCTTGAGGCCGCCGGCAAAACCTTGACCCACAGCGCGGAATTTCCACTCGGCGCCATTGCGATACAGCTCGGCAAAGATCATCGCGGTTTCGGTGCTGGCGTCTTCAGCCAGGTCATAACGCGCCACTTCGTTGTTGTTGTCCTGGTTCACAATGCGGATGAACGCATTGCGCACCTGACCGAAGTTCTGCCTGCGGGCATCGGCTTCGTGAATGGTCACGGTGAACGCGATACGGTCGATGTCAGCAGGCACTTTGGACAGGTCGACCTTGATCGCCTCGTCATCGCCGTCGCCTTCACCGGTACGGTTGTCGCCCGTGTGCTCAACCGAGCCGTCAACGCTTTTGAGCTGGTTGTAAAAAATGAAATCGGAGTCAGCGCGGACTTTACCGTCAGCCTTGAGCAAGAAAGCGCTCGCATCCAGGTCGAAGTCTTGACCATCGGTGGAACGAGCATCCCAGCCCAGACCCACGAGGACTTTAGTCATCCCCGGAGCTTCTTTGGAGAGGGACAGGTTGCCGCCTTTGGAAAGGGAAAGTGCCATGTGTAATTCTCCTTAATAATGTGCGATCAAGCGTTCGTGTCGTTTTTAACGTCGGATTGCTCTTCTTCCTTACCTGGAAAGATGATGCTGGCCACAATACCGATGGCCAATACCACCAACACCACTATCAGGCTGGTGTTTGGATCAATGCTGATGCCGTGGCCAAACAGGTGATCGGTTGCGTTCAGGGCCAGCTTGCCGGCGATAAAGAACAACAGCGCGATAACCGATTTTTCCAGGTGTACCAGGTAGCGTTTCAGCGCTTCGAGAACGAAGTACATGGTCCGCAGGC
Source organism: Pseudomonas sp. ML2-2023-3 (assembly GCF_037055275.1). Taxonomy (NCBI): domain Bacteria; kingdom Pseudomonadati; phylum Pseudomonadota; class Gammaproteobacteria; order Pseudomonadales; family Pseudomonadaceae; genus Pseudomonas; species Pseudomonas sp. ML2-2023-3. Next base: position 5,261,321 of record NZ_CP146343.1, read on the forward strand.
CCAGAATGGCGAACATCATGGCCGAGTACACGATCAGGGGTTCACGGCTCACGGCAATCACTGCCGGTACGGAGTCGAAGGCAAACAGAATGTCTGAAACTTCAACCACGACCACACACAAAAACAGTGGTGTTGCAAAAAGAGCGCCCTTGCCTACAAGGGTCATTCCCTTGTTCTGCGGCTTCGTGATCTCTTTTTCAAGCTCTGTGCGCGAAACAAAGAAATTATGTCCGTGCAGCTTTGGCCAAACCGGGAACAGTTTTTTCGCAAAACGGTAGGCAATGTGCTTGGAGTAATCCTCCTCCTCATCTTCTTCCTTGCTGCGCAGCATCATGATCGCCGTCCAGGCCACGACCACCGCAAACAGCACTTCGACCCAAGGGCCAAACGCCAGCAGACCGGTACCGATCGCCACGAAAATCAGGCGGAAGACGATGGCGCCGATGATGCCCCAGTACAGAACACGGTGACGCAGCGCGTCCGGGATCTTGAACCAGGCAAAGATCGCCATGAACACGAACAGGTTGTCGACGCTGAGGACTTTTTCCAGCGCGTAACCGGTCACGAACAGGCTGGCCACGCTTGGGCCGTGGGCGTAATACAGGTAGCCCGCAAAGGCGAGGGAGATCAGCACCCAGAACACCGACCAGACGGCGGCGTTGGTCAGCGAGACCGGTTTATCGCTTTTGTGGGTAAACAGGTCGATTGCCAGAGCAATGACCGCCAGAGCCACAAATACAGCGATGGTAGTTGGCGGAAAGCCAATTGCCGTGTTTTCCATGATGTCCTCAGAGATCAAAATCGCCAGGGTTCAACCCCAGCTCATTGCAGATAATGCGGCAAGCAGCCCGCTCACTTTCATCGAAGTTGCCGTCGGCGCTACCGATTGCGCAGCAAACACGCACCAGCAGGCGGGCGGCATCTTCTTTTTTACGCAGTTGACCAATCGACTTCAGCGCCTCGGCGCGACCGATCTGCTGATCAAACTCAAATTTTTCGCAGACGGCGTTGAAAGCCTTGATCACGTCTTTAACGTCAAAAGCCTTCAGCTCATTCGAGTTTTGAATAAACCCGACCATCTTCTGTTTTTCGTCGCTGCTGATGTTGCCATCGGCAGCCGCCACCAGTGCGCACCCGGAAACCACGGCTTCCATGAACTCACGGTTCTTGAACTTGCTGACTTCCGCCGAGAGCTTGTCACGGGCGGCAGTGGCGTTGGTTTTGAGCCATTCGAGCATTGGAGTCACCTTGTCAGAAATTGCAGGTACGGCGCCTGTTTCATCAGGCGGCCACTTACAGAGCGCTCATTTGGAACCGGCAGCCCAGCGCATGCCCCAGCCGAACGCTTTATCCATGTCGGAATGGCCCTTGAAGAACTCAACCCGACGGTTGACCTTCACGCTGCCACCGACGTTTTCCAGCAGGGCGATGGCGCACATGCCCTTGGTGCCACCCTCTTCGCTCAGGCGCACTTCGATCGGCGGCTCACCCGGAATGTACAAGGTGATAACGCCGTCTGTGGCCTGCCAGTTCGGGGCGCCTTCGTAGATAAACGCGTAAACCAGCACGCGACGCATCTTGCGCCACTCCTTGCCGTTGATACGCAACCACTCGCCGTCGCTCACAGAGCCGGTACGGTCGTCGCCCATCAACTGGATAAACGGCTCGTCACGGAAATCACCGAAGGCATTGCCCAGGGCCTGAACCGCGCCTTTGCGGCCGTTGTCCATTTCGTACAGGCAACCCACGTCCAGATCGATACCACCCGACTTGCCGCGCAACGAGGCGAAAAAGCCGCCACCGCCACCTGCATTGGGGTTGGTACGGTTCCAGTTCAGGTTGATTTTGATTTCGCCGAAGTCACCGTCCTTTTTCTCAAGGCTGATGGACGGACGCTGCTTGTCGAGCGTGATCTTCGACAGATTGATCTTGGCGGCCGGTGCCGGAGCAGGCGGTGGCGGTGCCACTGGCGTGGGCGCGGCTGCCGGTGCTGGAGCAGGAGCAGGAGCAGGAGCAGCAATATCAACGCCGAAGTGCTGAGCCAAAGGCGCCAGACCACCGGCAAAGCCCTGGGCCACGCAGCGGAATTTCCACGCGCCCTGACGGCGATAGAACTCGCCCAGGATCAACGCGGTTTCTTGCATGCCCTGGGTCGGGATCGGAGCTTCAATGCCGCCGCTCACCGATACGGTCAGTTGCGGGAAGGCATCGAACCGGGCCTTGTTCTCGTAGATGGTCGCGGTCAGGGCGACTTTCTCGATGGCCTGATCAATGGCGTCCAGATTGACACTGAACACACTGCGACCGGCCGCCGACTCGACCAGCTTGACCGCGCCATTGTTGACGCTTTGCTGGCCGAAGAAGCACATGTCGTTGTCGCCGCGCACCTTGCCCGACTCATTGAGCAGGAAGGCAGACACGTCCAGATCAGCGCCTGCCACCGGCGTGTAGCTGATGGTGACGCTCAGGCTGCCGGCAGCGACAGCAGTATTGGCGCCAGGAGTCAACGTCGTCATACACGCACCGCCTGGGCCGCATCGCTGGCCAGATCCTGTGCGGTACGGCCATTGGCCACGGTGCCGATAGCGGTCAGGTCCCAGCCAGCAGCTGTGCGGCTGATGTACGCCATGACCACGCCTGTGTGACGACCTTTGTCCGACAGGTTGAAGCGCGCCAGCTCTTTGCCGGTCAGCTCATCAACAATGCGGCAGTAGGCGTTTTCTACGGCTTCAAAGTTTTGCCCGGTGAACGAGTTCACGGTAAACACCAGGTGCTTGACCCCGGCCGGCAGCTGCTCCAGGTTGACCAGGATTGATTCGTCGTCGCCATCGCCCTCACCCGTGCGGTTATCGCCGGAGTGAACGATGGAGCCGTCGTTGGACTTGAGCTGGCGGAACCACACCAGGTCCAGCGCTTGCTTGGCACTGTCGAGCAGGATGCACGATGCATCCAGGTCGATGGCAGCATCACTGCTCAGCAGTTTGGCAAAAAAACCGCTCGGTTTTACCGGGTCCCAGCCCAGGCCCATGCGGATTTTCTTGAGACCGGTTCCAGCTTCTTTCTCGAGAGAAATGGTTTGATTCTTGGACAGCGAAATGGCCATGAAGCGTCTCCTTGTCTGCACTCAAGCACGATAGGTAATTGCTGATTATTGACACGCTTTGCTTACGCCTGGCTTACAGCCCTTCACGCAAACACACGTCAAGTGGCCGCTTACGACGCCACAGCGCGTGAAATTCGCGCCAATGTGGCTCCTGAGCGGCCCCGAGCATCTGTTCATCGCCCACGGTGTCACCCCAGGCACGTAATGTGTATTGGTCCAAAGGCCCGTATTGCGCCTCCAGCCGGATGACTTTTTGTTCACAGCGACAGTTGATACCGTCGATATCCCCCGTCAGCACGCCATCGACTGACGCCAACCGCGTTCCGATCAGGCCAATACCGAGTTTTTTGGCAAACGGTGCGAGCACCAATTCAGGGGACGCCGAGCAAATGGTGACGTTGGCGCCCTGCTCCAGCTGGTTGGCGACGGATGTTAAGCCCAAAGGCCGCATTAGGCGCTGCCACGAAACGTCACAAAATGCTTCTGCGCGCTCTTTTACCCACGCCTCTTTGGCACCTGTCAGGTAGACCGCGATGAGCTTTTCTTTAAGCGCATTACGCGAAATCCTACCCAGCAGGTAGCACGCAGTCGCCGGAATCATCCGGAACAAGCGCATCGCGAACAGCCGATTGCCAAAGGCAAAGCGCAAAAACGGCACAAACGTGTCGTGATAGGTCAACGTGCCATCGAAATCGAACGCTGACAGAACCTGCTTGCCTTTAACCGGTGTATTCAAAACGTCGTTCAACCCACTAATTCAGCCAATCTAAGGCTGCCTCCAAAAGTGTCTGACGAGCTGGCAATTTCGGGGCGAACCCCCTGCCAATGCGCTCGCTCAATAATTTTTTGCGCCCATTTGTAATGGGTCGCAGGCTCGCACATGGCGTCGTTGAACTTGAACACCGCAGGCGCCGCCTCACTCAGTATTTGGCGTGCACTGTTGAGATCTTCAAGGCTGACTTGCAGCGCCCTGTGGATAACTGCAATTTGCGACGGGTGGATAGCGGTTTTACCCACAAGCCCGTGGGCCATATCCAGCGCCAGCTCTTGCTCCAGCAAGTGCGGTGTATTCAGTTGCTCGAACACCGGTGCGGTCAGGGCAAAACCTGCAGAGCCCATGATCCCGCACAACATGGGAATCACATAGCTCATGGGCGTGCTGTAAAGGGTCATGGCCGGGTGACGGCGCAACCCCAGGCAGCCCATCAGGTCGTTACCACCAATGCGTAACGCAATAATACGCCCCGGCAATTGTTCCAGCAGGGCGCTGCGCAGCTCAACCATCGCATCGGGAACAAAGACTTCCGGGGTTTCCAGGGTGGGCATGAGCATCAGGTCGTCGCGGGTCACCGCCTGCTGCCACTCGCGGATATTGCCCAGGCTCAGCTTGGGCACCACAAAACCGTCAACATGGCGCATCAGCGACCATTCATTGAGGACCGCTGCCATCGCCGCGTCCCGTGGCCGTACAAACAGGATAGGACCGACGGACGGACGACCGCCTCGCGCTTCGATCCCCAGCAGCAGGTTTTTGAGGTTGTTCAGCCCCTGCTGCACGTCGGTTTCGGCCACAGCGTCTTCCAGGCACACCACCAGCGAGCGCAAACCCTGGATCTTCTCGCCCAGCACCACCTCCAGAATGTCGGGGCGGGTAGCCGGCATATAAAGTGTGGCGCCCAAGGCATAGGCTGAATGCTTGATCATCAGCGAACACTCCTGATTACGGTCACAGCGCGATACGGCCCCAATTCATCACCGACCTCCTGGACCTCGATGTTGGCCTGGCGCGTAAGGTGCAGGAGCAATTGCACGTCCTGATCGTCACGGTTGCGCACCAGTACGTGGTCCGGCACACGGCGCATCACGGCGCGGGTTGCCTCGGCGATACCCGGTTTGACTCGATTGGGGTTGGTCACCGCAAACCGGGTCGAGATACGTTCGACCGCAGCGACAGCCGAGTGTTGCAACGCTGCGGCCTGCTCCGCTGTCCAGGGTTGCGCACTCGCCTGGGGGGCAAGCAGCGCACGCTCGGCTTCGATGCTGTGGATAAAACTCATGGTCACGTCGTGTTCCGCCAAATGGTCATACACCACGCAGCCATGCAGGCCCGGGTCTTGTGGCCAGATGGAACGGGAAACCAGCCCCGACACCGTGGCGCCCAGAATGCCCGACGGAATCAGCCAGTCTTCAGCCGATGCCGCCAGCCAGGCGCGACCACAGGGATCGGCCAGGACCACCAGTCGCGGATCTGGCGGAAAACGCGAATCCCCGGCCAGGCTGTCGCGGATCTGGCCGCTGATCGCGCCCTTGCCGGTCCAGCCATCGACAAACACGATGTTCTCGGCACCGTGGGTCTTGATGATAGCTTCGAGTGCGACGTTGTCGATTCCACGGTCACGAATAATGCTGACCCCGTAATGCGCCGCCTCACGGCCCAGATCGAGCAGCGCCCGGCGCAGCAACACACCCAGCGGCAAACCGGCCCGCACAAACGACACCAGCGCAATCGTCGGGCCGCTGTAGCGTTCATTCAACGCCAGCGCCAGCGCCTGCACATCAGCCGCCATGCGGGCGCCGTTCTGTGCCAGGGCCAGCTGATAGAGGCTTTTATGGGTGTCTGACGGCGCATGTTCCTGGCTGATCATTTCGGAGTAATGACGCTGCCGGGTCTGGATCAGCCGCTCTTTTTCCTGCACGTCGGTAACTTCGATCTGCAAGGTACGCAGTAAAAAGTGCACGTCATCAGCGTCATAGCTGCCACTGCCGACAGTCTCCAGACCTGCAAAAGCATTACTCATGGTCAACGCTCGCCAGCACATGACTGGCCAGCTGGCCACGCTTGGGCGTGCCCCACCAGTCGCATTCGGCCATAAAGCCCAGGTCCGACACACTGTCGCCAAAGCCCAACAACGGGCGCTTGCCGTTGATCGCCTGATCGCGGCGGATCCACTCGCGTACCGCTTCACGCTTTTGCAAGGCCTGGGGCAGGAACGCCAGATTATTGCCATTGCCGTGCACATACAGCCCGTCGAGCAAGCCCCGCGCCCTGACCTCGGCCAGCACGATGAGCAGCGCTTCGTCGGTTTCGTTGTTGTGCTTGGTGACGACGTAGTTGGCCAGCCCCTGCTCTTCGACTACCCAGCCACGCAACGAGAACCCCAGCTCTGCGCCAATGGCCAGGGTTTGCTCGCTCAGCTGGTGCAGACGGGTTTGCTCAAGTGCCAGCGCCTCGCACATCCGTGCATGCCAATCCAGGTCCAGCGAGCCATCCGGGTTGAGGATGACCCCGCCGTGGACACAGACCGCACCGTGGACGAAGGGCAATTGCACCCGCTGATAGGCTTCGATGCTGCGCGCGGTCACCGGGACCACGTCGCTGGTCGCCAGCAACCATTCAACAAAGCTCTTCTGGGTGGCGCTCATGAAGCCGTTGGGCTGGCCGTCCACGTCCAGCGTGGCCGCAAAACGGGGCTCATCGCCCATTTTGCGGGCGGTTTGAAACAGGGTGTCGTCCAGATCAACGAACACCAGAGGGCGATTACTGCTCATCAACGATTACCTGCGCATTCAATGCGCTGACCAGCGCCGGGTCGACGGCAGCTGCCGGGGTTTCGCTGCAAATCAGCACCCGGTCAAACTGGCCGGGGGCGACGTTATAAAGAAAGTTGGGGATGCCCAGGCCGTAGTTGTCAGAGAACGACAACGCATGGTCGATGCAATGGCCCAAGGCAATTGGCGAACGGCTGGTGGAGCTGAAGCGCACATCGGCCCCCGCCCGCTCAAGTCGCTCGGCCAGCAGGAACGGGCGCCAGACAAACTCACTGGTGCCAATCACCAGCACCCGCTCACCGGGCGCCACTTGCACATCGGGCGCCAGCGTATCGAGGTGCTCACGCACACCCATGCGGCCCCAGTCGCGGTCTGGATCGAGGGCCCAGTCGCCTTGGGCCACACTGCCCACTTCGGGCATTTCGGGCAGTTCTGCGGCAGGATCTTCGGCGAATGTGTAGCGACCGTCGAGCAAAGAGACGCTCGTGACGTGATCGCCCATTGCCTTGCGCACCGCATCCTGAGACCAGTCGGTCAGGGTCGCGGTGACAATCCGCTCGATGGAATCCAGTCCCGCTTCAGCCAGCGCCCGGGACAAGTTGATAAAGGTATTGCCGGTCGACGCTTCGTCGTCCACCAGCACCAGCGAGCGGGCACTGAGCATCATTTCGCGGGTGCGCGCATCTTGCGGCAGGTGCAGCAGGTGCGAACTGGCGTGGCTGTGCTCTTCTTCAAAGCGGGCAAACAGCTCGCTGCCCGTGGGGTGGCGACTGCTGCACAGGTACACGCTGTCATTGCGTGTCTGGCTCAACGCACGGTGTACGCCTGCCCCCAGACCGACGGCCGTTTCGGCCATGCCGATCACCAGCACAGGGCCGGGCAAGTCAGCGGGGATCTTGCTGGCCAGTGCATTGAAGCTTTCAGCCATCAGTGAGGGACGGGCCGGGATATGGCGACCCAGCACGCGGGAAACAAACAAAAAAGCCCGTTTTGGATTGCGCCGCTCGGCGAAATCGAAAAGTGCCTGTGGATCAAAGGTCGATGCATTGACCTGTACCTCCAGACGACCGCGCTTGAGGTTTGCATGCAAAACCTTGGGATCGGTCACGGGGTTAGCGCTATTCATCAACATTTACTACCTGGAAATACTTAAAAAGTGGGGGACGATCAGCGAGTCGATCACTTAAAACAAGCGAAAAATGGTTACCGCACAAGTCAACTCAACCCAGCAGCGAATTCCCGCGAACCGGAACCACGACGGTGATCGCCTTGACCTGAACATCTTCGCGCCAGACGCTGCCCGGAACGGGCATGCCAAGACGGCGAGCGGCAAAAATCCCGGGCAGATTCACACCCGCTTCACGGGTATAGCCAATGCCACCGGAGTAACGCAGATTGATCTCCAGCAAGTGCGGCTGGCCTGCGGCATCATCGCGGGTTTGCACATTGACGATGCCGTCGCACTTGAAGTGCCGCGCCGCCTTGATCGCCAGCCCGACCGCTGCACCCTCGCGCTCGAACGTCTGCATCAGGCCCTGTTTGCGTCGTGCGACATGGGCCACGACCTCGCCAGCTTCGCACACCATGTCCACCGAACACTCGCTGCCGGGCATGTAGGGCATGACCAGCAACGGCTTGGGGGCAGCTGATTGGCCGTAGGCCTGGGCAAATACCTGGGCGTTGACTTCATGGGCATCGGCGTTGGCAAAGCTGCGAAACGGATCCACGTCATCGGCCAGGCGCCAAAAGCCCTGACCGTAAATGCCGCGAGTCGGTTTTACACACACCTGACCGTCACGGGCGAGTTGGGCATAGGCCTCTTGCAACTCGGCGCGGGTGCTCACGGTAATCGCCGGGATACACGCCAACCCTGCTGCCAGGGCCTCGCGAGTGAACGCAGACTTGTCGTCCACCCGTTCAAAGGTGTCCAGATCCAGAGCCCCGGTCACCAATTGCAGTCCGGCAGACTCGAACGCGGCCCGGTGAGCCTCATAAACCTGCCCGATACGCCCGGCCAGCACGACCTTGATCTGATGGGCCCGTGCCTGTTCGATCACCCAGTCGATGCGCTCTTGATTGTCCTGCGGCTCGCTCCAGGCGACATCCGCCAACCCGGTAATTTCAGGGCGATTTTGTCGGTGCGAGGCATAAATCCGCACGTCATCGGGCAGCGCCGCCCGGGCACCTGCAATCACGTCGCGCTGGCTGGACTGCCCTTCAAGAAACCAGATCATGAACATCCCTTGGTACGGATAAACGCGGGAGTCTAGCGCAAGGGTGTAACCGACGCCCTCAGTCATTATGGGGAGCCCGTGTAACCAAATATGAAAATTATTAACCAACTAGTTCATAATGTGCGGCATCGTGTCGCGCCCTGTTCGCCGGCACTTCATTCGAAGGAGCTTCTGTAGATGTTTTTCTCTTCCCGCGCCCTGCTGAACACCAGCTTGTGCAGCGGCTTGTCATTGCTGGCCCTGACGCCTGCCTGCGTACTGGCCGACACCACCGACAACCTGATGAACCGTTCGACCCTGACCGGCGACTGGGGCGGCGAGCGCCAGAAGTTGATGGATAAAGGCGTCAAACTGACCGGTGACTACAACTCCGAAACCTTTTCCAACCTGCATGGCGGGATCAAGCACGGCACCCGTTATTCGCAGCAAGTGCGTATCGGCGCCCAGTTCGACCTGAGCAAGCTGCTCGGCACCGCCGATGCTGGCCTGGTGCAAATCACCGTCAATGATCGTCGCGGCCACAGCGCCTCTGAAGATCTGGTAGGCAACCGCCTGCCGATCCAGGAAAACGCTGGCGGCAACTACACCCGTCTGTCTGAGTTCAGCTACCAGCGCACCCTGTTTTCCGAAGACCTGACCACCAAGCTGGGCTTCATGCCGATGGGCAATGATTTTGGCGGCATGCCGTTGCTGACCAGCTTCGTCAACGCCGGTTTTTGCGCACACCCGCTGACCCAGTCCAACGGCAGTGGCTGGACCAACTACCCGACCGGTCACTGGGGTGGCGAATTGCGCTACACCGTAAGCCCGGCACTGACCCTGCAAACCGCTGTCTTCCAGGTCAACCCCGAGTACAACAGCCGCTCCTCGGAAGCCTTCAGCATGACCACCAAAGGCACGACGGGGGCGATCATGCCGCTGGAGGCGATTTTCACCCACGACGCCTGGCTCAATGGCCAATACAAAGTGGGCTGGTACTACGACACCTCCAACACCCGCAAAATTGGCAGCACGCAAAAAGCCAACAACCGTACCGGTGCTTACGTGCTGGTCGACCAGGCCATCTGGCGTGACGAGCAAGACCCCGAAAGCGTGTTGCGCGCCTTTGGCCAGGCGGCCCGCAGCAATGCCGCGACCTCGCCGATGAGCCACTGGTACTCGGTGGGTCTGGTCAAGCAAAAGCCATTTGCCAGCCGTCCTAAAGACAGCATCGCCTTCGCCTATGGTCGCGCCGTGTTCAACTCGCGCTCACGGGATGTACAAGAAGCGGCTGCCAGCAGCCCTGAGCAAGCCGACATGATTGCCAGCCTGGACAGCGGCGAGCAGTTGCTTGAACTGAACTATGGCGCACAAGTCACGCCGTGGCTGCTGTTGCGTCCCGACCTGCAGTACATCATCGAACCCGGTGCGTTCTATGGCGCCAGCCGCAGCAATGCCCTGGTCGCGGGATTGCAGGTCAAAGCGACGTTCTGACGGCTTGGGTTTATTGTGGGAGCGGGCTTGCTCGCGATGCTATCACGGCGGTTTTGCAGTCAGACCGCGGCGATACCATCGCGAGCAAGCCCGCTCCCACAGGGATGTGTGGTTGGCCTGCCAGCTTTCACAATTTGTTAAGAACTCCCCTCCTATACTCCAGCGCAGTATTCCATTCGATGACTGCCTGGTAGCCCAATGCGCCTGACTCGCCCCGCTCTACTGTTATTACTGCTCGGTTGCGTGCTGTTCTTCTTTGCACTGGGCAATCACCAATTGCAGGGGTCGACCGAGTCCAGGGTGGCGGGTATCGCCATGCAGATGCACTTGAGCGACGACTGGGTGACACCCCACCTGCTCAACGAACCCTTCCTGGAAAAACCACCGCTCAGCCTGTGGCTGGACGCTGGCGCCATCCGCGTGTTCGGCGCCCAGCTATTCGCCGTGCGACTGGCATCGGCCTTTGCCGGATTGTTTTGTGTGATGTTGCTGTACGTCATGCTGCGCAAACTCGCACGCCCCACGGCACTGGCCTGGACAGCAGCAGCGATGCTGGCAACGATGGGCATTTTCTGGGGTAACACCCGTCAAGTAGGCGAAGATGCGCTGCTCACTCTGGGTGTGACCATGGCCTTGCTGGCGTTTTTCTATGCCAGCCGCCAGCTGCGTTTTGCCTGGGGCCCCTGGCTGTTGTTTGCCGCCGGGATTGCCATTGCCACCCTGAGTAAAGGCGTGTTGGGCCTGGCGCTGCCGGGGATCGTGATTTTTACCTATCTGGTGTGTGAAAGCCTGATAGAGAAACGCTTCGTCCTGCGCAATTGGCTACGCCCGGGGTTGCTGACTCTGCTCGGGCTAATCCCGCTGTTCATCTGGCTGTGCGTGCTCTACCAGCGCGGCGGAATGCAGGCGGTCAGCGAACTGTTGTGGACCAACAGCGTGGGTCGCTTCAGTGGGTCGTTTGTCGAGGCCGGGCATTACGAACCGTTTTACTACTACCTGCGAAAACTGCCCGAAGCCTTTTTACCGTGGAACCTGCTGACTTATCTGGGCCTGTGGCACTTTCGCAAACAACTGCGAAGCAATCCGTTCCTGCTGTTTTTCTGCGTGTGGCTGGTGGCGCAATTTGCGCTGCTCAACTTCGCCTCCAGCAAGCGTGCGGTGTACATGATGTCGATGGCACCCGCAGCCGCCGTGATTGCCGCGCAATACGCCCAGGTGATTGTGGACTGGCTGCGCAAAAAAAGTCCGGTGTCGGCCACGGCCAGGTTCCTCAGCGACTACCACCGGCCACTGGCTGCCGCACTGCTGGCGGGCCTGGTAGCCGCCTACCTGCTGGCAGCGCACCGGGCACCCCTTGCCGATAAGGAAGAGTCATTCCAGCCTCTGGCGGCCTACGTCATGGATCTGCAAGCCCGCGGTAAACAGGTGGCGCTCCTCAGGCCCGACGAGCGCCTGGGTGCCGTGGTGTTTTACAGCCAGCAATTGCAACACACGCTCAACTCAACAGCAGAACTGCAGGCGTTTCTCAGTGCATCGCCCGAGCATATCGCCCTGGTGGAAAAGCCCGAGGTACCGGGGATGAACCTGAGCATCCTGGACGAGGTCAGTGTAGGGCGGCACCACTTCTACTTTGTCAGCCAAGCCGCTCCCGCCCCATAAACTTGATCCCGGGCAACAGAACGGCATATGACGTGGCCGATCACGGTGTATTGGCTACGCTCCTTGGGCGATTCCCAGTCAAGGAGCCTGTCATGACCATTGGTATTTCCAGCAAAACCCTGAGCGACTACGACGCTCACCTGGCCTTCAACACGGCCACCGCATTTTTACGCACATCTGATCTGGCCAATTACCTGATTGATCAGCTTGAGCAGCAACATGTGAAGGTCAGCATTGAAGTCAGTACCGACCCGGCACTGGCCAATCAGGATGTGTCTAACAACGGCTCGATTGTCTGGAACCTGCACAGCAGCGAGTCCCCCAGCCCCAACCTGCCCGACGTGGCAGCCCTGCTGGGTCGCATCCCCGCGCAGCAAAAGCCCTACATCACAAGCCAGTGGTGGCTGATGCATCTGCTCGCCCTCGCCTGCCAGCAATTGAACAGTCAGCTCAACTTCAGGGATGCGGATGCGACCTGGCCGTGGCTCGATGAAAAAGTGCTCAGCGCCAGCGATATTGAACAGGTGGTGGCACGGGAACTCAGCGACCTGCCTTTACCCGACGAGCAAAACTGGAACCGCCTGCTGAACCGCGCATGACATGAAAAAGCCCGGCACATGTCCGGGCTTTGCGTGTTGCTTGAAGGGGGGTCAGAATTGCGAGGCTTCGAACCCGTGGCGGCTGCTAGCGGTCATTACCGGTACTATGCTCGCCCAGTCCTTGGGCTCGATATAGCCCAGCATCTGCGGCTCACCGTGGGCGTCACTGGCCCGGATGAACAAGGTGGAGCCGTAGCCAAACGTGGTGTTCGTTGACAGGTGCATGTCCAAAAGCAGTTGGTCCATGCATTCGCTGTGGCTCACCAGAATCAGGTTCTGGCCCGCTACTTTGTGCTTGAGGGCATCACGCAACATGGTGCCCCGGCAGTTGAACAGCCAGTCCTGTGCCTCAACCGGGTGCACAAACATGGCGCTGGCAGTTTGCCGCGCACGGGTCAACAGGCTGCTGTAAATGTCAGCGTTCTTGAGCCCCAACTGATTGAAGTCTGCGCCAAGCGCCTGAACCGCAGCTTCACCGCGCACCGTCACACCGTCTGCCGGGCCCAGGCACTGCGCCGAGGAACGGTCGCAACGCTCGCCATGACGGACCACCGCAATCACATCACCCTTGGCCCAGCTATCGGTCAGTAACACCACATGATCGGCATGGCTAGGCTGTGCCAGATCAGGCGGGGCCGCAGGTGCCAGCAGCGTCAGCGTCAACGCAATAGCCATCACGCTCGCGACGATCACCACCAGCGCATTTTTATAACGGACCAGGCCACGGCGTAGCAGCGTACGGTTAATCCCGGTCAGATCAAGGCTCAACGTCACGGTACTTATACCCTCTGCGGCAGTCAGTGAAAGACACCGGCCTACCCTATCGCTCGAATATGACAACGGGTCGCATCGCGGCCCTGCTGTAAGAAATAGACTTGCACAATTTAGGCATCTATTAGCTGAACAGTAGGTTAAAAAAATGGAGGTCAGAGGCAGGTGAAACGAATGTGAAAAAAAGCGTAAAAGCGAAGATCAGGCACACGCTTCAAATGGATATGAGGTTATGTGAACTGGTGCAAAACAAAACGTTTCAGCTCTGACGAATGCAGCCGATACCTCTCCAACACAACACTCGGCTGGGTCAAAAAAAATAATTCCCTCCAGCGAACTTAGATCATGCGTGCAGCGTTCCTGGAGAACCTTATGAATAGATGGCTGAGCGATATCAGCGTCAACCTGAAACTGTCCCTGGGCTTTGGCCTGGTACTGACCCTTACCTGCGTGATGGCCGTCTGTAACTGGATCAGCCTCGACAAGATGATTGATCGCAGTAACTGGATGAGCGACATCACGCGGCTCAACACGGCGTTTACCAACCTGCGGGTGGCACGCTTGCAGTACATGCTCACCGATGGCGACGAAACCGCCGCGCAGAATGTACAAGCCAGCATTGATGCGTTCTCGGCCCAGCAAAAAGAGCTGATCAGCACCTTCCTGAGCCCGGAAAACCTCAAGCTGCTCAAAGAGCAACAAGAGATCATCGGCCGCTACGAGCGTGCGCTGGTCACGATGCGCAAGGCTTACGTTGAGTCCGCCGTGTCGCGGGCCAACATGGACCGCAATGCCGTACTGGCACAGGACGCCATCGCAACCCTGATCAAGCGCGCCCTGCAAATACCCGTCGGCGATGAAAGCCGTTTTGCCATGTTCCAGAACGTGTCCGAAGTACGTGAGCAGTTCCTGCTCTCGCGTTACCAGGTTCGGGCCTACATTGCTGCACCCAACCCCACGACCGAAAAGGCCGCACGCCAGCAACTGGACACCGCCATCGCAAGCCTGGAACGCCTGAGCTCGCACTTTGGCGAAAATGCCGGCGACACCCTGCGCACCCTGGGCAAAACCATGGAGCAGTACCAGCAAGCGCTGGAGCTGTATGCCAGCACCGACAACACCATCATCGCCATGCGCAAAGACATGACCGAATACGGCGCCAGCGTCCTTGGCCTCAGCGATGAGCTGTACAAGATCCAGCTGGAACGTCGCGACATCGAAAGCGCCACGGCCAACAGCATGCAATTGATCACCACCTTGCTGGTCTTGCTGTTTGGCATCACGGCCGCCGTGATCATCACGCGCCAGATCACTGTGCCTCTGCGTGAAACCCTGGCCGTGGTAGACCGCATTGCCGGTGGCGATCTGAGCCACAACCTGCGCGTGACCCGCCGCGATGAGCTGGGCGTACTGCAACAAGGCATTGCACGCATGGGCACCACCCTGCGCGAGTTGATCAGCGGTATCCGCGACGGCGTCAGCCAGATCGCCAGCGCGGCCGAAGAGCTGTCTGCCGTGACCGAACAAACCAGCGCCGGGGTCAACAGCCAGAAGATCGAGACCGATCAGGTGGCCACCGCCATGCATGAAATGACCGCCACTGTGCAAGAAGTGGCGCGCAATGCCGAGCAAGCCTCCCAAGCGGCCGCAGCCGCCGACAACGAAGCTCGCGAAGGTGACACCGTGGTCAATCAGGCGATTGACCAGATCGAGCGCCTGGCCGTGGAAGTGGGTCGCTCGACCGAAGCCATGGCTGTACTGCAACAGGAAAGCGACAAGATCGGCAGCGTGATGGACGTGATCAAGGCCGTGGCCGAGCAGACCAATCTGCTGGCCCTCAACGCCGCCATCGAGGCTGCCCGCGCCGGTGATGCGGGTCGCGGTTTTGCCGTGGTTGCCGACGAAGTAAGGGGCCTGGCCCAGCGCACGCAAAAATCCACCGAAGAAATTCAAACCCTGGTGGCGGCCCTGCAAAGTGGCACGCAGCACGTGGCCACCGTCATGCACAACAGCCGCACCCTGACCGACAGCAGCGTGACCCTGACCCGTCAGGCGGGCACCTCACTGCAAGGCATCACCCGTACGGTGTCGAATATCCAGTCGATGAACCAGCAGATTGCCGCTGCTGCCGAACAGCAGAGCGCGGTCGCCGAAGAAATCAGCCGCAGCATCGTCAACGTGCGCGACGTCTCCGAGCAAACCGCAGCGGCCAGCGATGAGACGGCCAAGTCCAGCGTTGAACTGGCGCGTCTGGGCAATCAGTTGCAAGAGATGGTCAGCCACTTCAAGGTGTAATGACCCACTCGTGACACAGGAGGGGCCGCTTCAGCGGCCCCTTTTAAAGAACGGCGCCCGCCATCAACAGTGACTTGCCGGGAGACGTTACTCATCGTCCCCGGACATAGGTTCACGACAAAGTGCCGCACTACTTACGGCTATAAACAACTAAGAAAAACCTTACCGACAAATGTAAACGTGCGCATAGTCGAACAATTAACGCCTCACCTAAAGTCTCGGGCCGAACTAATAACAGGCCCCAGACTCATGTCAATTCAAAAAAAATCCGCACTTAAAGTTACTCTTGCCATTGCAACGTTGTTTGCGGTGTCCTCTTCGTTTGCTCAAGACTACACAGCCAGCTGCTCGACTGCCGGGTTCACCGGCACCGCCTATTTAAATGCAGAAAGGGAAGGTCCGCTGGTCTACGTCACCAATACCGCCTATCAAATCAAAGCGCCTGCAGGGCATCAGAACGCTCATGCCGCCAAGCTCAGCGTTTATGAAGTTGACGGCTATTTTAATAAACCAACACCGTGGAGAAGTTACAGCAAGAACCTCAGGCAAGATAATCTGAAGCACGCGATGAAAATGCGAACCTACCTGTGGACACCTAGTTCAGTGACTCAATACGTAAAGTTTGAATTTGATCGATCACAAAACAGCAAACCCACTTGCACTGCCAGCGTAAAAATCTTACTGCCTGGCTAACAAAACCTTTTAATAGCCGCGAACTTGGTTCACGGCTATTAAACACACGGGCTTATATACACCGGCAACCTTCATTGCCAGAAACCCACTTCACAAGCGCACGGTACGCATCAACGTGTCGTACGCATTTCGCTCATTCGTGCTGCACACGCGCCCGCTTGAGCAGTTTTTTGCTGCGCTCGGACAGGTGCAGCACCCGCAGATGCTTGCCCGCCTTGCGATAGCGCTCGCGCAAGGTGTCCAGTGCCGCGATGGCCGAGTAATCCATGAAGTTCAGGTGGCGACAATCCAGCGTCACCTGAGCCGGATCGTTGGCCGGGTCGAACTGCTTGAGAAAGGCCGTGGTCGAGGCAAAAAACAACGTGCCATGAACACGGTAAAGCTTGCTGCCGTCGCTTTGCAGATCCGCGTCGGCGTACAGCTGACGCGCCTGCTGCCAGGCAAAATTGAGCGCGGCGATAATCACCCCGCACAGCACCGCCACCGCCAGGTCGGTAAACACGGTAATCACCGTCACGGCGATGATCACCAGCACATCGTTGAGCGGCACCTTGTTCAGCACCCGCAACGAGGCCCAGGCAAAGGTCTGCTGCGAGACCACAAACATCACGCCCACCAGCGCCGCCAACGGGATACGCTCGATAAACGGCGACAGGAACAACACAAACAGCAAAATCATCAGTCCGGCAGTCACACCCGACAACCGACCACGGCCGCCGGAGCTGAGGTTGACCACGGTTTGGCCGATCATGGCGCAACCGCCCATGCCACCAAACGCACCCGACACCATGTTTGCCGCGCCCAACGCCACGCACTCGCGGTCCGGGTAGCCACGGCTCTCGGTGATTTCGTCGGTCAGGTTGAGGGTCAGCAGGGTTTCCAGCAAACCCACCACCGCCATCACGATTGCGTAGGGCGCGATGATGCTCAGGGTCTCAAGCGTCCAGGGAATCTGCGGCAGGCTGAAGCTCGGCAAACCGCCAGCAATATGCGCCATATCGCCCAGGGTGCGGGTCGGCAAGCCCAGAAAATAGACCGCCAGGCCCACGCCCAGAATGGCCACCAGGGCAGGCGGCGCGGCGCGGGTCAGGCGTGGCAGCAGATAGACAATAGCCATGGTCGCGGCCACCAGCCCGATCATCATGTACAGCGCCATGCCACTGAGCCAGGTGCCGCCGTCCTTGAAGTGATCCAGTTGCGCCAGGGCAATCACGATCGCAAGGCCGTTGACGAAACCCAGCATCACCGGATGGGGCACCATGCGCACCAGCTTGCCGAGCTTGAACAAACCGAACGCCAGCATGATCAGCCCGCTCAACAGCACGGTGGCCAACAGATACTGCACGCCGTGTTGCACCACCAGCGCGACGATCACCACCGCCATCGACCCGGCCGCACCGGACACCATGCCCGGTCGCCCGCCAAACAGCGCGGTGAGGGTGCAGATGATAAACGCGCCATACAAGCCCATCAGCGGGTTGAGGTGGGCAACCAGCGCGAACGCGATGCACTCGGGCAACAAGGCGAAGGACGTCGTGAGCCCGGCCAGGACATCAGCGCGCAGACGTGAGAATTTCATGGCTTACCTAAAAGTCGGGACGGGAAAAACGGAAGGGATAATAAGTAAAGGATGGTAACAAATTGCAGGGGCTAAAAAGAAATTGTGGGAGCGGGCTTGCTCGCGATGCAGACACCTCGGTCATTCTGGTTCACCGAGGTGTGGCCATCGCGAGCAAGCCCGCTCCCACAAGCGTGATGCGTGTATGTGCGTTGCGGGTTTACTTCACAACCATGCCCACACCACGACCACGCGGGTCGGAAGCGGTTTCAAGCTGGGTGCCGTTAACCCGGATCGCCTGGATATCGCCCATGTTCCAGCCCTGATCCTCCAGGGTGTAACCCATTGCCTTGAGCTCGTCAGCCACCTTGCCGGTGAGCGGTGCATAGGCGTCGAAGTAAATCGTGTCTTTGGGCAGCAACTGGTGATGCACGCGCTGTGCAGCCACGGCTTTCTCCAGTGGCAAGTCGTAGTCGTAAATGTTGTTCAGCACCTGGAAAATCGAGGTGAAGATCCGCGAACCACCCGGTGTGCCGAGTACCAGCGTGACTTCTCCATCGCGTGTCACCAGGCTTGGGCTCATGGAAGACAACATGCGCTTGCCCGGCTCGATGGCATTGGCATTGCCGCCCACCACACCAAACGCGTTGGCCACCCCCGGCTTGGAGCTGAAGTCATCCATTTCGTCGTTCAGCAAAAAGCCCGCGCCTTTGACCACAACGCCACTGCCGTAGTCCCAGTTCAGGGTGTAGGTATTGCTGACCGCATTACCCTGCTTGTCGACGATGGAGAAGTGCGTGGTCTGGTGCGGTTCAAGGCCCGGCTTGACCTTGGCAGTCTCGGAAATAGCCTTCGGATTGACTTCTTTCGCACGCTTGGCGATGTAGGCCGGGTCGGTCAGTTCAGCCACCGGCATCTTGCCGAAGGCCGGATCGCCGAGGTAGTCGGCACGGTCGGCAAACACGCGTTTTTCGATCTCGGCCAGCAGGTGGATATACGGCGCGGAGTTCAGCTCAACGCCTTTGAAGTCCGCTGCACGGTCTTCTTTGATGCCGATCAGTTGGGCCAGCGCGATACCGCCCGAGCTTGGCAGCGGCGCGGTGTACAGGGTGTTGCCGCGGAAATCGACGCGCATCGGTTCACGCCAGTTGACCTTGTATTCGTTCAGGTCTTCCTTGGTGATCAGGCCTTTGTCCTTCTGCATTTGCGCGACCAGCAGGTCAGCGGTCTTGCCATGATAGAACTCTTTGGCGCCCTGATCGGCGATGCGTTCCAGGGTCTCGGCCAGCTCAGGCTGCTTGAAGGTTTCGCCGGGCTTCATGCTGCCAAAGTAATCACCGAAGTTGGTGGTGCCCTTGAACAGCGCCAGCGCATCTTCGCGGTACTGGTATTGCTGGTCGGCCACCTTGAAACCGTTTTTAGCGTAACCCACGGCCGGGGTCAGCAGTTCGGCCCACGGCAATTTACCGAAGCGCTGATGCGCTTCCCACAAGCCCATCACCGTACCCGGCACGCCAGCGGCACGGGAACCGACCAGGCTCAGGTTCTCGATGATCTCGCCTTTTTCGTTGAGGTACATGTCGCGGGTGGCGGCTTTGGGCGCCGTCTCGCGATAGTCGAGGAAATAGGGTTTGCCATCGATGTACATCGTCATGAAACCGCCGCCGCCGATGTTACCGGCTTCGGGGTACGTCACGGCCAGGGTGAAGGCGGTTGCCACGGCAGCGTCGACCGCATTGCCGCCTTTTTTGAGAATCTGCGCGGCCACTTCGGCACCGTACTGGTCCGGTGCAGCGACAGCCCCGCCCTCCAGGGTAACGGCATAAGCCGAGGAACTGGCAGCGATGGCGGCCGTCAAGGCCAGGGTTTTGAACCACACAATGCGCATTCGGTACTTCCTTTTATTGTTATCAACTGTGGCCAAACCTTGTCTGATTTGGGCAACATTTTCAAACAACAAAAAACAAAATTGCGGGTTGTGTGACCTCTGTAGCCGCTGAGGAGCGTAGCGAGGCTGCGTACGGTTGCGCAGCAATCATTGGCAAACACCAGGGCCTGATTTTGCGACCACTGCGTCGCAGTACCGCATCACGCCGATCGCAGCCTTCGTTCCTCGTCAGCGACTACAGGGATGTGTCAGGTTTCGGTGATCAGTGCATCCACCAGACCACGGGCCAGTTCGACGCCGTGAATCACGCACCACAACTGCTCGGCCTCAAAACCGCTGAGGTGGGAGCGGATGTCGTCGGCGGTCAGTTCTGCGCCTTTGAGCAGCAACGAGGCATGTTTGAGCGCTTCCTGAACAGGTACGCCGGGGTTGATGGCAAACAGCGAAGTGCCCTGGTGGGCGCAGGTGAACAGCGGAGGATCGGGAACAATTTTTTTCATGGAGGGATTCCAATGCAGTCTGAAAAAAGCTGCCTCTGTCCCGCTGTCAATCGGTAGGGGTGGCAGCTGCATGCGGGTTGACAGACCGAGAAAATCCCAAAAACTCGGCGCACTTGAACGTGCCCCGCACACAGCCGCCATAACATTGAGAAACATGTAAAGCGCTGAAATTATATTTGGACGGTCTGTCAAAACCGGTCACTGAAATCAGCGACCCGGCGAGACTATCCACCCATGTGCAACGCCACAAGACGGTCAGGATTCTCTAGGAATCGTCCCTCAATATAAAGCGACGCAGCAGGTGCAGACGTTGCTTTATGTGTAGGAACTTCACTCAAGCCCTGTGGGCTTGTCGCAGATCGCGTAGCTGGCGAGCTTGGCCTGGATAAAGTCCAGAAAGCACTGAATGCGCAGCGCCAGTTGTGAGTTGCGGTAGTACACGGCGTTGATCGGTTGGCGGTAGCCGCTGTTGAACTCGCCCAGCACGACGTGCAAGCGCCCGTGGGTAATGTCTTCATGGGTCATGAAGTGCGACAGGCACGCAATGCCCTGCCCTTGCAGCGCCAGATGGCGCACGGTTTCACCGCTCGAGGCGCTGATGGCCGGCTGGATGGGCCAGCGATCACCCTGTGCATAACGTAGCGGCCACTGATTGAGGCCATCGTTTTGGGTAAAGCCGATCAGGGTGTGGTTGGCCAGGTCCGCCACGCGGGTAGGGACGCCGTAACGGGCAAGGTAGTCGGGGCTGGCCAGGATGTTCAGCGGGCTGCACCCCAGGGAACGGGCGTGCAAGGTGGAGTCGGCCAGGGTGCCGATACGAATGGCGATGTCGGTGCTTTGCTCCAGCAAGTCGATGATCAGGTCGTTGCTGTTGAGTTCGAGCTGGATTTCGGGGTACAGCACACGGAATTCGGGGATAAACGGCACGATGGCGTGCAGCACAAAAGGCGCGGCTGCATTGATGCGCAACCGTCCCGAGGGCGTGCGCTGGTGCGAGATGAGGCGCTCTTCCAGCTCGTCCATCTGTTCAAGGATCAGCTTGGCCCGCTCGAAGAAAAACTTGCCCTCCTCGGTCAGGTCCATGCGCCGCGTGGTGCGGTTGATCAGCGTGGTGCCGAGCTTGGCTTCCAGCCTTGAAAGCGTGCGGCTGACGGCGGACGGCGTTTGCCCGGCTTGCTCGGCAGCGGCAGAAATCGAGCCGCACTCGATGACCGAGACAAAAATTTGCAGCTCATCGGATCTGGCTTTCACGCGGGCGACCTTATCTACGTGTGGGAGCGGGCTTGCTCGCGATGGTATCACCGCGGTTGGTCTGAACAACCGCGTCGCCTGCATCGCGAGCAAGCCCGCTCCCACCCTGGCGTCGTTATGCCTTGAGACCGAACACCTCGCTCAGGTGCTGTTCATAACGCGCGGCGTCGATTTCGGGTTGCGGACGCTTCATCACGTCGACACACAAGAAGGTCGGCAGGCCGGTCATGCCCAGGAATTCATTGGCTTTATGGAACGGGAAGTACACCGCGTCCACGCCTTTGCCTTCGAAAAAGTCCGCCGGATCATCGAACGCTTGCTGCGGGGCGTTCCAGGTCAGGGACAACATGTATTTTTTGCCGTGAATCAGGCCGCCGCTGCCGTAACGCTGAGAAGCGTCGGAACGGGTACGACCGTCACTGGCGTAGAGCTTGCCGTGGCCTTGGGTAAACACTTCATCGATGTACTTCTTGACGATCCAGGGCGCACCCATCCACCAGCCCGGCATTTGATAGATGATCACGTCAGCCCACAGGTATTTTTCAACCTCTTCAGCGATGTCGTAGCCTTCGTCGATGTGGGTCACTTTGACTTCAAAGCCCTGGCGGTCAAAAAACGCCAGCGCGGTGTCGTGCATGGTCAGGTTGTAGCGACCATCGGAGTGGGCAAATTTTTTGGCGCCGTTAAGCAAGAGTATTTTTTTCATCATCAGCCTCCAGGGGGGTAAACCCTCAGCGCTGTTGAGCGACAGGGGGGTTAAAAATCATGTCGGCAGAATATCGATGCGCTTGCTCAAGAAAAACCCGTGGTGGGTCAAATCACCTTTGCTGTTAATGCACGAATGAATACTCAATTGTTGATCAGCAAGTGCGCACCCAATAGCGCCATGCCTATAAAGAACACCCGTTTGAACAGCGCGGCGCTGATGCGCTGGCGCAACCACTGCCCCAGCCACATGCCGAGCATGGCGGGCACCAGCGCCAGCAATGAGGCATTGAGCTCACCGCCGCCCAGATTGCCGCGCCAGTAAAGCCCGGCGGCAAGGGCCAATGTGGAGACGCTGAAGGACAATCCCAAGGCCTGAACCAATTGGTTTTTGCTTAAGCCCAGCGCCTGCAGATAGGGCACGGCGGGAATCACAAACACGCCTGTGGCCGAGGTAATCACCCCGGTGATCACGCCGCATATCGGGCCCAGCCAGCGCTCGCGCTGCGGGGCGACGCGCAGGGTGGGCAGCCACAGCCCGCTGAGGGCGTAGAGCAGCAAGGCCGCCCCCAGCGCCCGCACCACCCACGTGCAGCCGTCGATACTTAGCCAGAGCATGCCAACCCCGGTGCCGATAAAGATGCCCAGCTGCATGGGCCACAGGCGTTTTATCAGCGTGCGCAACTGCCCGCCTGCAGCCAGTTGCCAGGCGTTGGTGACAATGGAGGGAATGATCAGCAGCGCAGCAGCCTGCGCTGGAGCAATAGCCAGCCCGAGCATGCCCATCGCCACCGTTGGCAAGCCAAGACCGATGACGCCCTTGACGGTGCCCGCCAGCAAAAAGGTCATCATCACCAGCAGTGACAAGGCCAGGCCGAGGTGTTGGTAGAACTCGATCAGTGTTTTCATGGGTGTATGCTGGACCACGACGACGGCGTTGAACATTCGCCATAGATGAAGCCTGCCTATTGCACAACAATAGGCTGAACACACACCTGGGCGGGCAAGGACCTTTCATGCACTTCGATCTGGTTGATCTGCGCCTGTACTTGAATGTGGTGCAGGCGGGCAACATTACGGCGGGCGCCAGCCTCAGTCATTTGTCTCTGCCCGCGGCCAGTGCGCGGATCAGGGCGATGGAGGCGTCGTTGGGCGTGGCGTTTTTACACCGCTCTCGCCGTGGGGTCAGCCCGACCCCGGCCGGGCAAGCGCTCGCGCACCATGCACGGCTGTTACTGCAGCACGTCGAGCGCATGAACCATGACCTGGCTGAGTACGCCCTGGGCTTCAAGGGCCGGATACGCCTGCTGTGCAACACCTCAGCCCTCACCGAATACCTGCCCGAGCTGCTCGCCGATTTCGTGCGCCAGCACCCCACCATCAGCGTCGACCAGCAAGAACTCACCAGCCTGCGCATCACCCATGCATTGCGCCAGGACGCAGCCGATATTGGCGTCATCTCCAATGCCGTCGACACCCGCGACCTGCAAACCCGCCCCTTTCGCGATGACCCGCTGGTACTGGTGGTACCCCTCGGCCATCCACTGGCCAACAGGCCTGATCTCTCCTTCAGCGACACCCTGAGCCATGACTATGTAGGGTTGTCGGCCAGCAGCGCGTTGGCGGTGTACCTGGAAGAGCAGGCGCTGCACGTGGGCGTTCGCATGCAGGTGCGGATTCGCGCCGAAGGTTTCGACGGGGTGTTGCGCATGGTCGCCCGCGGTGCCGGGCTGGGTGTCGTACCCAAGGCGACGATTGAGCGCTGGCAGGCGCCGCGCACCTTCAAGGTGGTGAACCTCTGCGAGCCGTGGGCGGATCGCAAACTGCTGCTCTGCGCACGCTCGTTTGAGCAGTTGCCTGCCTATGCAGTGGCATTGCTGGAGGCGTTGAGCCTGTAGGAAGAGTCGCTGTTTGGTGCTCTCCTGTATGCCTTCATTTTTACCAAGAGTAATATCCGGGGCTTGCGACACCCTAGGCACCTTTGGCCGCGGGTATTTTTATCAAGTTTTTGAGAATAACAACTCACAGGGCACCCGATGGCTGACGCTAACTCCCCCCCGGTCACACTCAAACGCGGTTTGAAAAATCGCCATATCCAGCTGATTGCCCTGGGCGGCGCGATTGGCACGGGCCTGTTTCTGGGTTCGGCGGGCGTGCTCAAGTCGGCCGGACCGTCGATGATTCTTGGCTATGCGATCGCCGGTTTCATTGCGTTCCTGATCATGCGCCAGCTGGGCGAAATGATCGTCGAAGAACCGGTTGCCGGCTCCTTCAGCCACTTTGCCCACAAGTATTGGGGCGGCTACGCGGGGTTTCTGTCGGGCTGGAACTATTGGGTCCTGTACGTGCTGGTCGGCATGGCCGAGTTGACGGCGGTGGGCAAGTACATCCAGTTCTGGTGGCCCGAGGTGCCGACCTGGGTCAGCGCCGTGGTGTTCTTTGTGCTGGTCAACCTGATCAATACGCTGAACGTCAAAGTGTTCGGCGAAATGGAGTTCTGGTTCGCCATCATCAAGGTGGTGGCGATTGTCGGCATGATCGTACTGGGTTGCTACCTGCTGTTCAGCGGCACCGGCGGCCCGCAGGCGTCGATCAGCAACCTGTGGAGCCACGGCGGGTTCTTCCCCAATGGCGGCATGGGCTTGCTCATGGCGATGGCCTTTATCATGTTTTCCTTTGGTGGCCTGGAGTTGGTGGGCATCACGGCGGCTGAAGCCAGCGAGCCGAAAAAAGTGATCCCCAAGGCCATCAACCAGGTGGTGTACCGGATCCTGATTTTCTACGTGGGCGCACTGACCGTGCTGCTGGCGTTGTACCCGTGGGACCAGTTGCTGGTCACGCTCGGCGCCGGTGGGGATGCCTACGGCAGCAGCCCGTTTGTGCAGATTTTTGCCTTGATCGGCAGCGACACCGCCGCGCAGATCCTCAACTTTGTGGTGCTGACCGCCGCGCTGTCGGTCTACAACAGTGGTGTGTACTGCAACAGCCGCATGCTGTTCGGCCTGGCCGAGCAGGGTGACGCGCCCAAGGCACTGATGAAACTGACCAAAAATGGCGTGCCCTTGCGCGCGCTGGGCGTGTCGGCGCTGGTGACGTTGCTGTGCGTGGTGGTCAACTATGTGGCCCCGCATAAAGCGCTGGAGCTGCTGTTTGCGCTGGTGGTTGCCTCGTTGATGATCAACTGGGCGCTGATCAGCCTCACCCATATCAAGTTCCGCAAGGCGATGGCCGTTGAGGGCGTGACGCCTTCGTTCAAGGCGTTCTGGTTCCCGTTCAGCAACATCCTGTGCCTGGTGTTTATGGCGGTGATCGTCTCCGTCATCTGGATGATCCCCGACGTTCGCGCTTCGGTGTATGCAATCCCGGTATGGCTGCTGATCATTTACGGGTTCTACCGTTTACGCCTGAGCAAGGGCCAGGCGCTGGCGAACACCCGCTAAGCCTTCAGCCGTTACACAAAAGCCCCGCGCACTCACTCAGTGCCGGGGCTTTTGCGTATCTGGGTGTCGGAATCAGGCATCTGTCAGTGCGCCACCACGGTTAGGGTGAGGTTCGATAACCCATCACCGGAGGTCTTATGTCTGCGCCAATCACCGTGCTTCGCGACACCCATCCCCTGCCCGTGCTCGATGCCTGCAAATGGGAAAAACTCGAGGGCGACCCGCATACCGTCAACCTCAACGCTTACACCAGCGAAGACGGCAGCAAGATCATGGGGACGTGGATCTGCACGCCCGGCAAGTGGTACGTGGAATATGTGAAGTGGGAATACTGCGATTTCCGTGAGGGCTATTGCATCATCACCCCGGAAGGCAAAGAACCGATCCATCTGCGGGCCGGGGATATCTTTGTGGTGGAGCCGGGTATGAAAGGCACGTGGGAGGTGGTGGAAACCGTGCGCAAGTACTTCGTTTTTGCGTGATTGAAATCATGCAAAAAAACCGGGAATCCGCCCGACGCGGATTCCCGGAAAAGCCCTATTCGGGCTTGCGATAGCTATTGATGATGGCCGAAAAGTCTTTGCCGCCTTCACCGCGCAGACTCATGGCCTGATACAACTGTTGCGCCACAGCCCCCATCACCACAGGTTGATGGGCCTGGCGTGCAGCCTCGGTGGCCAGCCCCAGGTCCTTGAGCATCAGCTCGGCGCCAAAGCCGCCGGTATAGCCCCGCGATGCCGGGGCCGTTTCAACGATGCCCGGCCACGGGTTGTACACCTCCGAACTCCAGCAGCGCCCGGTGGAGCTGTTGATAACACCCGCAAGCACTTCGCTGTCGATGCCCAGCGCGGCACCCAGTGCCATGGCTTCGCTGACGCCGACCATGGAAATCCCGAGCAGCAGGTTGTTGCAGATTTTAGCCACCTGGCCGGTGCCCACATCCCCGCAATGGACGATGTTGCGACCCATTTGAGCGAGTACCGGGTGCAAGGTGTCGAACAATGCCGGTGAGGCGCCGACCATAAAGGTCAGGGTCCCTGCCTGCGCGCCGCCCGTGCCGCCGGATACCGGTGCATCGGCCATTTGCACGCCCTGTTTGGCCGCAGCAGCGGCCACTTCACGGGCGGTTTGCGGGTCGATGGTGCTGCAATCCACTGCGGGCACCCCGGCACCGATCCCGGCCAACACCCCGTCTTCACCCAGCCATACGCTGCGTACATGAGCTGCCGCCGGGAGCATGGTAATCACCAGCCCGGTGCCTTGGGCGGCTTCCCGTGGCGAGGCGCTGACATGGCCGCCAAGGGCTGCCAGTTCGGCCAGGATGTCTTTGTTCAGGTCAAACAGGTTCAACGAGTGCCCGGCCTTGAGCAAGTTGCGCGCCATCGGTGCGCCCATGTTGCCCAGGCCAATAAATGCGATGTTCATGGTGTGTGCCCTCAACGAAGATGGATGGTGGTGTTAACGCCATCATTCACGCTTTCATCGTCGAACCAGCGACTGGTGACGGTCTTGGTTTGAGTATAGAACTGCACAACCTGCTTGCCGTACGGCCCCAGATCACCGAGTTTCGAGCCACGGGAGCCGGTGAAGCTGAAGAACGGAACCGGCACTGGAATCGGGATGTTGATACCGACCTGACCGACATCGATTTCAGTCTGGAACTTGCGTGCCGCAGCGCCGCTTTGGGTGAACAGCCCGGTGCCATTGCCAAACGGGTTGGCATTGACCAGTGCGATGGCCTGATCGAGGGTGTCGACTTCAATTACCACCAACACCGGACCAAAGATTTCCTGGGTGTAGATTTGCATGTCGGTGGTGACGCCCGAAAACAGGGTCGGGCCGATAAAGTTGCCTTGTTCGAAACCCGGAACCTTGACGTTGCGCCCGTCCAGTTCCAGCACCGCGCCTTCTTTGATCCCGCTTTCAATCAGCCCCAGTACGCGCTCTTTCGCACGTTTGGAGATCACCGGACCTACATCGGTGCCCGCCTCACTGCCTGCGTTGACCTTGAGCTGCTGCGCCAGCGCCTTGAGGTCTGGCAGCCATTGTTTGGCGGCGCCCACCAGCACCACCACCGAGGTGGCCATGCAACGCTGGCCGGCAGCGCCAAAGCCTGCACCAACCAGTGCGTTGAGGGTTTGCTGACGGTTGGCGTCGGGCAGCACCACAGCGTGGTTTTTGGCGCCCATCATCGATTGCACGCGTTTGCCGTGACGGCCCGCCAGGTCATAGACATGGGTGCCGACGGCGGTCGAACCGACAAACGATACCGCTTTGATATCGGTGTGGGTGCAGAGCGCGTCCACGACGTCCTTGCCGCCGTGTACGACGTTGAGCACGCCCGGCGGAACACCGGCTTCGATGGCCAGCTCGACCAGCATCAGGGTCGACAGCGGATCTTGCTCGGACGGCTTGAGTACGAAGGTGTTCCCGCAGGCGATGGCCATCGGGAACATCCACAGCGGAATCATGGCCGGGAAGTTGAAGGGTGTAATGCCCGCGCAGACGCCGATAGGTTGACGCAAGGTGTAGGTGTCTACCCCGCCTGCAACGTTTTCGGCGAATTCACCCATTTGCAAAGTGCCGATGGAGCACGCGTGCTCGACCACTTCCAGACCACGGAAAATATCGCCCTCGGCGTCGGCAATGGTTTTGCCTTGTTCAGCACTCAGGACAGTGGCAATACGTTTGGAGTGTTCGCGGATCAACGCTTGCAGCTTGAGCATGATGCGCATGCGCGCACCGATAGGCGTCAGCTTCCAGGTCTGGAAGGCGCGTTGAGCGGCGGCGATGGCAGCATTGACTTCATCGGCGGTAGCGAACGGCACTTTGGCCAGCACTTGCTGGGTAGCCGGGTTGACGATGTCGTGCCACTCGGTGGTCTGCGACTCGACCCATTCGCCGTCGATCAGCAAGCGTGCGTTTTGATACGGGGTGTTAGAAACGCTCATGGAAGTCTCCGGAATTATTCTTGTGAGTACGGGCGTCCAGATTGGTCGCAGGACTGTTTTTGGAGTATAGGTGTGCGTTCTTCTAATAAGAACGCACATAAAAGCCGGTCTAACATGCAAAAAAACATCACATCGTTAAGCGCCCTGAACTGGGACGACCTGAAGTTTTTTCTTGAGGTGGCCCGCACTCGAAAAGCCAGCAGCGCAGCCAAACGGCTGGCGGTTGACTACACCACCGTGTCGCGGCGGATCAGCTCGCTGGAAGCTGCTCTGGGGACTTTGCTGTTTGAAAAGTCGCGCACCAATGGCTTTACCCTGACCAACGAAGGCCAGCGCTTGCTTGGGTATGCCGAGTCGATAGAAAGCACGCTGCACATGGCCTGCGAGCAGGTATCAGGGTCTGGCGTGGCGCTGTCGGGGCATGTGCGCATGGGTTGCACTGAGGGTTTTGGCAGTTTTTTCATCACTCCCCAGCTCAGCCATTTTGTGGATACCTACCCGGCGATCTCGGTGGATATCCTGCCGTTGCCACACTTCATCAGCTTGTCCAAGCGCGAGGCCGATATTGTTATCGCGCTGGAGCGCCCGGAACACGGGCCCTATGTGTGCTGCAAGCTGTGCGACTACCGCTTGCAGCTGTATGCGACCCAGGAGTATCTGGACCAGCACCCGCCGATCCGCCGGATGACTGATTTGTCGGAGCATACGTTTATCAGTTACGTGGACGATCTGGCGTTCAGCTCGGAGCTGCTTTACCTGGCCAATGTGCTGCCGGGCGCCAGCGCCAACTTGCGCAGCACCAGCGTGATTGCGCAATTCGTGGCCGCGCAGCAAGGCCGTTCGCTGGCGATTTTGCCGTGCTTTCTGGCGGCTCAGGACCCGCGTTTGCTGCCGGTGCTGCCTGACGAGGTCAACCTCACGCGACAGTTCTGGATGTACTGCCGTGAAGATCTGAGGAAGTTGAAACGCATCACCTTGCTATGGGATTACATCCGCGAAGTGACGGAACTGAATGCGCCGCTGCTGCTGGGCGAGACGCGCGGGATGAAATTTGTGGACTGACCCCACCCCCTGTGGGAGCGGGCTTGCTCGTGATTCAGACACCGCGGTCTGCCTGAATGATCGCGGTGATGCTATCGCGAGCAAGCCCGCTCCCACAAAGAGGGATCAGTACGAATCTCTAGTCGGCAATCACCACAATCGACACGCGGCGGTTTTCCGTACGCCCGGCGCGGGTGTTATTCGACGCCACCGGCTCGCGGCTGCCCAACCCACGGATCTGGATATTCTCGGGGCGCATGCCGACCTTGAGCAGAGCCTTGACCACGCTGTTGGCGCGGCGAACGGACAGTTGTTCGTTGTAGGACTCCTTGCCTGAGGAGTCGGTGTGGCCGTCGACCCGCACGCGCTGGATGTCTGCACCGAGCAAGGCGGTGCCGATGCGCTCCACGATTTCCTGGCTTTGCCCGTTGAGCACTTCAAGGTCGCTGCCAAACAACACTTTGCCCGACAAGCCAAATGCCCAGCCCTCTTCAGTCAGTTCAAAGCCCTGCTCTTTCAGAACGGCAACTTGGGCAGGCGTCAGCCCTTTTGGCGCAGCCGTCTGGCAACCGGTCAGCGACAGCGTGGCCAGCAACAAGGCAACGCTAAAAAATGTCAGGTAACGATGAATCAAAACACGCATGTGGGGGTTAGCTCCTGGTAATGACGGTGTTTGCGGGGCACTCCAGCTCCGCAAGGTGTTGCCCCCCTCGGGAGAGGCGCTTTGCCTGGTACATCGCCGCATCCGCTGCGCTGAGCAGATCCTCGGCGGTTGCACCATGCTCGGGGTAGACGGCGATGCCGATACTGAGTGAGGACACGATGCTGATTTGGCCCGGCACTTTAATCGGCTCAAGCATGCTGGCAATCACCTTGTCCGCAATGCGCTGGGCGTCTTCGATCTTGTGCAGCGGGGTCAGCAATATTGCAAATTCGTCGCCACCCAGACGCGCCACAACATCGCCTTCACGCAACTGGGCACGAATGCGCGTCGCGATAGCCACCAACACCGCATCACCTGTGGCATGGCCATAGGAATCGTTGATGTCTTTGAAATGGTCGCTATCGAGGAACAGCACGGCGGCCTTCCCTCGGGCGTTGTTCAGCGAGCGCAGGGTGCGCGTCAGTCGCGTTTCAAAGTAGGCGCGGTTGGGCAGGTTGGTCAGCGAGTCGTGGCTGGCCTGATGCGCCAGGGTCTGGTTTTCGTTCTGCAGATGGCTCTGCCAGGACTCAAGCTCATCGAGCAGTGCATTGAAGTCGTTGCCCAGGCTGTCCAGTTCAGCAATATGCGCAGGCGGCACGCGCCGATCGAACGCACGCTCGCGGCGAGCGGCGTGGGCCACTTCTGCCAGTTGTTGCAAGGGGCCCGTGATGCCATCCAGGAGTCGACGCGACAGATACAACGCACTCCAGGCACTGAGCGCCGTGCACACAAGCACACCCAACAGCCCGCTCAGTAAAAAACGCAGCAAATTGGCACCATGCCCCCGGACTGTCACCAAGCCGATTTCCTGGCCCTGATGCAAGATCGGCACGCTGATCGGTTGCTCCAGCAAGCCATCGGCCAACAGCATTTCGACCTTCGACAGCAGGCCGTTTTCAGGGCGTTGCCAGTGCGCAAGCAGTTCGCCATCGTCTGTGTAGATCCGAGCCTCGGCGACCGCTTCAGTGGACGCAATCATGGCCAGCGCTTCGGTTGCCGCCGCGCGGTCATCAAACACCACGGCCGCTTCCGAGGTGTAGTTGATGGCGCGGGCAATCAGGTGCAGGTTGTGATCGGCGTAAACCTTGAGCGCAAGCACCCCCAGCAGGGTCATGGAAGCGCTGGCCAGTGTGACGGCCACCAAGGCCACGCCCAGGTGGCCACGACGCAAGACCGAGCGCAAGCGCAGAGGTTTTTTACGGGGTTTGAACGCACTCATGGCTCTGCCGCCCGGCGGCGTGACAGCTGCAACACACTGGGATGTATACGTACGCCGCTGCGGGCCACGGAGTCGAGATTGACCTCAAACGACACTTGCTCATCGCGTACGTGCAAGCAAAAAAGGCTGCCAACGGTGCATTGATCACTGTCTTCGCTGATGCTCAGAACGGCTTTGGTATTCAGCCGGGTGAATAGACCACTGCGTTCCTCAACGCTGAGCTTGCCCAGATAGACCGCGTTGCAGTCGCTGGCAATGCCCGGATCACTGGCCAGCACGCGGTGCACCTGCACCGGCCTGCCACTGGATTGCGTCGCGCCCTTGATCAGGTCATCGGTGTATTCGGTGGGGCCGATGATGCATAGCTGCAATTGCGCCGGCTCGGAGGGCCAGCGTGCATAACTCAGGATGCCAAGGACCACTTGAGTCACAGCCTTGGCACGCTGATCAGCCAGGTTGATTGGCGCTTCAGCTTGAGCCAGGCAAGGAACGCTCAGCAGTAACAAGCAAAATGCAAGCAGCCGAAGCCGCCATCCAAAGTACTGTTCTGTCGATGAGACAGCCACGTCCATGCAGGATTTCTCTGTAATCTTTGTAAGAATAATGTCGTAACGATAGCACAGCCGGCAAAACGACTGTGATACAGGTCACATTTGTTGCAATTGGGAACTCCATTTCCCTGTGGAAGCAGGCTTACCCCAGCCCCAGCATCAACCCGCTCAGGCGTTTTACCTTGCGCTGCACGGCCTCTTCAAAGACGCCGGTACGCGGCTCGACCAGGCTGAACCAGTTTTTGGCCCGGGTGATGCCGGTGTAGATCAGCTCCTTGGTCAACACCGGATTGAGCGCCTCGGGGAGCACCAACGCGGTGTGGGAGAACTCCGAGCCTTGGGATTTGTGTACGGTCATGGCATAGACCGTTTCAACGTCATTGAGCCGACTGGGCAGGACAAACCGGATACCGCCCTGCCCGTCGTTACGGGCGAATGCCACACGCAGCACATGACGCTGGGTCAGCCCATCACGCTCGGGGAGCTTGAGGGCGATACCGATATCGCCGTTCATCAGGCCCAGGCCGTAATCGTTGCGGGTCATCAGGACCGGGCGGCCTTCGTACCAATGCTGGTCACTGTCGATCAGCTTGCGGGCAAACAGGGCGCGGGTGATGCGCTCATTCAGGCCTTCGACACCCCAGGGGCCCTTGCGCACGGCGCAGAGGACTTGAAAGGCCTCGAACGCTTGCAGCACGTTACCCGCCCATACCGCCCAACAAGGGTCTTCCAGTCCGGTCTCGCCAGTAGGGCGCTGCTCGCGCAACACCTCAAGGTAATGCCGATAGCCTTTGGCCTCAGCGCCGCGCCCTTCCAGTGCCAGACGCTCAAAACCACGGTCCTGCTCGCCCTTGAGGGGCAATGCAAAGAGGTCGGCGTGGGTGCCTGCCGCCAGCAGGGCCCGTGCTTCGCGGGGCAGTTGCTGGTTGACCAGGCGCGACAGCTGGCCGATACCGCTGCCTTCGCCAAAACGGCGCGAGTGACGCAGCATGACCACTTGCTGGGCCAGTGGATGCGTACCCTCCAGATCTTGTTGCAAGTCACTGGCGCTCAGGTTTTCGCCGCTGACCTGCTCAAGCCAGGCACGGGTCTGCGGGGTGTACCAACCCGCTTCGGCATCGCGGCACAAATCACCAAGCACCGCGCCGGCTTCAACCGACGCCAATTGGTCTTTGTCGCCCAACAGCACCAGCCGCGCATGGGCGGGCAATGCATCGAGCAAGTTGGCCATCATTTCCAGGTCGATCATGGACGCTTCGTCGACCACCAGTACGTCCAGTGGCAGGCGATTGCCCGCGTGATGACGGAAGTGGCGCGTGCCGGGGCGACTGCCGAGCAGACGGTGAACGGTGGTCACGTCACTGGGGATTTTTTGCCGAACCTTGTCGTCCACTTCCAGGGATTTGACTTGAAGGCTGATGGACTCGGTCAGGCGCGCGGCGGCTTTACCGGTCGGTGCGGCCAGGCGAATGCGCAAGGGCGCCCCCGCTTCGACGGCAGGGGCTTGAAGCAAGGCCAGCAGACGCACCACGGTGGTGGTTTTGCCGGTGCCTGGCCCCCCGGTAACAATGCTGAATGCACCGCGAGTGGCCAGGGCGCAGGCCAGCTTTTGCCAGTCAATCAGCGCATGCTGTGCCGGGCTGCCGAACAAGCCGTTCAGCCGTGCAGGCAAATCATCGGGCGTTGCTTCAACCTGCGACAGACGTTGGCGCAAGGCGCTATCGATTCGCCGCTCATAAGCCCAGTAGCGGCGTAAATACAGACGGCGCTCACTCAGCACCAACGGGCGGCTGGCCGCATCCGCCGATGGCTGACCCGCGTGCTCAACCAACGGGCTGGCTTGCAGGGCCTTACACCACGCGTCGCCCTCCAGCGCCTCAAGCAACTGCGAGGGCAGCAGCATGGCGCCGGTTTGCACATCGCCCTCGGGTGGCAAGGACAGTGCAAAGTCGGGTTCCTTCAGGGTCTCGAACAAATCAAGACACACATGACCGTGGCCCAACTGATGACTGGTCAACGCTGCCGCCAGCAACACCAAAGGATCGCCTTGCGGATCGCGCTCATGCAGGAACGCGACGAACGCTTTGTCCAGCGCACGCAGCCAGCCTCGCTCGACCCAGCGTTCCAGCAACAGCAGCAGATCGTCGGCACGGCCCAAGGGTTGCAGCAGGGCAAGGCTTTCGGCCGTCAACGGCGTGGGCAACAGTTCGGCAAACGAACGACTCATAACAACACTCCCTGTTCCCAGGCCGGCTCAGCTGTTTTCGGTAAAGGTTTGCCCTGGAACATCAGGTCCAGGCTTTCGATCAAGATTCTGGGGGGCCGGGTGAAATACACGCCCTGCCCTTGAGAGCGGGTGCCGCGCAAAAACAGATACAGCGCGCCCCCCATGTGCTGGTCGTAGTCATAGTCGGGCAATCGCGCCTTGAGCTGACGGTGCAAGGCCAGCAAGTACAAGACGTATTGCAGGTCATAGCGGTGATCCAGAATCGAGGCGGTCATCGCTTGCTCGGTGTAGGCCGAATCGTCGGCTCCCAGCCAGTTGGACTTGTAGTCCGCCACGTAATAACGGCCCTGGTGCTCGAAAGTCAGGTCGATAAAGCCCTTGAACATGCCGTTGAGCAGGCTCGGCTCGGCTCCCGCACGCGGCGCGCCGCCGTGGGTGTGCTGACGTACCAGCGTGTCCAGTTGCACAACATCGACTTTGTGGCTGGCAAACCAGAACTCCATTTCGATCTGGTACTGGCTCAGCTCACTCAGTACGACCGCTGGCTGGCCA
Source organism: Pseudomonas sp. ML2-2023-3 (assembly GCF_037055275.1). Lineage (NCBI taxonomy): Bacteria > Pseudomonadati > Pseudomonadota > Gammaproteobacteria > Pseudomonadales > Pseudomonadaceae > Pseudomonas > Pseudomonas sp. ML2-2023-3. Next base: position 5,296,283 of record NZ_CP146343.1, read on the forward strand.
TTATTCAGACGCAACGGTTCGTCCTGCAGATGCTGCAGCCAGTCGCTCAAAGTCTCGATCCAGCCTTGCCAGCCACGCCGGTTGCAGCGCCGTGCCACGGCGTCGCTGATCGCTTCAGGGGTTGCCTTGAAACCTTCGCTGCCCGACCACTCAAGCAGGCCGTGGAGAAAAGTCCCCGGATTTGGCCCACGTGGGAAGCGGTGTATATCACCGCCACTGAGTAACACTTCACGCGGCGCATCAGGATCGAGTCGCTCGTCATCAGAGAGCTTTTGCGCCAGTGCGCTTTCGGGCGCCTCGGCAGGGCTGAGGCTGTCACCGATGCGCAATGCGCTGTAGGACGCGATCCACCAGTTTTCCGCAGCACGGCGGCTCGGGATCAGCGGCTCAAGAAGGGTGGCTTCGTTAAGCGGTGGATAAAAATGCGCCTCGCCAGCGGGCGGTACCGGTTCGCACTGAATCGCGGCGCAGTCTTGCCGGGCATCTGCCAGCCAGCTCTGCAACCCGACCGACTCGGCCAGCACGGCTCCGCCGCCCAGCAAATAACCCAAGGCGCAAAGGTGCAGGATCGACCGATTGCTGTTGCCGCGCTTGAGGTCGGCAACGCCCAGCCAGCAAGCATGCTGGGCGCGGGTCAGGGCCACATAAAGCAGGCGCAAGTCTTCGGCCAGACGCTCATCATCCGCTTGGGCGATCAGCTCTGGCGTCGGGGTCAAGCTCACGTGGGCATTGCCGGCGGCGTCGTGGTAATGCAGCGGTAAACGGCTGCCATCCACGGGTTTTGTTGAGCAGATGAACGGCAAGAATACCAATGGGTATTCCAGCCCCTTGGACTTGTGGATGGTCACGACTTTGACCAGTTGCTCGTCACTTTCAAGGCGCAGGATCTGCTCTTCACCCGCCTGCCCGGACAATGCCAGATGCTCGGCCAGATGGCGGATCAACGCCTGTTCGCCATCCAGTTCGGCAGCCGCCTGTTGCAGCAGTTCGGACAGGTGCAGCACGTTGGTCAGCACACGCTCGCCATCTGGACGGGCAATCAGGGCCTGGGGCAACTCGAAGTCATGCAGCAAGCGGCGCAACATGGCGAGCACCCCTTGCTTGCGCCAGGTTTCGCGATAACCACGGAACTGCATCACGCGCTTTTCCCAGGCCAACTCGTCCTGGTTCAGGCGTTCCAGTTCAATCAGCGGCAGGTCCAGGGTGATGCAGGCCAGCGCAGCACGCAGCGGACGTTCTACGTCCGGTTCGGCGCAGGCCTTGAGCCAGGCCAGAACATCGTGTGCTTCCTGCGCCGCGTAGACTGAATCCTTATCCGACAAGTAAACGCTGCGTACACCACGATTCGACAATTCTCGCCGAACCGCCTGAGCTTCCTTACCGTCACGTACAAGGATTGCGATGTCAGCAGGCAACACGCCGCGAATGAATTCGCCATCAATGGCGAAACCACAGCGACCTTGCTGACCGCCATTGAGCAATTCGACAATCTGGCTGGCACAGGCCGCGGCCAGGTTCTGACGATAGACGGCGCCCGACACGGGCTGCTCGGAGGCCAATTGCCAGAGCGTCAGCGCACTGACAGGCTGACCATCGAACTGCAGGATTTCTTTGCGCCCTTGGGATTTGACTGACACAAAGGGCACAGGATTCTCAGACCCTTCACGGAACAAAAATGCGCCTCGCCCGGTGTCACGCTGCTCCGCCCGCTCAAAGACATGGTTGACCGCCTTGACCATCGCGTGACTGGACCGGAAGTTGGTGTCCAGCGTATGTAAACGCCCACTGGTGGCGTGACGTGCGCGCAAGTAGGTGTAAATATCGGCCCCGCGAAAGGCATAGATCGCCTGCTTGGGGTCGCCAATCAGGAACAGGCCGGTGTCGGGGCTGTTGTCTTCGATCCGGTAAATGGTCTCGAAGATGCGGTACTGAACGGGATCGGTGTCCTGAAACTCGTCGATCAGGGCCACCGGGAACTGTTCGCGAATCAGGGTGGCCAGGCGCTCGCCGCCTTCGGCCTGCAATGCAGCGTCGAGGCGCAGCAGCATGTCGTCAAAGCCCATCTCGGCGCGACGGCGTTTTTCCTCTTCAAAGCGCACGCTGACCCAGTTCGCCGCATGTTGCAGAACCGCGGCGTCGGGCGTTGGCAAGGCATCGAGCGCAGCTTTGAGGCCCTGCATGGCGTCGAGCCCCGGATGCTGCGGAGGCGCGCCCTTCCAGGCTTCGGCCATGCCGTCGGGGGTCAGACGCGTGAAGCCGATCCCGAGGTCGAGCTGCTCCTGAGCGTCGTCGGCAGCCCAGGCGCTGAGCTTTTCAAACCAGGGCTCGAAATAGCGGGCTTGCATTTTGCGACCGTCGACGGCTTTGCTCGCCACGGCTTGCAAGCAGATATCCCGTAGTTCTTGTGCCCACTGCAGCCACGGCGTTTTAAGCCCGGACAAGGCCTGGCGGCGCTCTTGCAGACAGGCTTCGATCATTTGCGCCGGCGTTTGCTCCGGGTTGGCTGGCTGGCGTGAGCTGCCAAACAGTGCCCGCACACGCGGCAACAAGGCGGCGGGACCGCTCCAGTTGGCGCGCACCCAACTCAGCGCATCGCCCTGCATGGGGTAGCAAAACAGCCGCCAGTAATCGCGCAGCACTTCTCCCAGCAAGTCGCTGTGGTCGGTTTCCAAAGTCTGGGTGAACAGGCTGCCGCTGTCGAAAGCATGCTCGCGCAACATGCGCTGGCACCAACTGTGGATGGTCGACACAGCAGCCTCGTCCATCCACTGGGCGGCGATGTCGAGACGCCCCGCGCAAGCGGCCCACTGCTCGCCAGCAAACTGTTCACGCAGTTGCTCGACCAGGGCATCCGGGGCTTCGATCTCGCCACGGAAGAACCGGGCAGCCTCTGCCAGACGGGTGCGGATACGATCGCGCAGCTCTTTGGTGGCCGCATCGGTAAAGGTCACGACGAGAATCTGCGGCGGTAACAGTTCACGCCCAAAGCCAGACTCTTCGCCGCCATGCCCCAGAATCAGCCGCAGGTAGAGCGCCGAGATGGTGAAGGTTTTGCCGGTACCGGCGCTGGCCTCGATCAGTTGGCTGCCACGTAGGGGGAAGGCCAAGGCCAGCGGTAATGTTTGCTCGCTCATTAGCGGGACGCCTCGCTGTTCAATGAGCGCCAAGGCGCATCAAAAAGGGGTCGATAGAGGGCATCGCACCACTCTTCAAATTCTTCAGCCGCCATCAGGGCAGCGTAATCAGGAAACTGTCGGGCCAGAGCAGCGCTTTCGCGGCGTTCGCCGTCGCTGGTTTGGCCATCACCTTCGTAGGTTTTCTGCGCGGCCGCATCGGCCTTTGCCGGGTCTGTTTGTGCCAGCCAGGCAAAGGCGGTTTTCACGGCAATGGGCAGCGGATGACTCATGCCGACTTTCCAGGCCACCAGCAGGTTGCCCAGAATATCGCGGGCCTGTTTGGCATCCAGAGGGTCGAGCAGCAAAGTGTCATCGCTGGCCACCAGCGCGGTGGACATCTCCAGGCCACTGGCACACGCCGCCAGATGATTGACCCACGGCCGGGTCAATCGGTGCCATTTGCGGGTTTTAATTGCGCCAATACTGTTAGGAATGGTGGTGATGGACAGTAGGCCTTTATCACTGCGCTGATGCAGATTGCTGAGCCAGCCTTCCAGGATCAGCCCCTGGTCCTCAAAACTGACGGGCAGCGCGCTGGCAAGCGGCGTGGGCCAAAGGGCCAGCAGTTGCTGATAGCGTTGCAAAACATCAGGTAATGGTTCGATCAGCTCCTGTTGCAGGCATTCGCCAAACCCGGCCATGGGCAGCAGGCCGCTACCTTGCAAACGCAGGGCGCGGTTGTGCAACGCGTTTTCAAGTTGGTCGGGCTGTGCCAGTGCCGCTTCAAGCAAACTGTCGCTCAAGGTGTAGCGTTGCAGTGCATCGAGCACGAACGGCTCTTCATCGGCCAAAGGCACTTCGGCGGCTTCGAAGAATACTTTCAAGCGCTGACTAAAGAAGTGACGCACAGGGTTACGCAAAAAATCCTGTAACTGCGTCAGATTTAGTGGTTCTTCCTGCTCGTGTGCTCCTAACGCAGCGGGCTGAACCGGTTGCGGTTGTGGCGCATGTAATCGCTGCCATTCGCGGGCATAACTGAACAGGTTGGGGTTGCCCTCGTGAAAGTAACGGGTGCTGAAGGGTTGCAGCGGATGCTCTTGAGTCATGGCCTCGAGCAGGTCACCGCCCCCTTGCAGATGCCAGCCATTGGCAAGGTGATCACGCAGTTGGCCAATCAGGACACAGGCGGGGCGCTCGCTGTTGTCGCGAATACTGCGCCCTACCCAGCTGATATAGAGCTGGTCGCGGGCAGAAAGCAGCGCTTCGAGTAGCAGATAGCGGTCATCCTCACGGCGGGAACGGTCTCCCGGGCGATAGTCACTGCCCATCAAATCGAAATCCAGCGGCGGTTGTGCCCGCGGGTAGTCGCCGTCATTCATGCCCAGCAGACACACCAGCTTGAAGGGGATCGCACGCATCGGCATCAGGGTGCAGAAATTGACCGCACCGGCAAGAAAGCGCTGTGACAGTTTTCCTTGGTCAAGCCCGGTGAGCCAGGCTTCGCGTACTACGGTCAGCGGTAACTCATCTTGCAAGCCAACCAGCTCACAGGTTTCGAGCCAGGTTTCGCGCAATTCTTCAAGCTGGGCCAGCAGGTAGTCGTCATGCTCGGTTTCTGCCTGGAAAAACAGCTGCACCAGCGCTTGCAGTCGCTCGCCCCATTGCTGTGGCAGCGCCGGTTTCGAGAGTTCTTGATGGGCGATTTCAAGCGCATCGAGCAGGGCCACAAGCGGGCCGATGAGTACGGCGTCAAGGCCGCCAATTTCATCGTAAGGCTCGATGCCATCGCACGCTTCGCCACTGCCCACCGCATAGCCAAGCAGCATGCGACGCAGGCCAAAGCGCCAACTGTTTTGCTCCAGTTGCGGGGGCAAGCCCAGGCCAGCGCGTTGTTCGGCGTTCAACCCCCAGCGAATGCCCGCACCTTCGATCCAGCGATGCAGGGTTGGCAAGTCGCGTTCCTGGACGTTGAAGCGAGCGCGCAGCGAAGGGACGTCGAGCAAGTCGAGGATTTCACTGACGGGGAAGCGGCTGTCAGGCAACTTGAGCAGATGCTCGAGGGCGATCAGTAACGGATCGCGGCCCCGCTGCCCCTGGTCGGCCAAGGTGTAAGGAATAAAGCGGCGATCATCCCGTTCAATCTGACCGAATACGGCGCGGATGTGAGGTGCGTAGCTGTCGACATCCGGCACCATCACAATCACATCACGGGGTTGCAACTGAGGATTTTCGCTAAATCGTGCAAGTAGCTGGTCGTGGAGAATCTCGACTTCTCGCTGAGCACTGTGGGCAATATGAAAACGGATTGAATGATCCGCTTCCAGGTCGATAGCGGGCCACAACTCGCGGGTTTCGTTCAGGGGGCGCAGTTCAAGAATGTCATCCTGCAACTGGTTGAGCAGGTTAAGCGGTTCTACTTCGCTGAACAGATCAATACGGCCATCACGAAAAGCCGCACGGTAGCTGTTGGGGTCGTCGTAGCTGTCAAGCAGGTTGATGTAGTCGCGACCTTGTTTACCCCAGGCGGCCAGTAGTGGATGGGCATGTTGATGCAAGGTGTCGAGATCAAGTGCTGTAGGCATTCCGCTTTTGCGGGCCTGGCGTTTGTACTGATGGCGTAGCAGATCCTTGTCGGCAACGATGTCAGACCAATGATGGCGGCAGGGGTTATGCACGCACAGCAATACCTGGCTGAAACGAGCGAGCCCAGCCAGGGCTTCGAGCGCTTGGGCAGGCAATGATGAGATACCGAAGACGATGACTCGGGCAGGCAAGCCGGACGGCGCTTGCTCAAGGCTGCTGATCTTGTCCATGAAGCGCTGGTGAACACCGGCCCGGCTCTGGGACATGCCTTCCTCGCCCACATCGAGCAGTAGCGCACGCCACAGCTCGGCTTGCCAGCAGTTGGCCGGGCTCAGGGCCGGGCTTTCTCCTCGGGCGTTGCGCAGTTGATGACGGCCAGCGGCCCAATCTTCGAGCCAGTCGGCACGATAGACCTGATATTGGTCGAACAGGTCAGCGAGTCGCTCTGACAATTGATAGCGTTTTCGCAAATCGGTGTCGTGAGTCAGGAAGCGCTGCAGCGGCTCGAAGTGTGGTTGATCAATGAGAGCAGGAAGCAGGCGCATCAGGCGCCAGGTCAGCGGGCCTTTGTCGAGCAGGGACTTGGCGGGGATTTCTTCGCTGCCTAATACAAGTCGATAGAGTTGCCACAAAAAACTGCCGGGCAACTGCACATCCACCGCTGCCGCAATTCCGCAGCCGCCGAGGTCATCGTCCTGAGCATCTTCGGCCAGGGCCAGCTTCAGCCATTGGGCGATGCCGTTGCTCTGCACCAACGCGATTTCGTTTTCCAGAGGAGCCAGGGGGTAGCGTCGCATCCAGCTGACCACCAGGCTACGTAACTCATCAAGGCGGTTACCGTGAACCACCATAAAACCCGCATTGAGGGACGTAGCAACCGGCATGACGGCATCCTTAGGAGAAGGCAAAATCCAAAGGCGAACCTTAACATTGCTCGGCAAGATTGGTGGAGCGCAAGCTCAAAGACAGGGCGTGAGGCTGGGCAGTATCGAGCGATTTATTGGAAGTGTGCTTACCGAAACTTT
>NZ_CP146344.1 GCF_037055275.1 Pseudomonas sp. ML2-2023-3
GGCCGTGATGATCCGCGCAGTACGGGCAAAGCCCTGACCGGCCCATTGGGTGGTTTGTGGCGTTATCGCGTCGGCGATTTTCGGGTGATCTGCGACATCCAAGATGGCGCCTTGCGGATTCTGGTGGTGCAGTTGGGCAACCGCCGTGAGGTATACCGGTAGTGAAGTAACTCACAAACATGAACGAGCCCCATGAAATACAGGACACCGTTTCCCCCTTACGATAAGGGATAGGCACCGACAGCGCGCAATATGTAGGGCTAATTGATAAAAACGGTCGTACCGAGTCCTTATGAAAGCCCCCCTTACCGGGACTTGGTTCATGGCACTATCCAATGACTGGCCATTGGCTACACTCGGCCATCACCTACAAGGAGTCGTACCGATGGCGATTGAAGGCACCAAAGCACTGAAGACTGTCAGAAATGAGGCTCAGGCACAGGAACTGATAAACGAAGGCTGGTTGCTGCTGGGTCTGTTCGACCGCCAGGACGGTACTGACCAGTACGTGGAGTACCACTTGGGTTTTCCTAAAGAAGCCACGCAAGGTCAAGCCGGTGTATTTCTGCCAAAACGGATGCGATCGGATGGCTAAGGTTGAGTTCCAATAACGCCGCTTATGTTCAAAAGGCCCCCACATTTGAGAGAGTGCTGGGGGCCTTTTTTTCTGGGCACGGAAACCACACCCCTCCTACACTGGTACGCCAGACCCCACCTCTGTGGTTTTACGCACGGTGGGCCACTGACTCGGATAAGGACACCCCTGCCATGCCGTTACCCGTCACGCCCTATTATGAGCGCCGTCTGCGCGATCTACGCACGCTGTCCCCGGACACCGCCGCACTGGCCGAGCGCATCGCCCTGGAGCTGCAGCCGCAAGTGCTGGCCACCTCGATTGAGACGTTGGAGGCGCAATTATTGGATCACCTGCAGGAAGTGGCTGAGCAACAGGCGCGCTGTGTAACTCGATTCTGGGACTGGTTAAACGCCGTGGTCGACGCCGGAGCGCTGCCCCCACCACAGGCGGCAGCGTTTGCCTGTGAAGCCGCGACCTTGGGCGGCCCGTCCGGAGTGGTGCCCGAATGAGCGGCCGTTACGGTAACGGTAGCGACCCGTTAGCCGCGATCAGTACGTCGCCTGAAGTGCTGGCCACACTGCGCCGTCGAATGACTGCCATCGAGCTCGCCGCCGACACCCTGCAGGTGCATCTGGCCAGCGAGCGGGCGCAAGGTTTTGTTGAGATGCTGGAAGAGCTCAAGGTGCTTAAGCCGGCCGACATTGAAAGCCTGTACCTGATCATTGATGACGCCGCTCAGGCGCGCGTCACGGCGTTGCTGCTGTGATCGGGGACGGGATTCACGAAGACGCGCTGCAGCACCTGGTGCAACAGAGCGCGGTCAGGGAGTTTGTCGCCGGCCGTGATACCACCCGTACCAAGTGGACGTTTTCGGTACGCCTCGGCGGGCCGCACTCGCGGCTGATTCCAGTACGGTCGAGGCGGGAGGTGATTCGTACCTGGGCCAGCCTGACGGCGGTGGGTCGCTTTGCCGAAGGGCTTGGCGTGCGAGGCTTTGCGGTGGAACTGTGAAGTTTCGCGCCCGCGAAACTGGCCACGGCTTTTAGTTATCGAGAGCGTCGAGCAAATTTGCCCAAGTAGGGGCTTCCCCTGGCTTCGTGTTGTGAGGCAATGCAGGTTTAGGCTCGGGTTTATGCTCGATCAGCCGAAGTGATTGTTGCAGCTCTTGTATCTCTGCACGCAGCAATCGAACCTCTTCAACCAGCGAGTGTAGGGCTGGGTGTAGGGCGTCAATTTCAGGTGTAGGGGAAGTGTAGGGTGAGGGTGTCGGGTCAAGTGTAGGGCGGTGTAGGGTGATCCCCTGTGGTTCGCCATAAACACGGATCATTTCTGATAGGTCGATAACCTTTTGCCCTTTACCGTCTAGGCCAGCAGTTACGCGGCCTTTAGACACGGCCTCATGCAATGTTGAACGGTGTAAACCGTAGAGTTTTGCCATGCGGCCGATGGTTAATTTTGCCATGTAGGGCAGTGTCGGGTTCTGTCTGTAGGGTGCCCTACAGTCTACTGCTATTTATGAGACTTAACCGACCATTCCCTAACGCGGTCCGGTGGACCTTGTTGGCTACCGTGCTGGTAGGCAGCACAGCTGCCAGACCCACACGGCAGCTTGTGAAAGACACAGGGTTTGCGCTGAGCGAGCAAACGCAATATCTTTGGGTAATAGATACATAGCATTAAAACGAAAAAACCCTGCCAAGGCAGGGTTTCATTCGGGCCAGCGGCGACTGCAATCGCTCTGGCCAAGGTCTCGGGGAATCTCTGCTTTTCGGTGCGGGGAACGAGACCTGGTAAGCCAATTCTGTCGGGAAAACTCCCGTCTGTCCAGCTTCCAGCCTCCCCCGACACCTCTTCCCGACGCTTGGAATCAAGATGCTTTGGGCCCGGGAAGTAATAGCTGCCGATCAAGGGGATCTCTTCACGGCAGCCGGTATAGCCGGTTAGGTGCGACCCGCAAGGGCGAGAAGGCAATGGCAGGGCAGCGTAAAAACCCAACCACGGGCGCTGTCACTGTCCTAAAACCCACCAACCGCCAGACGCCGAAGAGGGCAGGGGGCGCAGTGGTAAACAATCCCCGAAAGTCTGGAACGCCTGTTGGGAGTGGGAGCCGGGTGGTCGCACCTGGAACAAAATCCTCACTGCGTGGAGTCATGCGAGACGCTTTTTTTAAAAGCCGATCGTAGGGGCTCCCACGCCAGTGGGAGCCATCAAGTGCGTCGCGCAGCCATCATTATTGCCGCCAGTGGGCGGCCTTAGACTGGCGTCAGCCATCATTGCTCGTGCTCTTGTCTCTCAAGGTTATTACCGGCTTTGGATCTTTCCCAGTGAGTGGGGGTCCCCCTTTAGGGGGTCGAGCTGGTGAGCGCGTAGCGCGAATGCTTTTGGATTTTTGTTCTTTTGTACCTTTTCACCTTTGTACTTTTCCTATGGCCCTTCTATTGCTCAAGCAATAACCGCAGCAATAGAAAAGCCAATAGAACGACTAATAGGTCATACGCCGCTGAAACAGATCAATAACGCTCCATCCCTTCGGTCTGTCATGGGCGCCCTGCGGGACGCCCAAACCTTACGGGGGAGCGCCCCGTAAGGCTTTCAGGGTTCCGACTCGCTGCGCGAGCCTCCACCCTCTTTCCTCACCTGCGCCCTGAACGGGCTTGTCTCGAAAATTCACCCGCGTGCGCGCCCGGCAAAGCCGGACCAACCTGCATTCTCCAATTGCGCGACGTCTCGTTGCGGTCCTTTGTCCCTTTCTCTACTGCTACATCGCGAATCCAGGTTGGTCCGGTTTCACCTGACGCGCACGCAAGCGGTGCGGCCGGATGCTTCGCACCCTGATTCCGCCCTGAACGGGCTGCACCAGGGCAGAACGGAAAAATTCGGACTGGGGTCCATTTTTCCTCACCCCCCTCGTTGGCTCGGGTGATGTCTGTCCAGCTGTTTCCGCCGTCTTCGACGACGGTTTATCAGAGCGGCTAAGGCCGCTCTGGACGCGTTACCATGCGATTTTTGCTTGGGAGCAAACCTCATGCAGCGCTTAGCTAAACCTTCGGACTACGTCCGACAAGATATTCTCGGCCAATCGACCTATGTGCTTCCTTGGGAGCAGCGGCTGTGCCCGGGAAATCCTACGGATGATCCTGCGCTTGGCGCTAAGCTTTACAACGAGTTTGCCTGTGCTGCCGCTCAGGGTGTCATGCCGCGCTCATCAGCCGAACAGATGGCCGACATCGTTGATTGGGTCATAGCTACCCCTGGCGAAGCCGCGCGCTGTTTGGCTGCTGATCTCGCAGCGACATACCAGGGCAAGCATCAGTTTCGAATGGAAGATTTGGAGCTATGGGACGAGGAAACCAAGCCGCACCGAGCGCACCTGATTTTTCATAACGAGGATATTCGTGACTTGTCTGCTTCACGGGTGATGGCTTTGCGTGAGCGCCTAGCCTGCTGACTGAGCTCAAATTTTAGCCGCTAAAATTTGAGCCATGCAAACCAGTAATTTGTTAAATACCAGTCGTTGATGGACTGGTGGTGGCGATCCTGCTAGTCAGCTCAATGTTGTCAGAACAAAGCATGTCGGACTGATCTATTAGATCGTTTTGCTCATTCTCCAGGACGGCAATCTTCGTGGGATTTGGTGCGGAGGCGGCTTGTTCTTGATCAATCAAGGAGTCCAGTTCGGAGATCTGCATCAGCAGACGGCTACGGGCTACATCGTAGTTGGCCCATTTTCTGACAAAAGTCATAGCGGTAGCTCCAATGAGGTCTGGTTAAACCGAGCACGCACCTGTTTGGAGCCAAATCATGAAAAATGATTGATTAATGGCTATTTGGCGTCTCACCGGTACATCAAATACGTATTAAAAACGTATTAAAAGCGTATGAAGGGCTTATTTTTTTCGAGGAGAAAAGAAGCTAGTGCAGGATAGGCATCCGCGCCTCGTTTGTGCCACAAACTGCTGCTAATAGGACATTCATTAAATGCGATCCCTACAAAAATAAGCCTCATATTTGCCTCCTATACCTATGTGATACAATGAATACATGTATTACATAGGAGGCTACAGCATGGCGACTTCCATTCGACTGGCGCCCGAAACTGAGCAGCGCCTCGATTTCTTGGCGAGCAGTACCGGGCGTACCAAAGCGTATTACTTGCGTGAAATCATCGACCACGGCCTTACCGACTTGGAGGATTACTACCTCGCGGCGGAAGTCCTGGAGCGGGTTCGTAAAGGCCAAGAGGTCGTACACTCAGCTGCGGACGTAAGGAAGTCTCTTGGTCTGGACGATTGATTACACCGACACGGCCAAGACTCAGTTGCGCAAGTTGGATAAGCAGGCAGCCAAGCGCATCCTCGATTTTATGGATGAGCGGGTGGTT
>NZ_CP146345.1 GCF_037055275.1 Pseudomonas sp. ML2-2023-3
CGTGGCCCTTGACAACATCGTCATCAAGCCCCGGTAAGGGAGGACCAATATGAAACCATTTCAGCTTGTAGTGCCGATGCTTGTCTTGGCAATCAACACAGCGTTTGCGCAAGATGCTCAAGCTCCGCAAAGCGGTGCAATGCTCCCTGGAGCCGAGCAACAATCAATGCAGCAACCGCAACCGGGGCAGCAACAGCAACAGCAACAGCAACCAGCACCTCCAGTTCCTGGACAATGGGTGCAAGTGAAAGGCCCGGGCACCCCCGCGAATTTTCCTGCGCAGCCTGGCCAAACAAATGCAAATGTTAATCCGCAGATGCAAAATGCATTTCCGCAAACTAACTACGGCGCTGCGAACTACGCCGTAGGTGGCCAGCCACAGGGTCAGGCACCAACTCAACCGCAGCAAAATGCTGCCCCTCAACCGCAGCAGAATGGTGTTGCGCCCATGCCTCCCTTGGACGCTCCAGAGGGCTCAGCGGATTTTAATGAAGCTATGAAAGTTGTAGCTCCATTCGCTCCAGAACAAATTCGCGAAATGCGGGGAAGCCTTGAGAACACGAGGAAGGCGAAGGCGTATAAGCCTGTGAGAGCCATCCCGAGAATCACGAGTGTCTCTGTCGACCTAAGCCCGGGCGCGTCACTACCAGTGTTACGTGTAATGCCTGGTGAGATATCGAACTTGGTTATCCTCGACTCAACAGGGGCACCTTGGCCTTTGGCAATCACACCACGGATCTCCAGAGATGACATCTTCACAGCAGAGTGGATGCAGGGTTCGCACGTAGTTGTGGTTTCAACGACATCCTCCTACGAATCTGGAAATATCGCTCTATTTCTACAAGGCGCGACGACACCAGTTGTCATAAAACTCGTGACTGGTGAACCTGACAGTGAAGGCGAGAAATCCAGAATCGTGGATGCTCGCTTGGACGTACGGATACCCGGCCGAGGCCCTTACGCTAAAGCACCGCTGATGGGGCCAGGTAAAATCGCTCTATATGACGACACCCTTCAGGCCTTTCTTGACGGAATTCCACCCAAGGATGCCCGAGCAGTGGTGGCACATGGGGACGTGCCAACGCACACAAAAGTGTGGCAATACAACGGCGACATCTTCGTGCGTACGCAGCAAGATATTCAAACAGCGTTTGATCAAAGTCTGTCCTCAGGAGATGGAACCAAAGTTTATCGGCTTCCAGCAACTCCGTTCGTAACCCTGTCTCAAATGGGCCAGTCAGTTACCCTCCAACTAGACATCAACTGAGGTCCATATGAGTACTCAAGCTGATATTGGTCGCCAAACCAAGGTTATCGTAGCCGTAGTAGCTGTCGTGGTCATTGGTGGCGGCTATCTGGCGTATACCTGGTTGCAAAATCACAATTCAAGTAATTCTTCCGTTCGGGGTATCACGACGGACGCTAAAGGCACTAAAACAGAAGAAAGCGAACAATACCGTCAGGTACTTAACCGATATAACCAAGCAAACGCACAACAAGCCGAATCAAACGGTGGTTCGTACATGTCTGTGATGTCTGCACAGTCTGTTAAACCGGTCACACCTGGTTCAGGACAGCAGCAGCAACCTCAGCAGGTTAATTACTATTACCAACAACCCCAGCAACAACAACAAGTCGTAACTCGTAACAAAGAGTACGACAAACAAATCGCTGAGCAGGTAAAAGGTTTGATGTCCGCGTGGGGAGAGAAGCCCCACGGGTTGGGTAAGTCGAGCGAAGACGCCACTCTTACCCCATCTGCTTATGCTCAATCAATCATGCCAGCATCTATGGCTGGTGCGGGCGGCACGGTTGCAAGCAATCAACGCGGCGCTAATGGGGCCGCGAGTCAAAAAGATCCCGACGTAGTGGTAGTACCAGGGTTTACTCTTGCCCCGTCTATTCTCAAGACTGAGATCGACACTGACGAAAACTCGATGGTACGTGCGGAGATCGCAACCGGGCCATTCGCAGGTGCAGTGTGTTTCGCCATGGGCTACAAACGTATAAACGAAACCGTAGACATGACGTTTAGCTACATGGAGTGGAAGGGACACTCATATAAAATTAGCGCAAAAGCCGTTGATCCAGACAGCATGAGAACCGCACTCTCCGGCGAAGTAAACAACCGATACTTCGAAAGAATTATCCTCCCAGCACTTGCTATTGCAATCGGTAAGACAGGTCAACTTTATGAGCAAGGTAGCGCTCAAAATATTATCACCAGCCAAGGTGCAGTCATTTCGACCTATCCAGAAACACCGAACGGTGCGGCTGTAGCAGGTACATTTGCGGGTGGTATTGGCCAGCAAGCAGGCAAGGTTCTCGCAAATGACGGCGCAAACATGCCTCAAAAGCAAGTTATTAGACCTTTGGGCTCGACTATCGGTATTCAGTTCATCGGCCCTGTGATGGCTAGTGATGCACTGGACAAAAATGCCATTCAAGCAAATCAGAAAGATGAATTGAATACCCTGAGTCAACCTGCTGGACAGCCAAAGCAACAATATCGCTTGTCACCTAGCGCAACTGGCAGCGGTGATCAAGAGGGTATGAGCAGCGGGTATCCGGGCTTTACACCTGGCCTTGGCCAACCCAACACAATGAACTCGACTCGCTACTGAGTCAGCGCTGAAAGGATGCCAACATGACGACACAGACAGCGGCCGATATTGATGTATTTGCATCACCGGCCCCAAAAGCAGGCGTTGCTCAACCGGAGCCGGATTCGAAACTGGAGCAGGACTCTTTGCCAAAAAGGAACTTGAATTCGTTTGTAGAAAAAGTGAAGCCATGGCACTTCTTTGTTGTGCTTGCACTCGTAGCAGCGGTCTGGATCTTCGCACCTAAGTTGTTCCGCTCGAACTCTACGATCACACAAGGGCAACAGTTTGGGGCCCAAAACACACAAGCTGAGTACGGTTCGTATGAACGCCAAAAACCGGTCCAACCGGTTGAGGAACCTGTGAGGACAATTCCGCCAGTCAGCCAACAGATTGAGCTGATCCAGGTTCAAGGCCAAATAGAGACATTTGCCAAAATCACTTCCGAGCTGCAGGGCCAGGTTCGTGAGCTTCAGGCAAAAATTGCAATGCTGGAGTCACGCCCATCTGATACTCCTCCCAAGGCCAAGGAGAGAATCCAGGCGACGCGAAATCAGCCTGCCGTCCCTGCCGTCACAACATCCAAGGCTTTGACTGGATATAGCATCAACACCATTTATACCGATCAAGCGTGGTTGGCGCATGACCAACGAACAATCGTTGTACAGGTCGGTGATGCTTTCGACGGCATACGCGTTCTTCGCATAGATCCAGTGTCCCGCCAGGTTGTCACAAACCTCGGCGTGATCCGGTAGGGAGTAAGGTATGGATCTCGCGAGCATGATCATTGCGGCAGCTAATTCGCTGACCGGAGTGATGTGGGGCCTACTGTGGAGCCTCGGAGCGCTGGTCGGCTTCGCGTACTCAGGCTCGGTGCTTCGCAAGATGCAGCTCGCCAGTATTCAACCAGGCCGACGCCCAATATCTGCTGGCGGCACCATGATGGTGATGATCATCGGGGCCATGCTTTTCAACCTTTCGGGAACAATTGGAACTGTCTGGACGACCTTTTCCAGCGGTCAAGCGAACTACGGCGCAATCTCCTGGAGCGGAGCGGAGCAGTTCGGTGAGTTCAAAGAAGCCGTAAATGCTGTTCTGACACTAGCAAGTCTTGCTGGTGGCTTTTGCTGCTTTAAGGGACTACTGCTCTTAAAAAAGGCAAGCATTGATGGAGAGTCTTCCAACGGTGCAGATGATCTAGTCTGGCGTGCTTTAACTCACTTGATTGCGGGTGCGGGATTGGTTCACGTAGACAAGATGATTGATGCGTTTCAAGAAACATTCAAACTTTACTGGTAAGTCAAACGGAGCGTTGCTATGAAAATGAATCCTTTCGAGATAGTCGGTGATGTTGTACGTAAAGCTCACGTACACCTGATCACCAAAACTGACGAATACAATCAGCACCCAGTACAGCGTCGCATCATGTTGGCAAGTGCCGGCATCACCATGGCAACCATGTTTGCTGCACAAGCACATGCAGATGGCTGGGCTGACATGGGCAAAAAGGGAGCAGAACAGGGCGATTCGATGAAAGAAAGCTTAGGCAAAATATTCGCTGTCCTAGGGTTTGGTGGTGCCGGATATGGTGGCATGAATATGTGGAAAAAAACCCAGCAAGGCGAGAACAGCCGAGTTACAGGTACTCAAATCTGGGGGCCTATGTTAGGCGGGGCGGCACTAGGCGCAACTGGTTTCATGATGGTTGCTACAGGTGAGACTGTAGGTATCGATGCTGGTCAACAAGGCGTCGTACCTTAACCAACAGCAGCAACAGGCAGTCTTATAGACTGCCTTGGAGGTTTGATGAGCAGCGCAGATAATCAGCCAGACATGGTAGTCCCCGATGCTACGCTCGGTCGAAATTTCGAACGTCCAGCACTACCCGGTATGAACTTGTCAACTAAAGCAAGGGTTTGGGGTGATAAAGAACCAACTGCTACTGAGCCTAATAAAAAATCGTTGAGTCTAGAATTGCGGGTTGAAGTTCTTCGTGAGAGCAAACACCGGTGCTTCTTCTGTGGTTTTCCTTCGCAAACTTTGGAAATTCACAATATTAACCATAACCACCAAGACGTACGGAAAGATAACTTGCGCGCCGTCGATTCGTTGTGTCACGGCTGGCAGCATCTTGGGGAGTTGGGGGAGGGGAACGCTTTTATTGGATACCTTCCTGGGCTCGTTGCGCAGGATGTTAACAATCTGCAGCGATGCATCCTAGTCGCCTTGGAAACAGGGGATGAAGCAACTAAATCTGATGCGAAAAAGTTGTTGAACTGGCTTGCTTCGCACAGACAGTACACAGAAGCTGCTTGGGGCACGTTTGAACCAAGTGTATTCGCTAGTGCATTGGTGAAAATGGAGGGTGTTGGTGCAGACGTTCATGCCGTTGTATTTAGAGATCTTGCGGTGATATTCAACCCTAGTACTTACAGCGCAAACGCAAAACAATGGGCTCAAGATGCTTATAAATCTTCACCTACAGCATCTTGGCCAAATGTGTATCACAACATAATGAATGCGCCGAGCTGAGGGGAAGGGTATGGGAGTTCTGGAGAAATGCGTAGATGCCGTTGAAGGTGCGATTGAGTACCTGGCTCGACATCTGATTAATAAAGACATGACCAGCTACTGCGAACTGATGACCGCAGTGGGTGTGACCGATGAAGACATTCGGCGTTCTCCAGATCTGAAGGACCCGTACACTTTGGTTAACAATGGATACTCGCTCCTGACCGTTTTTGACCTGCAAGGCACATTTCAGATGCTTTCGGAGGCCGAATTCGCAGCAATGATCGAATCATTGCGAGTCCGTATGACGGGATACATGAAACGTTATGGTCATTCGCTGACCTTCTCATTTGAGCGTGATCCCGAGCGCGCTAAAGACGAGTTAATGCGCCTTGCGGAACCATTACTCAATACGGCCCGACGGATCGGCCTCGAAACTGAAGACATAATTTTAGACCGTGTAATGCGTAATTACCCTCTGTGCTCTTGGGAGCAGAATATTCTCGTTGTGTACACTCACCTTAGCGCTATGAGTTCAGAAGAACAAAAGCGTGAGATGAATGCACTTACCAAAAGCCTGGCGAAACACAATGTTCCACGGACGCAGTTTGGTCAAAATCCTGCATTCGCTTTGTCTGCCTTAAAATATCGTCACGACACAATGCTCAAGCGGTTGCAGGATGATTTTGCGAACTGCGGTATCGACGGCCAAAAAGGGATCATGATGAAGCCTCTGACTGCGCATGAAGCTGTGAAGCGAGTCAGAATCATGATTAACCGCGAAGGTACTTCCCAAAAGTTCCGTCCGTCACTTCCTGGTGATCGTCACATACCGAGTGGGCCAGAGCATGCCGACGATTATTCGGACCTCGTTGCTCCACGTTTGAGCTACCAGATTTGCAGCAACAATGTCGAACCGGATGGAAACTACATTCGTACCGACAGACTCTGGCACGGCTCTTTCGGAATGGAACTGGGACCACAAGATCCGCTTCCATTTAAGGAATTGTTCGGCGCGGTCGATCAGGTTGTTCCATGGCGAATTCGCTTCGACCTGAACCCATGCGGGCTCAATGAAGTACGCATGCGTCGCATGGTTTCAGGGTTTGTAGGCCTTCTGCCAAGTAACCGCTCGATCCGTGAATCCTTTTCAGAATTGGAAAGGCTTCAAAAGGAGGAAGCCGTCCTTTCAATGAAAGTGTCTGCTTCGACGTGGGCAGAAGACAAAGACACCGTTAAGCAGCGCATGTCCTCCCTGGAGAAGTCTCTTCAATCGTGGGGCACTTGTCAGGTAAGCCAGAACCATGGCGATCCTATGGCAGGCCTTGCTTCCACCATTCCTGCATTCACTACCAAGAACACAGCGAACAGATTGCTGCCTCCACTTCAAGATGCCTTGGCCATGCTTCCCCTGCAACGACCTGCAACACCGTGGGCAGAAACTGGCTCATGGATACTCAGGACGCCTGAGGGTAAAATTTTTCCTGTAGGTTTGGGCAGCAGTATCCAAGACACTTGGATCGAGCTGTTTTCAGGCATACCTGGTTCTGGTAAATCTGTAACTGTAAACACCATGAACAATGCCGCGATCCATCGGCCGGGTGCGATTCAATTGCCGCTGATGACGATTGTGGACGTTGGTCCATCTTCATCCGGACTGATCCAGGTCATCAGAGACTCACTTCCTGACCATCGCAAAAACGAGGCTGTGTACCTTAAGCTGCAGAACAGCGTTGATTACGCAGTTAACCCCTTTGACCCGCAGCTCGGTGCTCGCGAACCCACTGCTCGCGAGCGCGAATTCCTCGTTGATTTTTTGAACCTGCTTTGCACCGATACCGATATCGGCCGCGCTCCTGCAGAAGTGTCACGTGTCAACGAGCGTCTAGTGACGCTGGTTTACGATGACAGAGCCGGAAACGGAGCAAACCAATACGAACCTGAAGTCGTTCCGTTGGTAGACAAGATCCTTTTGGAAACCGGGATTCTGGCTGAGCATGACGAAAAATGGTGGTCCACTGCTACCTGGTACGAAGTGACCGACATGCTGTTCGCTGCAGGCTATATCCAAGAGGCAACAATTGCCCAGCGCCAAGCTTCACCCGTGCTGGCTGATTTTAACGCAATGCTGAATAACGAAAGTATTCGACAAATGTTTGGATCTATCCAAACTAAAAGTAATGAACCTTTGCTCAACTATATGTCGCGTTGTTTTGTGGTAGCTACCACCAGCTTTGCTTTGTTTTCCGGGCGTACCCGTTTCGACCTCGATGCTACAACTCGTGTTATTTCTATCGATCTTAATGACGTCATCGGTTCCAAAACTGCTGAAGGTGCTATTAAGACCTCATGCATGTATCTTTTTGCTCGACAGTTAGCTGCCAAAAACTACTTTCTGCGCAAAGAAGAGTTGGTGAAAGTTGTTCCTGAGCTGTATGCGGAATATCACATCAAACGCGCAGATGATGTGGCCTCGCAACAAAAAATTATTGCCTATGATGAATGGCACAACACTGACGGCCTTGAAGCGCCGGTTCAAACCGTTATTAAAGATGGCCGTGAAGGTCGTAAATGGGGCATCCGAATTATCGCGATCTCGCAGTTCATGAATGACTTCCCTCAACCGCTTTTGGACGCATCAACGTCGGTATACGTTCTGCGCGGCGGCAATCGTAGTGATGAGAAGGTTCTTCGTGATTCCTTTCAGGTGTCCGACCAGACCATCAGCGAGCTTCACCGTAAATGCGTCGGCCCTACTGAGGAAGGCGCGAACATGCTCGCCATTTTCAAAACCAACCAGGGCACCATCACGCAGATCCTTACGAACACCACGGGTGCCTTGGAGTTGTGGGCCTTTTCGACAACCCAGCAGGACGTTTCACTACGAACAGCGCTGTACAGCCGACTGGGTTCAATGACGGCACGTAGGGTTCTCGCCGCTAGATTCCCTCTCGGTACCGCGAAAACCTACATCGAGCAGCTGGAGCTGCAGGCGGGCGCGGAACAAGCGAAGTCGGTTGTCATGAAACTCGCTGACGAGATGACCGCCGAGTACCGGGCAAGCCGCAAAGCAGGAGCAAATATCTAATGAACGTACTCAAGTTTTCCCCCCTTGCACTTGCAATGCTTACGGTAGGAATGTTCGCCTCCAAGCCAGCCTACGCGATTTGCGACGGTTGCGTGGTTGGTGCTGTGGAAACAGCGAACCTCAGCATCACATTGGCTGTGAACGCAACAACTGCTGCAGTAGGAGCGATGGCCACGTCAGTGAATACGATGCTGTACCAGGTCGGTACCGCTGTGACCCAAGGCAGTAGCAAAGTCGCAAACACGGTCGAAACCGCGGCTCGCGTGGATCGGGAATTCGCAGCGACTCAGGAAAAGAACCGACGCTATGAGGACGCACGTCAGCGGTACTACGTCTCCAACGCCATTTGCAGTGAATCTGCTTCCGGAGGCGCTATCGACGTCAAAGCTGGTGTTGCTGCAATAAAAACAACCATGAGGTCTGGTGGCGGCGGCAAAACCGAAAACCGCAAAATTGCTCAAGCATTGACTTCGCCGGCCGCGCCCAGCGAGGTCGATTCCATGCGTTCTGCAAGCATTCACGCTGATTACTGCGACACAGATGACTATGCCGCGTACGGCGGTGCCAGCGCGTGCCCGAGTGTTTCAACAACAATGCCCGGGGCTGACAAGCGCCTTGATTCCGTAATGATAGGCGCCGGTCCAAATGGTAAGAGTGCAGATCTCACCTTCTCCCAAGAGCAGACTGACGCAGCGCAGATGTACACCCAAAACTCAGCTCGGCGATCGATCGGCAGTCAGCTGCGCAAGGGCGAAGCTGAAAGTGAAGCCGGCTCGCAGTACATCGGACTCATGAATCAGTACAACTCGATCCTTTCGGCTGCTACGGATCCGCAGGACCAGCTCGTTGCTGATAGCCAACCCAACCCAGCGACCAAGGATTTGCTGGTAGACACACTCAAGTCGTCCTCGGCCCAGGCCTACTACGCCAAAACTGCGTCATCTCAAGCAAAAGCGACGGGCACGATGTCGGCCAGGGAATTTGAATCGTTTGAGGTTGGACGCCGGTATGCCAATACCGAGTACCAGGCAGACTTGCAAAACATGGAAGGGGACAACCTGCTCCGTGAGCAGATCCGCGTGCAGTCCCAGACCAATTGGTTGCTGCTTGAGCTGCGTAACGACGTCCAGCGCGGGAACGTGATCAACGGATTAAATCTCGCAAGCGGCGCACGTTCAGAGTTTGAGCCCATCTTGAGCCAAAAATATCGCGCTGTATCGGGCCACATGGGAGGCAGCAACTGATGACGGAACAACAGCCATCCAAATCGAGGCAGGCGGCTTCAATAGCGCTGCGTATCATTCTCCCATTCTGGTCAATGAGACAGACCGTGCGGCTTGCTAAGCAGGAAGCCGCTAAAACCAAAGAGAATTGGACGCATATCAAAGAAATGTCTGCAGAAGCTAAGCAGGCTTTGTTGCACAGTGATGTCGACGAGTCCACGGAACGTAAGCCGGTGTCGTTCGAGGAAGCGATGGCCAACCGTAAACCAGGTGCAATGTCTGTTGAGCAACTGCACCTTTTCTTCTTGCGCCGGAAGCGCGCTGCGCTACTCGCTGGCTCAATATTTTGGTTGCTGGGCTTGATCGGTCTCACCATGGGGCTCATCAACGGTTCGACGAAAACGGTCATACAAAGCCTACTGTCGATTGCGACTGCATCCCCTCTGTTATTCGCGCTCGCATTAAGCGCTCAATTTCGGATGTGGCAATTGACTACCCGTCGCCTATCTGCGGCAGAGCACGGCGGGTTCAACGACTTTAAAATCGAAAACCCTGACTGGTTGTTGAAGACGCTGAATCCTCAAATCGGCAAAACCAGCGGAGTTCGGCTATGAAAGCAATCGCGAATAAAAGCTTTTGGCTCTTTGTAGCCTGGTTGGTTTCTGTGCCTGCTCGGGCAGCGGATGGAACAACCATCAGCGAAATTGCAGCAGCTGCGAAAAGGACAGGCGATAAGTCCCGAGAAGCACTGGTGTCGATTTACGGGAATGTGGTCAACAACCCATTGGCAGGGGGAGACACCAGTGGCGATACCATCCTCGCGAGCATTTTCTCGGTATTCAACGGCGCACTGTTGGTGGTTGGGGCGATTTGGGCTTGCTACATCGTTTTTAGAAAGCTAACCCGGACCGCTCATGACGGGTCAGTTTTCGATAAACAGCAATCAACCATCTGGGGGCCGGTACGGCTTGTCTGGGGCTTGGTTTCGCTGGTACCAACAGCAAGCGGCTGGTCGCTATCGCAACTGCTGATGTTGTGGGGTGCTTCCGTGATGGGTATCGGCATTGCTAATCTCGGCGTCGATAGCGCGATGGAAGCTTTCACTGACGGCACGTCGATGGTAGTTCAACCTGTGATGCCGTCGACGGTAGGACTCGCGCATAGCGTTTTCGAGGCAAATCTTTGCCTGCACGGTATCAATGCGGGGATAGCTCAAGCCCAAGCAAGCGGCGCTCTGGTTACCCAAAATGGATACGTCCAGCAGTCTGCAACCCAAAGTGGATTCATACTCAAGAATTCAAGTTTTGTCTGTGGTGGGGCAGACATCCAAGGCGATCTGGAGCCTCAGGCGGTATCAACTAATTGGTTTGGCGGCACCATTGATGTGTCGGACATACGTAAAGCTCACCTTGCGGCGCTTCAGGCCATGCAGGCATCTCTGAGCACTAGCGCGCAAAACTTCGTCAACGCGGTGATCCAACGACAATCAGGACAAACTAATTCCCTTCCTGATGTGGAGATGGCAGTTCAGTCAGCAGCGCAGGCATACGAAAACTCCGTCAACAGCGTCGCAGCTACCAAGCAGGGCAATATTGGCGAGCTGGCCAGCAAGATGAACTCAAGCATCAAAGAGGGTGGATGGTGGACTCTGGGTGCCTGGTACCAGACGTTCGCACAAGCAAACACTAAGCTGTCAGATGCTATGGCAGCAAAAGCATCTGTGTTCGGCATGTCCTCTGGTGGGGATCCTGCAATTGTGAACGTCTACGCCTCCTCAATGGCGGCGTACAAGGCTCAACAGGAAACCTCTACCTGGACAAGCACCTTGGGTACTCAATCCAGCGGTGACTACTCCAAAGGGGCTGGAGGGGCCGATGCAGGTAGCATTATTGGCAGTATCTTTTCCGCGCCAGGTCAACGGATCGTCAACTACCTGGTCGACGTCAATGCCGGCGGCGAAGGCATGGGTCAGCTGAATCCTCTGATCAAGATGAAAAACCTCGGCGATTACACAATGGTCGCGGCCGAGACAGCCCTTGGTGGCTACGTAGCTGCCAAGACTCTTGAAAAGGTCAAGGATGGCTGGAGTGTTGCCGGTACGTTCTCGAAAGTTGCGAACGCAGTCACATCCGTGGGCGATGCACTTTCCGGCGTCCTTGGCGCTGTTGGCCCCTTCATCATCATGCTCATCATCGCCTTGTTTATCCTGGGCGGCACACTCTCTAC
Organism: Pseudomonas sp. ML2-2023-3; assembly: GCF_037055275.1. Lineage (NCBI taxonomy): Bacteria > Pseudomonadati > Pseudomonadota > Gammaproteobacteria > Pseudomonadales > Pseudomonadaceae > Pseudomonas > Pseudomonas sp. ML2-2023-3. Next base: position 11,652 of record NZ_CP146345.1, read on the forward strand.
CTATTTGCCGATGGTGCCCTTCATCATTTGGTTTGGAGCTGCTGTTAATTGGCTGGTTGTGGTTGGCGAGGCTGTTATCGCAGCACCTCTCTGGGCTATCACTCACCTGAACGGTGAAGGCGATGGGATGGGGCAAAAGACAACCCACGGCTACATCTTTCTGCTGAATGTGATGGTCCGACCGATCCTGATGGTTCTGGGTTTCTTTCTGGGCGGTGCAGCTCTGATTGCAGGCGGCACACTGCTGAACCAGTTGTTTGGTGTAGCACTAGCTAATGCTCAGTTCGACTCGACCACTGGTCTGTTCTCGATCATTTTCTTCCTGACCATCTACTGCTCGATGTGCTTGAACCTGGTCCATAGCTGCTTCAACCTGATCATGATTGTCCCTGACCAAGTGATCAACTGGGTAGGTGGCCACGCATCTGCAACCATGGGCCGTGATGATAACGAGAAGATGAAAAATGCCATGAATGTGTTCGGCAGTAAGCTGGAACACCTCGCACCACGCCCTGGACCTCAAGGAGGACAGAACAAAGGGACAAAGGCAGGTGACGGTATAAGATCTTAGGAATGACGAACGGGGCCTGTTGGCCCCGTTATCAATAGGGCTTTGACCTGTCAAGAGGTCGTGGTAGAATAAAATCATAGATTCCGTATCGTATACCTGATACGAAAGATGGAGATCATTATGAACATTGCATGGTGGATTCTTCGGCCGTTTTACCTGATGGGGCTGGTGCCGGTCGTACCGGTCGCCTTGATCGCATGCTTCGATTACCGCCGTGACCCTGAGGTTGCAGGCATGCTGATCGTGGCTGGATTGTTGTACGCAGCGCTTGGGTACTTTTTATTTGCTGTCGTGCCAGGGATGTTGCGACGACGCCTGGAGCGCAAGGTAGACAGCTTCAAACGTGCGGGTTTCAAGCCTCGCTATGAAGCTGTTTCCGTTGCGTACAACCGCTACGTTGGTTTCGATCCGGTGGCTAAGCAGGCCTTGTACGTCGACATCAGCACCGGTGGCGTAATGATGGATTTCGACAAGATTGATAGCTGGGAGATCAGTCCCGACAATAGCCCTCATCCGTTACTCAGACTCGTTACAACCCTTCCTAACCTGCGCGAGATTGGTGTGAGAATCAAACGTCCAGGGGCTTGGAAGTCCGATATGCATACGTTGTTCGGATGAACTGCACGAACGATCTACTCAAAGGAATGGAGCTTTCCATGAAGTTTAAACTGACTGCGCTGTCTCTCGCAGCCTGCTGTCTCATGGTCGGATGTGACAAGCCAAACACAGAACAAGCGCCTGGCGCCGCCTCCTCGGGTTCATCACTGCTGAACAGCCCTAAAGTCAGCAGAACGACAGAGTCTAAAGCTCCAGTTGAGCCTCAATTCAAGAGGCCTGCTGACGCTTCGGTGCCCCTGAGTGGATACGTCGACCTCAACACTCTTCCAGGCGGTCAGGCACTCACGTACCTGGTGCTGGCCAAGTCTCCAAGCGGCACGACAAACGACCAGAAACTGGGCTGGTTATCACCGGAATATCAAGCGACCTCCGACGCGTTTAAAAGACGTGACATTGAAAAGGCTAAATGGCCGGCGATACAGGAGCAGCTGAGCGAGTACGGCAAAAACGATTACTACTCTCTTCCGATAAAAGCCGCTTCGGTAGCTGAGGGAATGGGTTTGCAGAATGTCATGGTGGGCCCCTACGACTTCACCAGCTCTTCATTTCCGATCACCAGCTACGGCCAATACTGCTGGGCGAACCCGGTGCGCAACACTGCGGGGATGAACCTGCAGATCAAACCGTCTGGGTTCCCCTGCAGCATACGAGTCGAAGACCAAAATAAAGCCCGGGAGATCGAGCAGGCGAGGGCGCAGGGCTCCCTCGATCTCAGGGGTACGCTGTACCTGTACATTCCGATTTCATCCGGAATGACTGCCACTGGTGAAGTTGTACACGGCGTCATCGAGCTGCGCGATCGCCAGTCCTCACAAGTGCTAACGACTATCAATTTGTGATGGCCACCGTAGAACTCGGAGGTGCATATGAAGCAATTAGTGAACCGCGAGCCTTGGTGGGAGGTTCCTCCTAAGCCTGGGCAAAATGAAACGGATTGCTGTTGGGGCTACCTGGAGCAATACGACGACGGCTCGTTCAGCTTCGACAACACGCAAAGGCCCAGCGATGACGAGATCCGTAATCGCAAAGGCTGCAGATCAAACCCAAATCGTGAAGGCTTCACCACTCAGAACGATTGAGCTATTTGAAAGGAGGCACCCATGAGTGCATTGAGCGTTCCAGACTGGCAGGCAGTCCTTAAGGATATCGCAGACCAGAAACGTCACAGGCTGACCGGAAGTGAATACAAGGAGTTGGTGGGGTTGATCGATGCCCAACCCAAAGACGTGGAGCACCTGGTGCAGACGAGAAAACTCATCGCCCAGTTGGCACAACACCAAGGGCCGGAGGCTCCAGCTCCGTTTCGGGACCCTGGCCATAACCTTGCGTTCCAAGTTGAGTCGTTGCCGGCAGCGCCTGCAGAAGGCGACGAACGTCTCCGCGAGCGGGTAATCGCCGGCGAACGGGTTTTCGCATCACGTGAATTCAAACACACCTCCGAAGCCGCGCAGCTCAACGAGCGAGGGGAGATGGGGCGCCTGGTGCACGGACACCGCCTCGATGTCATGCACAATACTGACGGGCCTGGTGATCGGTTCGACGTGTTCCTGGTCAAAACCGCAACTCATATCCCATACAGCACCGGGATTCCCGGGAAGCCGGTAGACGGCGAGCGAAAGGCGCATGGTCAGTTCCATTCATTCGCAGAGGCAGGTGCAAGCATCGATCAGACGGTAGGGGTTAAACGCCATTCTGAGCTGATCCGTGAACGCCAGGCTGAACACGGCATCCACTTCAAAGAAGCTCCACCGGCAATTCCTAAAGCACCGCGGCCAGCGTAAAAACCACGCAGCAAACCAAGGCTACAGCTACATCATCAACGATTCGAAGGGAGGGCCACACCATGGCGCGAGGTGTAAACAAAGTCATTCTTGTCGGTACGTGTGGCCAGGATCCCGAAGTCCGCTACATGCCTAACGGCAACGCCGTGACCAACCTGAGTCTGGCGACCAGTGAACAATGGACCGACAAGCAGACCGGCCAGAAAGTGGAAAAGACTGAATGGCACCGTGTGTCGATGTTCGGCAAAGTGGCTGAGATTGCTGGCGAGTATCTCCGTAAGGGTTCGCAGGTCTACATTGAAGGCAAGCTGCAGACCCGGGAATGGGAAAAAGACGGTATCAAGCGTTACACGACAGAAATCATTGTCGACATGCAGGGCACGATGCAGCTGCTGGGTGGACGTCCGCAGAGCGATCAGCAGGACCAGGGGGGAAACCCCTCATGAAGTTTCTCATCTGGATCTTGCTTGCCGGCTGCGCAGTTTCAGCGCTAACCAACGGTCATTTGCCTCGCATCGATTCTGGAGGTTATGACGGGTCTACTACCCCTCGTGGGTGATTCACATTTGCAAATCAAAACTGCCCATGGCAGTTTTTTTTTGCCCGTTAGCCGTTCTCGATGTCAGCCAAGCTCTGCGCGAAGGCCTGATCGAGCAGGCTCGGTTTCTTTTTCCAAGGCCTTTTTTCAGGTTCTGGCTCTGCTGCGTAAAGTGTCACCGCTTCAGGGTTAGCCTGCAGGTGACGTTCAAACTGCTCCTGCAGCTGCTTTCGCAATTCTTCTTTTGTCACAGATAGATCCTCGTGTTCATCAAGGGGGCTACACCTGGGCCAGGTCTTTGCCTGCAAAATTGCACACCTCAATTCCAGAATGCGCGCTGGTCCCATCCAGGAGAGAAACCCATAATTGTCTCGGCCAACCCGGCTTTTTGTAGAGCGCCTGCAGGGCAGCTCTGTACCACGGATTTGAATCGCTGCTTCCAATTAGAGGTGGGGTCGATCACTCTCAATAGCGCAACGAGAGTCACTGCACGTGCGGCCACTCGTCCTCGATCCGCATGGCTTGGGAATTCGGCTTTCAAGGCATGCACTTGTAAGGGCGCGTTCACCAGGTTGTTTTTGTTCCATAGCCGAGAATGGTGTGCACAAACATTGCGCAACATGTTGATGCTTTTGAACCAATTGACAAGCACCTTCTCGTCAAAACCAAAAGCTATAGCGATTGCCTTCCTGTGTGAAATTTGCAGATTTGCATACAGGTGCGATAGAGGGCCAAATGTAACAGCCTCAAGAATCGCCCAGATCGGCGCATGCGGAGGGGTGTGATAGGTCTTGAGGTAGTGGTCCACTGGCTGATGTTTAGCGGTGTTCGGGTCACAGACAGCCTTCATGAAAGCCGTGTGGCCAGGCGCGTTAGAAAAATGCGTCGCATCGAGGTAAAAGTGCGGACCTGCGGCAGGATCCGGAGCAAGTGTGTTCGTTATCGCGGCACGCAAGGCCACCTCTATACGTTCGACTGCATCAAGACAGATAAGCCTCAATCGCCGGTCGAAGTCGTACAGTGCCATGACGTCATCGAACTCGACGGCCGGATAAAAAATCTTGGTATGGCTATTCTGTAGCGGACGCATGTAGATCAGTAACCGGTAGTAGCCGATTAGATCGAGGGAATGCAGCGCCTTTGCTTGATCAGGGACAGCTAAGCCCTTGGCAAGAAGGTGTGCGAGCAGTTGAGGCGTGGTTTTCGCCTGTTTTGTGTAGGCTATGCGTGGGGCCATGAGAGCTTCCTGCTCACTTTTTTACAGGCAAAAAGAAACCCCCTGGTGCGCAGTACAGGCCGGAGCCCGCCCGAGGCGTGGAGGTTGTGGTTGAGGCTAATTCTACGCAGAGATGACACGAGCGTCAACTTAGGGGACCTACAGACGTTACCAGCACGCATCGTTCGAGTGCAGAGCATCCATGGAGCTGGGGCAGGATAGGGTGACTTGTCGCCCTTGATGGCTCCAGCCAGCAAGCCAAAGGCGCGGTAGCCGCTTGATTGCCGGCATGGGGCTCTACCAACCCGCGTAATGTGTGACCAGGTGCCCCCATGCCGGCAATGCTGCGTTGTCACGCAGGATGGTCATCGCCTCGGCAGCACTGATCTTTGTGGGGCAACCAGTGAGGTAGATCTTGTCTTTGCTCTGGTTGTACAGCCGCATGATGGTCAAGACCATCACCTTCTGGAGAGGGCTCATTGCGCGGTAGGCTCTACGCAGTTCTTTAATGTCGGCAGGGATCACGGCCCAATCGCCTGCCCAATCAATGCCTCGCGGCCGTAAGCTGTAGTGGTCGCCATTGCCTGCTGAGTCGAAGCGCATGAAACAGCTGTTCAGGTCATATGTATTGACGATGTTCCAAGCAGCTTTGCCAAAGATCCGCGCCCGGGCGTCTGAGCCTTCAAACGAAGGCGGAGTACAACCACACGCCATGGCCAACGCCGCGTGTTCGGTGTAATCCATTGAGGGGACCTTATCGACCATATCCCGAAGCAAATACCCTGGGAATCGCCCAGCCGCGAAAGTTGCGTTAACCGCTGCGTAGGCTGCTAGCGCGGCGGGCATTTGAGAATGATGAACATGGGACTCGCTTGCAGTATGCACGTCCGTGAGCTCCCAAATATTCGGAGAGGCCTGGTGAACCCCCAGCCCGTTCAAAAGCTCTATCGCGTCAGCCGCATAGTTCGAGTTAGCGATCATTGTTTCTTCCACGGTCAAAGGTATTTCAGTCGTTAGCGGGCCTGGTCGTATATCTCATCACCGGCATCACGGGGGGGAGGTTGTCATTTCGACGCCGCCGTCCCATTCGGCTAACACTTCAGTTCCGCACGCAGAACAGGCTGTAGTGATCTCCGGTGTCAGCTCCATCAGATGCACCTGTCCAGCATGGCCACAGCCAGCGCAGCGGTAAACGTAAAGCACTATTGGTGCAGGAGCATCAGGTGAAACAACGACCCAACATTTCGCACCGTCATAATCGTTGCCACCTTCGGCGAGGAAGACATGGCCATCCTCGTCTACCGCGTAGACGCCTGGCCGCTCATGAGTAGCATCACGCAAGCAGTCTTTCCAGCCATAGACCGCCCCTTGCCACAGCAATACAACGCCACTCTGGTGCTCCTGGTTGCGTGTGCGCCACTCCGTAGCAATACCGCATAGCAGATCAGTAAATTGACTCATGCCTACCTCCTACGAAGCTGCAGGTGATGCCAACACTGAACGAGCCCCATGAAAGACAGGACACCGTTCCCCCCTTAAGATAAGGGATAGGCAAACGGGTATGTTTATGACTAACAGCAACGATAAGGGTGGCGAGTTGCTCGGCCAGGAACGCCGACGCCGCTGGAGCACCCACCAGAAACTGGCCATGGTTCGCGAGAGCCTTGAACCTGGACAAAGCGTGTCCGTGGTTGCTCGACGCAACGGCATCAATGCCAACCAACTGTTCCTGTGGCGCAAGCTGTATCAGGACGGAAGCTTGTCAGCAGTCAGTGCCGGCGAAGCCGTGGTACCGGCGTCCGAGCTGAGCGATGCGCTCAAGCAGATCCGCGAATTGCAGAGAATGCTGGGCAAGAAGACGATGGAAGCGGAAGTCCTCAGAGAGGCCGTGGAGATCGCCCGTTCGCGAAAATGGATTGCGCACTCACCCTTGTTGCCGGGGGACGACCAGTGAAGCTGGTCAGCGAATGTCTCGGTGTGTCGCGCTCCCAATTAACGGTTCGAATCAAGCAATCGGTTTCGCCCACAGTACGGCGACCTCGGCTCGTCAACGATACGGAGTTGGTCGCCGAGATTAAGCAGCAAGTGAGTGAGTTGCCGAGCTATGGCTACCGTCGGGTTTGGGGTTTGCTTCGCCGCGAGCGTGAAGTCCAGTCGCTGGCTCCGCTCAATGTGAAACGGGTCTACCGCGTCATGCGTGATCACAATCTGCTGCTAGAACGACGCATCAAGCAGCCAGGCGTACAGCGCCGGCATGAAGGCCGAATCGCCGTCACTACCAGCGATACCCGCTGGTGCTCGGACGGCTTCGAGTTCCGCTGCGACGACGGTGCAAAGTTGAGCGTAACCTTTGCCCTGGACTGCTGTGATCGTGAAGCTATCGGCTGGGTCGCCAGCCCGACGGGCTACAGCGGCGATGACATCCGAGACTTGATGTTGGAAAGCGTGGAGAAACGTTTTGGCGATCAGCTACCGAGCACGCCGGTGCAATGGTTGAGCGATAACGGCTCGGCCTATATCGCCGAGCAGACGCGCCTGTTTGCCCGACAAATCGGCTTGCAGCCGGTAACGACGCCGGTACGCAGCCCGCAAAGCAACGGCATGGCGGAGAGCTTCGTGAAGACGATCAAGCGTGATTACGTGGCGCACATGCCCAAACCGGATCGAGAAACGGCGTTGTGCAATCTGACGATTGCCTTCGAGCATTATAATGAACAGCATCCGCACAGCGCTTTGAAATATCGGTCGCCGCGAGAGTTTAGGCGCTTGGCAGCAGCATCAATTTAACGGGGAGTTGGTGTCCGATTTGGTAGGGGCAAGTCCAAACACGTGCAAAAGTTTCCCAAACGCAGCCTCCAATAGGTGAGCTTGCGAAGGGTTATCCAGAATGGCACGGCACTGGTCAGGCCCGATAAGTCGCAGCGCCTCAATTAGAGCTTGGTACTCAGCTTTGTCAAAGCGACTTGCGCCTGCATGCGGGATCTCGGTTTCACCAACAAGCGTGGCTGTAAGGGTTACGAAAGGGTGGCTACTCACGATGATTTTCCATCTCTAGGCTGCGGATCTCAGGACTGGTGCCTGAAGCTCCTTGGCAGCAGTCTGCAGGAGGAAGCTTAACGCTTTTGTTCTCAGGTAAGGCCCAGACCAATTTTTTCAGCATCGGGTGCCAGCGCAGCTTGTAGCAGTAGCGTCCGTGAAGACGACTGCTTTTGGTTCCAACGACCTCTGTGAACTCGTCGCCGGCACGAGCCATTCGCTGGCCATCAAATGGACCGCCGATCACGAGCAGCTTTTGGCTCTCATCCCTCGACATGTGATTCATTCGTTTTGAATGATTCAACGACAGAGACAAACATGTCCGTAAACAACAACACAGTCGATATGCACAGGAAACCAAACCCCAGTTGGCTCACCCAATGCAAACCCGTCTGCAGACCGGTTTCAAGCAAGCAAATTGCAAAAACCAGAAAAAGCACCATCGCTATAGTCAATTTCATATTCATTCCTTTGGAAAAGCGGACACTCGTAAATGGTGGTCCTTATACCTCAAAACCCCGCGAATGCAGGGTTCTTAGAGTCATCTTTGAGCTGTCAGTACCAACGCCGTGTCGGACCTGGCTGAAGGCTATCTGGTCCAGTATTGACCTGCTCTATTGAGGCTTTGATATCAACACAGCACCTGTCATTCACAATCCACTGAGGGACCTCCAACACAGCTTGCAGCTCTTTAGTCTGCTCAGTTGCGTACGAAAGAACGTCTTCGAGGCTCGAAAAATGCCCATTTTCAAGAGCAATTTTCAGGTCGCAGATCTCGTACATCCGGCCAGCCATTTCACGCTTATCCTCAGCGTCTGGGGTCATGAGTCTCATCGTAAAATATCTCTCCGTATGGCGCATTACACGTTGCTTGTCAGCGGTGAACCGAGGAGAGGGGCACCGCTGACGTGGGTAAAGGTTGGTCAAGCTGCTGACGGCCCCTCGCGCACGCTGAGCCTGGACACCAGTATCAGCGGGTCGGGTAATGAATGTTCATCCCGAACCAAGAGCGTTTTCCTCTGGGAGAATTCAGCCATGATCAGGTTTCGCTTTTTCAACATAGACGTGATGCTGGATTGAGTAACTTGGATCGTCTTTCCGTTGCAAGGAATCAGCAGGGACTCACCTGGTAGAAGCTCTGCAAGAGCTTGCGAAATATTGCCGCAGGGTATTTTCAAAGTCATGTAACGCTCCTAGACATCGCAGATCCGGGGTAGCCGCCCCGCCTGTAAATTAATGCGTACGTACGTACATACGTACATACGTACATACGTATATTAGGCTTTCGCCTTCAGCTTGTCACCAAAAAAGATGTCGATCAGGAGCCGGGTGCCCAAAGCTACAAAAGCGCAATGGAGGCTCGACTCCATCAAGCCGCGCTCAAGCTCCCTCCCGCTAAATTGCAATGCCATCCCATAGAAAATGAGGCCGAAGATTACAATGTAGGCCACGGCCATGCTGAGGCGGCGGATAGTGCGGATCAGGTTCAACACAACTGGGGTCATGGCGACTTCGCTCGTTTAGAAGTGAATTTGGCGGAAATTTGCGATCTGTCCTTTTTCAAGCATGCGTACCGCACCGCTTGTTTGTGGACGAAGGTACTTCAAGTCTTTGATATCGATTTTCAGCTTCCGCGCAGCCTCGTCCCAGTCAGCGGTAGCCAGATTCAGTAACAGAAGGGTGCCAGCGTTCTTGATAAAGTCTGAACTGAAATGAGCAGGCGACTGTCCCGCCAGAAGTATTGCAAGGCCGAATTTACGCATCTCAGTGACGACCACGTTGATCGGATTTGAGGCGTCTTCGTCATTGAATTTTTTGGACTCGTCCAGGACGATCAACCGACGCAGTTTTCCGTGGGACTCCCCACGCTGCATCATCTCCCGGATGATCGCGCGCATCCGGAATCTGACAAACATCTTCAACTCATCCTCGGACTGCGCAAGGGGTTTGATGTTGTGCCGGCGAATCCGCGCATTGCCGAAAGGGGGCGGATTGGGATTGAAAATCCCGGTCGCGATCAGGTTTTCCAGTCGAGTAATGACGCTTAGCATCACATCCTTGCTGTGGTACTTCATCGCGTCATCGAATTCTCGCCCTGTTTGCAGGTTGTTCAAGAACGTTTGGTGTGCCTCCGTCGCTTTGATTTTCGACGTGTCGAGACGCTTCTCCAGGGCTTCAATATCCCCATCGCCATTACGACCTTGCGACTTGGCCAAGTCCGCCCGGCGCTTGTTCATTGCAGCCATTGTTCTGCAGTAGTCCTCAAAGCAGCTCAATGCCTGTTTGCCGTCGTCCTGGTCGTCTATCCCCATCCAGAGGGCTCGCAACTTGCGTTTGGCCAGCCGCACAACATCGGAGAGGGTAGGGTAGACGGCTTTCAGATCTGCCCAGCGCTTGTGTTTGATGATGTCTTTGATTTCGTCATCGGAGGCTTCTCGACGCTGCCAAGTATGTGGCTTATCCACATAGATCCCGCGGGCTGCGTAAGCGTCGGTGAGCAGGTGGCGCAGAACCCCTTCCTGGTTGCCACCAAGCTTTCGGGATGTGCTGTTCATAGCTTCAATCACATCATTCACAGCCCTACGCACGCCCCCGTAGTGGGGGTCTGTGTTCAACACCAGTGGGTTAAACCCATAGCGTGTCGCTTCGCTGAAAAGGACAGTTTCTGCACCTGGTATCTCGATGTCACCGTGATAGTCGAAGATGTCGATTTCCACCTGCTCATCCATGTTGGTGACGAACTCCCGGATCCAGTGCGTCTTGCCTGCTCCGGAGGTTCCTGCAACACCGACGTGATGATTCGACACTGCATCAGGACGCCAATAAATAGGAAGTTCCACCTGGTCCTTGGTGTATTTCCAAAAGTCGTTGCCCAGCTTGATTGCTGTCATCGTGCCCCCTTATTAATCATATGCATCTTCTGGAATTTCAAAATCCTCCCCGTCGTCGCCGAGCATTTCCTCGGGTTCAAGATCGGGTTTCGGTTGGTGAAAATATCCAGTAAGGCCTTGAGCTTCCGCTGCATGAAGCGCTTTTCTAGCCGCTTGGAATAACGCGATGCCACGCTGTTCAGCGGGCACGTCGAAACGCTGAATGCTGTCCAGGTGCCGCGCAGTTGCCACAACCTGATCGAGGATCGGGTCTTCGAGGGCTGGGTAGTAGGGTTTCTCGACCCGGCGAAGCTGGGCCGCGATGTAGTCGACAGAGTGGGTATCCTGCTTACTGATGCGCTCAGCACTTTGTGGCAGTCGGCTGAATTCCGGCCGCTCGACCTGCAGGAATCGGTTGATACGGGCAGAAAGTTTGCTGGTTTTCTTGTGATCGTCGGGGATGTAGAAGCTTGATGCTGGGATTACAGCATCTTTAAAAATCAGCATTCCCTCACCAGCCTGCAGTTTTTTCAGCTCCCCAAGCTCGATCTTGTTTCGTCGCTCGATGTTCGCTGCACCCTGCGCTTGGTAGGCACCACCGGTGTTCTGGTCGTAGCCGGTGAGCACGCTGTAGTAAGCCTCTCCACCGGCCTTGCGAATGTAATCGTACGTGTCCTCTGGGTCTTCCAAGGCCAGCACCCATTTCACTTTGGTGTTGGCAAGCATGGAAGGTGCCTCGTCGGCAGCCTCGCCTCGTTTAAGGCCCTGAATATCCTGCACGGCGGCGACCATCATGAAGCCAAGGCTTCGCGCTTGAGCAAACATTACTGCGATGCCTGCAGCGAAGTAATAGGCCAACTCATCGCTGATGATCAGGTACGGATTAGGGGCATTTGTAGCTTTGGTATCCAGGACGTCTGCCCGAGTACCTTCTAAGCGGTAGCCAAGATTTTGGGCCATCATCAGCCGGATTGATGAAATGTACAGCTTGCCCAGCGATGCTGCCTCGGACGCAGATTTTTCGAGAGTCGGGATCATGACTGCGATCAGCCGGTCGTTGAGGAGGACATCGAGCATGTCAATTTCCGGGAATTTGTCCGCAAAAATATGACCGTACGTGTCCATCATCATCGACAGAGTGCGAGCAAACTGGCCGGTCAAATAACCATGCTGGTTGAACACCTCTGCATCCCACTTCGATGGATCACCAGCGAGTTGTGGGTTGAAACCTGGTAGGCCGGTTTCAAAGTAGGCTTTGATCGGCAGGTAGGCCAGCTCAGGGATCAGCCCTTGCTGGCCCTCGATGTAAAATTGGACAAGGTTTTGAAGTGCCAGGTAATGACGGATCACCCCGATGGAGATTTCAAGTTCCCCTTTGGCGCGCTTGTAACAGAGCGTACGCAGCAGCGCATCGATCATGTTGAGAGCTTTTTGCTGCCATTGAGCGCCGTCACCGCTGGCTACGGGTAGCAAGGAAGCCATCAGCTGCAGGAGGAAGTCAGCCGCAGCGTCCCCGAAAGGGTTCATGGAGTTCGATTGAGGCTGATTCATTGCATGAAGACCAGACTCCCTGGCCACCATGTGTTCGAAGGGATCCATACCGCCTGTAAGGTAGTTGAGGATGAGGAAATCGTCCTCTCGGCCATGCCTGCGAGCTAGCGACCAGAGACAGAAGGCAAGATTTGAGTCAGCTTTACCGTCCCCGTACGACGCTCCAGTTCCCCAGCAGATGGCGTTGTAGTACATGCCCATCAGGGTTTCACTTTTGCCCGAGCCCGTGGTGCCTGGCAAAAACAGGTGGGTACGACAATCGGAGTTGTTGAGCCAAAGCTCCCGGCCTTCATCAGCGCTCGCTGCAATTCCGTCCGTATTCGGGGTACGGAGAAAACCGAGGTACATGATGCCCCCAGCAGCTAAGAGCCTGCGAAAAAGCCGCGACTTTGTGAGCAAGCCCCAAAGAAAGTTTTCCTCTACCAGCTCCTCGTAATAATCCGTTCGATCCAAGCCGCCAATGTCTTTGGGCATGCGGATAGGCATGCGAAATTTCTGGTCCTTAAAGGCCATGATTAGCATGGACAAGAAGAGGATCCAGACCGGCCACAAGACTGGCTGATAGAACAGCAGGCCAGCTATGGCTAAAAGTGCAAGCTTGAAGTTGTTCGGGCGATACAGTGCAACATTGAACCTGGTCCAAGAGCTGCGCACGTCCCTTGATATGCGGCCAGGCTTGATCTCGTGTTGTGAGTCGAGAGACATTTGGTGATCTCCTAGGCGGGCAACGCCATACCGATCGTTCTTTCGAACTGAGCGGTAAGAGCTTGTTTGTAGAGGGTTGCCTCACGGACGCGGGCGAGTATTTTGCGTGCCTTTTCAGCAGCGCGGACCTGCGATTCTGGTACGTCCATATCCAAGCCGTGCTTCACGTAGTCGGCCAAAAACCTGCTCAATGGATATGCTGTAGCCAATGCATCGTTCCATGCATCAAGCCCATGCGAAGCGATCAGCTGATCGGGGTCGCTGCCCTCGGGTAGAAAAAGGAACTGGGCTGTTTTACCGTCGCGGATTTCCTCTAAAACAACTGCAGAGGCTCGTAACGCAGCAGATCGGCCAGGCTTATCCCCATCGAAGGCAAATGTCACGGTGTCGGCATTGCTGAATAGCCGTCTTGCCTGAGTATTTGTAAGGGCGGTCCCCATGGGGGCCACCACTCTGCAGTCACCGGCCTGGTGAGCCGTGAGCACATCGAAATAGCCTTCAACGACGATAGCGTGCCGAGCGCTACGAATTGCCGACTTGGCGACGTTCAACGCATACAACTCGTTGCCTTTATGAAAAAGCTCAGTTTCAGGCGAATTCAGGTACTTGGGTGTTCGGTCGGGCTTTTCGATCATGGAACGTCCTGCAAACCCGATCAAAGCACCGCTTTCGTTGTAGATCGGAATCATGATCCGGTTGCGGAAGCGGTCAAATAGACGACCGTCCTCCGCACGGATGGCCAGCCCGCACTCAATGAGTATTTCTGGATCGTGACGCTTAGCCAACAGCTCAACGACGCCGGTCGCGACGGTACCCAACTGGTAGGAAGTAATTGTTTCTTCCGAAAGCCTGCGGGTGGTTGTGAGGTACTGGCGACCTGTGGGACTGCGTTCGATGCCACCCGCGTATAAACGCGACGCGTCTTGCAGGGCTTTGCTTAAAGACGCCAAGCGACTTCGGCGCATTTGCGATTCGGCTGAGTCATCAACCTGTGATTCAGGAACCACGATCCCTGAGTCCGACGCCACAGCGGCAACTGCTTCTTGAAAGGGGAGTTTGTGAAACTCCATCATCCACTTGATCGCATCGCCTTGTGCGGGGCACCCATAGCACTTGTATGTGTTCCGCTCAGGCGATACCTCAAAAGAGGGTGTTTTCTCTCCGTGAAAAGGGCAGCACGCCTTAAATGCCTTGCCTGCCTTTTTAAGGGTGATGTCTCTTCCTATGATCCCCACCAGGTCTGCGTCCTCACGCACACGGGCAAGGAATTCATCGGTGTACCGGATGTACTTGCCCATGAATATCCTCACTGCGCCTTTGTTTGATCCAGCCACTGCGAAATGGCCCGGGCGGTATTCGGAAGGGTCAGCGGAGTTTGTTCGCCGCTGGTGTTCACCACTGTGGGAGTGCCCAAGAAATTCAGCTTGCGGAATATCTGGTCATTGGCCGATACGGCGGCTTCGCCTTCGGGGCAAGTCGGTGCGTCGAGGCGATCACCCTTGACGATCTTTTTCCAGTAATTGGCACGGTCTTCAGGTTTAGCGCAAAGCATTTGGGCAATCGCAGTACTGGACTCAGGCCCGCCGATCACTGATACCGGAAAAAGCTGGATGGTGTAGTCAGCAGCGAGCTTTTCAAGTTCTGGTTCAAAATTGCGGCAATGTGGGCAAGATGGATCAGAGAACACATAGACAGTCCCTTTACCCCCCTGAGAAAGCTGTACAGCGTATTTACCAGCCTTGGTACCTGCATTGATGGCTTGCTTGACGATTGATGGGTCAGCAGCTGGTGGAAGCCCGGGGATGTTACCAAGCTGGAGATTCTGAGGCTGTTGTGGCGGTGCAAAGCCAGGCTGCATTGCACCTGGGTTGAAAGCAGGCTGCTCATTCACCTGGCCCGATGGTCCAGGTGCAGCTTGCGAAGTGATACCGGTCATTCGGGCCGCGTACATGTTCAAACCGAGGGCAAAGATCAGACCGAACGCCGGCAGTAAGCCCCACTTAACGGCACCTTTCACACGGCTGAATATCACACGGCGCCGTGAGTAGCGGTCGAGCGCATGTTGCATTGCTTCAAAAGCATTACCAGCCAGAGCATCGGACCCGAACTCTTCAAGCAAACACTCATGATTTTCCCCTTGTGCAGAGTTGGACCAGAGCAGACGTTTTCCATCCAGGCGAACCTGGAGACTGTCGTTCAACGAAAGTGCCGTAACTGCACGGCGCTCGCCGGTAGATCCAAAGTGGACATGGAGAGACGAATCGTACTGTCGAATTCTGTCGCGATTTTTCATTGTGTTTCTCCTTGTCGGGCGACCAAACCTAGTTTGGCGAGATATTTTTCGACGCCATCAATCGCGTCTTCAATGAATGGCTCGGTAAGGCGATAACCCACGTTTTCCGCGAACTCTTCCCACTGCATCTGAGTGAAAACTGCACCTTGTTCGAGATATGGGGCTTTGCGCAGACCGATGTTCAAGGCATAGAAAAGGTTACGATCCATCCCTTTCAACCAGCGAAACTGGGAAGAGGGCAACTTGCCGCTTTTGGATGCAACCTTGTGCATGGCGAACAGCATCGTTCGGGGGTAGGGGTGTCTGAGGAGCCAGGCCTGAGCGTCAGGATGAGCTGAGTATTTTTTGAATGCTGCGTCAGTTAAACCGAGATCCGGGTACCCTTTTTTCCCTTCAAACGTACCTGTGTGACAAGAGCGGTTGAGGTCGTCCAGGAGCTGCTGGGCTACGCGGATGTCTTTTCCGTCCGAGAGGAGGCGAGCGCCGAACACTGCGAACATTGCACGCTCTGTCGGACTCAATTCGTTGAGTGTCGCGACCGGCTTGCCTAGGAACTCGATCAGGAGTTGTCCGCAGCGTTCACGATCTAACTTGTGATTTACTATCAGTCCTTGCTCAAGCGTCCATTCTTCGGGATGCACAGCGCTGCGATGCTCGACCGGATCATCGTTTAGCAGCAGAGTTTGAGGGTTGCCGTAGTACAGGGAAGGAATGATAGCGGGGGAGTGCTTGGACATGATCCAAGGCAGGGTTTCAACCGTGACCTTCCTGCGCGTTTTGTTCATCGGGTGACGGTGAGCTGCAAGAAAGCCCCTCGCGATGAAGAAAAGCGGTATGGGAATGTAAAAATAACCAGCCTTATTGAGAATGCTCAAAAGCTCGGGGAAAGTAACCCTTGATGGATACATTGCCATACCCGCAGCTTGTGCGCGCCACTCGCGAATCACCTCAGGCATAAATGGCCAATCGAAAACAGCAAGCTGGTACCAAACCCACTTGAGCGACCAGTAGCTAATGGTGCCGTGCCAGCGATGCCAAAACATCCATCCGAAAAATGCGATCAAGCCAATCATGACCAGCCATACGACCCCCATTCCGTCTGATTGATTTTGTCCGTGTCTAGCCATGAGCCCTCCTAGAACTTGAGCGAATTGTTATAAACACGCTGGATGTACGGGTATTTGTACTTCGGAGTCCTGGAGTGGTAATGCCCAACCCCATCCCAAAAGCTGCCATTCGCCTGGTTAATCTCGTAGCGCAAAATGTATGCAGCGGCGCGAGCGGACCAGCAGAAGTTCGTCGTGATCATTTGGGGCGATACGCCGAATTCACGCTCTAATTTCTGAGCCCACACGGTGTTGATCTGGAAAGGACCGTGGTCGACCGTGCCATTTGTGTTCGGGCTCAAAGTCCCTGTACTGCCGCCCTCGGTTATCCAAAGCGCGATCATTCCCCTAAGGGGCAAACTGTAATCTCGCGCCGCTTCAACCAAACAAACCGGTACAGGCGGCTCAGCCACTGGTAATGGAATCATCGTTTCGTCCTTTCTCGATCCCTAGCAATGGGTTATAATTTTCCGTATGGTAGCCATTCTACGGAATCAAGGCAAGTTGAATCAGCCTTATGCAAATCCGCAAAAACGCTGATTTCAGCCTCGTTCAGGAAGGAGTTTTTAATGGAAAAGGTTTTGTGGATTGCCGAGAAGGAATCCCAGCTTTCTCAGGGTATTTATTCGGCCATTCCGGGCCGCACCGAAGATCAGGGGCCGGGCTGGGCACGCAGAGGCGAGCATTGGTTTATCTGGCTCGATGGCCATGCGTTTCAACAAGCTCCACCGGACCACTACCTTCCTGACGACGTGCCTTTGACAGCCGGCAAGAAAAAGGTTTGGCGGATGGCTGATCTACCTATTATCCCTGGAGCTCGGGCATGGAAGCTTTTGCCAGATCCACGAAAGAAGGCTCGTATCGCAAAGCTTAAAGAATTGTTGCAGTGGTGTGATGTTGTTCACCACCTTGGTGATTCCGACGAGGAGGGTCAGTGCCTTGTTGATGAAGCCCTCGAGTACTTCCAATTCAAGAAGCCTGTACGTCGGGTGCTGATCAACGACTACAACGCTACAAAAATCAAAGAGTCACTTGCCAACATTCGGGATAACACAGAACCTCAGTTCACCGGGTGGCGGCGCTGGGGCCTTGCTCGCAGTCGCTACGACTGGTTGCTGGGTATGAATGGCACGAGAGCGATGACCTTGCGCGGCCGTGAGGTAGGACAGCAGGGTTTGCTACCCGTTGGGAGCGTACAAACGCCTCTGCTCTATATAGCCAGGGAGCGCGACAGGCTGATCGAGGAATTCAAGCCTCACGCCTATCAAGTAGTCACCGTACAACTGAAACCAACCGAAGGTCCGGACTTTCAGGCTCGGTGGAAACCGCGGGCTGATCAATCTGGCCTGGATGATGATGGGCGTGTGGTCGACACTCAAGTCTCCAAGTCCATTGCAGAAAAGGTCAAAGGCCAGACAGGTTCTGTTACCGAAAGCGCTGTAGTCGATAAAAGCAAGAAACCTCCACTACCTCTCTCTATGAACGAGCTGCAGATGGAAGGTTTCAGCCGGTATGACTATTCCGCTCAGGAAGTCATGGAAGCGGCTCAGAAGCTGTACGACACATACAAAGTCATGACGTATCCAAGAACGGATGTCAGGCACCTTTCAGAAGCTCATCACGATGAAGCGCCTGCAGTGATAGCGGCAGTGCTGCAAATTCGTCCTGACCTGACCCAGATTGCTGACCTGCTAAACCACTCCCATAAATCGGCTGCATTCGATGACGCGAAAGTTCGCACACCGACCGGGGAGCCAACTCCGCACCACGGCATAGTGCCTTCCATTCCCGAAAAAACAGTGAACCTGGCCGAGTGGACTGAACGAGAGCGAAACGTTTACGACCTGGTTGTTCGGGCATACCTGGCTCAGTTTGCCAGCGATTACAAATATCAGGCCGCAACGCTGCACGTAGATATTGATGGTGAAGCTTTTACGGCCAGTGGTACCACCCCCGTACAATTGGGTTGGAAAGCGATCTATCAAGAGCCACCGCCATTGGATGGTACAGAGCTGGAAGAGGACAACCTTCCATCGTTGACGCTGCCAGCGCTGAGTGAGGGGGATAGCGTCTCGTGCTTGTCTTGCAGCATGGTCGACCAAATGACCACGCCGCCACCGCGATTTGACGACAACATGCTGCTTGATGCGATGAAGAACCTGCACAGGTATGTAGTCGATCCGGAGCTTCGTAAACTCCTCAAAGAAGGTGAGGGCATCGGGACAACCTCCACTCGTGCCGGGATTATTGCGGATATGAAAAAGCGAGAGCTTTTCGTATCTGCGCCGAAGGGCAAGAAAAAACTCATGACGAGCGCGCAGGCCAGAAACCTGATCGATGCTCTTCCCATGAAGGTGAAAGACCCGGCACAGGCTGGCTATTTCAAACAGTCACTGGATAAGGTCGCTAGTGGCACACTCACCCACTCTGAGTTCATGGAATATGCCGAACGATTCGTTCGGGAAGTTGTTGAGGTGGCCAAAGTCGCTGAAATGGCAGATCTTCCCCCTTCACCAGGGGAGCAAATTCCTTGCCCAAACTGCTCTGGCGAGCTACAGAACAAAGGGAAACGTACTGCTTGCAGCCAATGCAAATTTGTCCTCTGGCATGAAGCGTTCGGCAAGCTGCTTGGAGCAAAAGATATTGAAGCCTTACTTAAGAAGGGTGAGACACGACTACTTCAGAACTTAATAGGCCGTGAGAAAAAAACGAAATTCTCGGCGCGCCTGTCATTAGATCGTGCCACCGGCAAGACCAAGCCTCTCTTTGAAAATTCTGGTGCTAATACATCCAAGAGCGAGACATCCTCCAAGGAGCAAATAATACTCGCTCCGCTTAACTGCCCTCGATGCCCGGGCATTCTCGAAGCCACAGGGAAGACGCTTGAGTGTCCATCATGCAAATTCAAAATGTTTTCAGAGTTACTGGGCAGGGCTTTGAATGATGCTGAACTCAAAGCACTCCTCACAGACGGAATTACTGAAAAACTCAGTGGTTTTGTCAGCCCCAAAAACAACAGTGCTTTTTCCGCAAAACTCAAGCTCAACCGTGAAGCTTGGAAGGTTGAGTTTGAGTTTGAAAAGAGGGGTAGCTGACCGTGCCTCAGATTGAGAATGCTATTGCGCACGACCTCAGCTTGGCACCTTTTCTGGATGATTTCAGAGCATTGGTCCTTGGTCATATGAAACGCATGCCCAGTCAAGAATGGACACGGCTACGGGTCTTGTCAGTTATGGGTGGAACGGCAGGATCTGGACTCACAGCAAGCCCTGAAGAGGTATTGCGCACGTCATTCGGCAGTCCCGATCTCAGAATGTCGGACGTCATGAATGCTTTTATGGATTACGCAGAGGTCATTGGAACTATCAATGATGCTCCCGCTTACTATTTCTCTGGGCTTGGATATTACGCCTGGGGGTTGAGCCCTGAGTCATCGCCGATTCTTGATGCCTCGATCACGCACCCAAACTCACCGCCTGGTTGGTGAGAAAGAAAGGAGCAATACATGTTTATACGTTTGTTACCTCTGTTGCTTGCAATCCTTGTTGCTGGGTGCGATCAGTCGAAAAATCAGCATGAGCAGGAAGGCGTGCAACGGCAGCTGATTCAGGGAATGCACGCTGAATTTTTCAAAGTCGCTGATGGCAACAACACCTGGTTTGAGGTTGCAATTTCGGTCGACAATAGCAAAACATTCAGGATGCCGGTTTTCTTCTCTCAAAATGGAAAGCTCGTAAAAGTCACCGATTCACAGGCCCAGTCAATATTTGATAGCTGGCTTAAAGAGCGCGCTAAGAACATTGCGGCATTCGGGTCGCTTGATGAACAAAGCGGCATGAAAGATCCATTCCTCGCGCTTGATGTGAACCGTTGGGAGAAAAAATAATGTTCAACGAAGATGAGATGAAGTTTGTCCCTGCGTATTACGCCGCGAATGGTAAAGGCCAAAGCGTACCCTTCATTGTGTCGTTGATGATGGTCGATGATGAGAGCAAAGCTGCAGTACCACCCGCTGTCTCGGCGTCGATTGACAGAACGCTAAGCATCACAGGAACGGAAGGGGTGGCCTTTGCGAACATTTACAACGTCGAACCACTCGACCTGGTTGTACCGGCTCACATCGACCGGGCGATGAAGATTCTCGGCGCTCTTGTGCTGTTCCGTTGCCAGAGTCCTGAAACTGCCGAAAATCTGATGACGGTGATGAATGAAGCCTACACCCTAACCTTGGTCAAAGATAAGCAGAGCGATGCTGATGCTTAAGCAGCGGATTTGGCGTACCTGTGTGGCGATTGGCAGCTCGATCATTGGGCTTTCTTACGCAGTGCTTGCAGTTCACCACGGGTTCGACGTCCCGGGCGAGCTGGTTCACGCAGCGCTGTTTCTTGCAGCAGGGATTGCTCTGCTTTACCAAACATTCAAACGACAGCACGAGGGCTCCCAGATGCCAGGTCCATTGACCAGCCAGCAGGTTGCAGAATACGAATGCGCGATGGAAACCATCGGGAACGCACTCGCGGCACGATCACAGGCAATCCACGAGGAAAGGTCTAAGGCTGAGCCCGACCTTGAGGCCCTTGCAAAATTGCGACAGGAGCAGGCTGAGCTCGTGCTGGAACGTAGCAAAATATCCATAGATGACGTCGACACCGTACGTCGTGTAATCGCGAACTACGGCGCCCAGGTACGGGCTCAGATTTGAGGACTGGCCATGGACGATCAGAGCAAAGGTTTGAGCGTTAAGGAAGCACAGGCGGTCGTTGATCGATTCTTGGCTGACTATAATGGAAACATCCCCCTGAGAAATCTTGTCAGGGCGAACCAGGAGGATATTTATGGACCGCAAGCATCACGCGAAAAAATCGGAATCCGCATCGACGGAGCCTACCATCCAGGAAGTGGACTTATCACAATTGTCGCTTCCAATATGGGTGACGAAGGGGCCATCGTCCGAACCTTGCGCCACGAGCTCCTCGGGCATTTTGGGCTCAACACCTTCGATCCCGAAGAAAAAAGAGCGCTCCTTTCTCGCGTTCTTGAAACGCGTAACGAATCAACGCTAAGCCATATCTGGGCCTATGTTGATAAAAACTACGCTGATAAAAGCGAGCTGTTCCGTGCTGAAGAAGTCTTCGCATTTGTGGCTGAAGACGAACGCACGTTTCTGGGCCGAGCCTGGGACCGAACCCGTGCAGCTTTACAACAGGTTCTCAAGGCTACAGGCCTGATAGACGACAAGTCACTTTCCATCCATGAGCTTCGTGTCGAGGCGCTGGCCATTGCAAAAGGCATCAAATCCGGCGAAAGGCATCAGCAGACATTCCCTAAAGACGATCAATCGCAGTTCAGGCTTGAGGCCGAAGAGCATCAGCTTATTTTTGAAGACATTGCCCAGCACGCTTTGATGCTCAGCAAACCGGTGCAGCAACCAGTTGCAATCATCCTCGGGGGGCAACCCGGGGCGGGGAAAGCGGCCCTCAGCAGTTATGCCACGACTGAGCTGGGTGGCAACTCAATCAAGATTGACGCTGACGAACTGCGCAAGTATCACCCCCACCTACTCAAGCTGATGCGTGAAAATGACCGTGACGCAGCGGATCTTACGCATCGTGATGCTGCAGGCTGGGCAGTGAAACTCACGAACCTGGCCATTAAAGAGCGCAGGAACCTGGTCATCGATGGAACAATGCGCGATCCAGACAGCCTGGCAAAGCTCTGCAGCAAGCTGCAATCAGCTGGGTACCGGATCGATGCTCGTGTGTTGGCCGTTAATGACCTGGTGAGCCGTCTTAGCATTCACCATCGGTACGAGCTGCAACACGAGGCCAATGGCTTTGGGCGTTGGTCCAACCGAACCAACCACGACCTGGCGTTTGTAGGACTGCCGCTCACTGTTGATCGGCTGGAAACCGCCAATTTGGTCGACCGAATGCACGTGACGAATCGAAGCGGCACAGACATCTACGACAACACACGTATAGCGGGTGGTTGGCAGCAAACCCCCGTCCAAGGCCGAGTTCATGTAGACGCTGAGCGTTCGAGAGCCTGGACGCAGGCCGAGCGATCGTCCTTCGAACTGACCCTTGATCTTGTGCAATCCAAAATGCATCGCCGGCAAGCCAGTGAGGGGGATCTCGCGGAGCTTGCGGCTATCCGCGCGGACTACAACCGCACGCTCGCACCCAGCATTCGTACCAATCTCCCAAACCAAATCAAACCTCGATAAATCCATCAGGGGCCAAGCCATGAAACCAGACGAATTTGCTGCAAAATTAATGAAAGCTACTCCGGATCAGCTTGAAGCCTTGGATGATGCTCACTGGAGGTATATCAGTCTCATTGGGCTTGTTTCGGATGCGGTTCCCGCAGACGTGGTGGAGGCAGACCAAAAGGCATATCCGGATCTCATCAAGCGCAACGGCGCAATGACCGTATTCGACGATGCTGATTGCGAAGTCTTTATGGCGTCGGTCACCGGGCTTCCCGAAGAAATGTGTGCAGCCTGGCGGGACAAAGATTTCTACACGCTGCATGGCGAAACAGCTGATGAGATGGCAGATCGTCAGACAAAACAATCCTAATCTCTCGGGAGGATACTGAATGTCGACCCAAACTCTACCCAACCAATCAGTCACCTGGGCAGAACTCAGCTGTGTCGTTGAAGAGTTCTCTGAATGGCAGCAACGCTCTGATCGAAAATTTTCTGATGAACACACGGAGCTTTTGGCTTACCTGATGGACCAGTTGCAAGCGGAAAGCGAATCACTGATTGGCAATCCGCTCAACCATCCAGTACTCGGGCTGATCAGCCATATGAGCAGCAAAAATAATCGGATGCGTGAGCTCTTGTTTGCCTACCTTGCGATTGTGCTCTCTCAAGATCTAGAACCTGCCCGAAAGCTCATTACTGGACAGCGACTGCAGCTACATCTTCACCCGGAATATGTGGCTGCGACCTGCTGCTACGGCGCCTCTTACAACGCTTAAAATCCCACTGAATTCGCGGACGGTCATCCTCAAATGCCGGTAAGAATTGTACTCTGTTACGCATTTCGTATAATGACTATGATACGAACTAGACGGAGTACTATACGATGCGTAGGAAAAGGCCGTCCCACGATCAAGCCCAATTGGGCTTTGATTTCGCCTTTCAAGAAACCGTAGACGCCATAGAGACCCTCGAAGCCGGTCTCGACATCGATGACGACCAAGGAGAACAGCATGATCACAAATCAAACCCAACCGTTGGAAATCGCAAGCCGGGAACTGAACTCGGAGACAATCAAGGCAATTCGTCAGTCTCCGTCGTTCGGCCCACAGTCTTGGAAAATTCTGGATCGTTGGGCCTTGAACAGCCCCACGCAGTTGAAGCAACTGGAGAGCGAGGGGGAACTGACTCTGCTGGGGAAAGTGTTGGAGCAGCAACGCTTGGAACTGGAAGCACTCCACAGCCTCCCAGCGGAGCACAAAACCGGCCTGACCGAGCACGAAGTGCTGGCCCTGCAGGAAGTGAACACAGAACTTTAACACCAACCGATTACGCGATCACCGCGGCTGACTCGCTGGGTTTAGGTGGGGCAAAAGCCAAGTTTCGGGACAACGTAGAGGCGATCCAGCTACTGCAGCGACTGCGTGAGCAGAAGCGGGCAGCTGTACCAGCAGAACAGGCAATACTGGTCAAATATGTTGGATGGGGTGGGTTGCCTCAGGCGTTCGACCATCGTAATCAGGCTTGGCAGCGGGAGTACCAGGAACTGGGCGCGCTTCTCAGCCAAGATGAATTTGAGAAAGCTCGGCGCTCGACTCAAGATGCCCACTACACCTCTGCTGCTGTCATTGGGGGGATTTATGAGGGCATGCAGCGGCTTGGATTCCCGGGCGGTAAGATCTTCGAGCCAGCTGCCGGCACTGGCAACTTTATTGGCTTGATGCCCGAAGGGATTCGGAAAGAAAGCCACTTTACTGCAGTCGAGCTCGATCCTCTGACAGCGGAGATAGGTAAGCACCTTTACCCTACAGCTACCTATCTCAACCGGGGCCTGCAGGATGTTGTCGTTCCCAGCGGTTATTTTGACGCGTGCGTGGCCAACCCTCCTTTCGGCTCGCAATCACTCTACGATCCCCATCACCGCGAGTTGAGCGGGTACTCCATCCACAACTACTTTCTCGCCAAATCCCTCGACAAGCTCAAGCCAGGTGGCGTGATGGGAGTAGTCGTCAGTCGCTACTTTTTGGATGCAGCGAACGGCAGAGCTCGTGAGCACATCGCTGAACAATCCCACTTCCTTGGCGCGATTCGGTTGCCAAACACTGCTTTCAAAGAGAACGCGCTGACGGAAGTCACGACCGATATTGTGTTTTTCCAGAAAGCGATACCTGGTGAGGAAACTGACAAGCGATGGGTAAATGTCGGCGATATACGAGATCGTGAGACAGGTGCCCCCATCACCATCAACCAGTATTTCATTGAAAACCCTTGGCAGATGGCCGGTCGCATGGTCATTTCACGGAACATGCACCGAGACACCGCTGATTTGATCGGGGAGCCTGGTCGGGATCTGGCCGCTGAGATCTCCGCTCGGTTGGAAGCATTACCACGTGACGTTTACAAAGCTAATTCGTCTCCAGAATTGGTTGACGCTGCAGATGAGAAACCTGAGCTGGTACTTCCTGAGAATCTGAAAGTCGGCTCCTACTTCATCACCGAGGCTGGCCTAATAGCTCGACGCCTTCCCGACCAGTTGGCCAAGACTGATTATCAACTGATCACACCCAAAAACGAGCGTGCAGGCGACCGAATCAAGGGCATGATCGAGGTCAGGAATGCCCTACGGACTTTGATGGCAGCAGAACAATCCGAGGGCATCGAAAGCGACCTCGATCTGCACCGGACTCGACTCAACACGCTGTACGATCGGTTCATTCGAAAACATGGCCATATCAGCAGCCAGGCTAACCGTTTGGCCATGTGCGACGATCCTGAATATCCATTGTTGAATGCGCTGGAAAGCAACTACGACCGGGGCATATCAGCAGATATGGCCCGCAAGCATGATGTGGCCGCTCGTCCCCCAAAAGCTGATAAGGCATCGATTTTCAGCCGTCGCGTGATGACACCTCGTCAGGAAGTTCGGCATGTCGATTCGGCGACAGATGCCTTAGTCGTTTCCATGAACCAGGTCGGCCGTGTTGACCTGGAACGCATGGTTCGCCTTTGCGGTCGTTCCGAAGAAGACATCATTGCTGATCTGCGAGGTTTGATTTATTTCAATCCTGGAAAGGACCGATGGGAGACAGCAGACCAGTATTTAACAGGGAACGTGAAAGCTAAGCTTCGTGGTGCTATCAGGGCTGCAGAGCAAGACCCGCGCTTTTCGCATAACGTAGACGCCTTGCGCCCGGTTCAACCTGCAGACATCGATCCGGTCGACATCTCTGTCCAACTGGGTTCAACCTGGGTACCTGATACCGTCGTCGATAAATTCGTGGTTCACCTGCTTGGTGATGTGCAGAGACGCATCAGCTACCAGGCAGCGCTCGGAAAATGGATTGCTGATATTGGTCAGGGTGACAACACGACGTGTCGTGTTACCTGGGGTACTGAAGCGTACCCGGCAAACAAACTGATTGAAGCGGTACTAACCAACCGATCAATTCAAGTCAAAACCGAAGTCGGCCGAGATGATCGCGGCCAACCCATCATGCAGGTTGACGAAACTCAAACCGCCGCAGCCAACCAGAAAGCAGATGAATTGCGCCAGGCATTTGTTGACTGGATCTGGGAGGACAAAGAGCAGCGGGTGGAGCTGGCCAGGCTTTACAACGACAGGTTCAATACCAATATTCCATCGCGGTACAACGGCTCTCACCTCCAGTTACCTGGTGCATCACTCGACATCACGCTGCGTCCTCATCAGAAGGATGGGATCTGGCGGGGCATTCAAGACGGAACCGCTTTATTCGATCACGTCGTCGGCGCCGGCAAGACACTGGTGTGCGTTGGGACCGTTATGGAAAGCAAGCGGATGGGGCTTCTGAACAAGCCGATGCTTGTTGTGCCCAACCATCTGTTGCTGCAATGGAAAGACGCTATCTACTCACTTTACCCAGACGCTAATGTCCTGGTTGCTGAGAAGTCAGATTTCAAAAAGGAAAACCGCGAGCGCCTGTTTGCCCGTATCGCAACGGGTGATTGGGATGCCGTCGTAGTTGCACATAGCTCGTTCAAAAAAATCGGGATGCCTCAGGACACTCTTGAAAAATTGCTCCAGGAGCAAATTAGCGACCTGAGCAATGCAATCATCGATCTCAAGAACGACCGCGGGGATCGCATCACCATCAAGGAAATGGAGAAGGCCAAAGAGCGGATGAAGGAACGCCTGGAGAAAAAAGCCGATACAGGTGCTAAAGACCAGGCAGTGACCTTTGCAGATCTGGGTGTCGATGCGCTGGTCGTTGATGAGGCTCAAGAATTCAAGAACCTGTTCATAACCACGTCGCTGAGCCGGATTTCCGGTCTGGGGAACCTTACAGGCTCCGAAAAGGCCTTCGACCTGTTTGTTAAATGTCGGTACCTGCAGCAGAAGTACGACGGTCGAGGAGTCTTCCTTGCTACTGGTACGCCTTTGAGCAACACCATAGCTGAGCTTTATACCGTTCAGCGGTACATGCAGTATGACGAACTGAAAGAACGCGGGATCGTACACTTCGATGCCTGGGCTTCTACCTTCGGCCAAGTGGTTACCGGCTGGGAGCTGGATGCCACCGGTGTGAATTACCGACTCAATTCAAGATTTTCAAGATTCCAAAATGTCCCTGAGCTGAACACGATGTACCGAACCTTTGCGGACGTCATCACCAGGGCAGATCTGCAACAACAGGCCGCAGAACGAGGGACACGATTCCCAGTGCCTAGGGTTAAAGGCGGTCGTCCTCAAAACATCATCGTTGAACGCTCCAATGAACAAGCCCAATACATGGGTGTTCAATCCGAGGTACTGGATGATCACGGTAAGCCAATTCATCGTGCTGACGGCGGTGTTATCCGGAGCTGGAACAAGGGTTCGATCATCTACCGTATGGAACACCTTCCACGGGATCCGCGCATCGACAACCCGCTGAAGATCACCAACGATGCCAGGAAGGCGGGGCTAGATTTCCGATTGATCGATCCTGACTCTGATGACTTCATTGGCAGTAAGGTGAATGCCTGCGTGGAAAACGTACACCGCATCTGGGAGGCTTGGGATGCTCGCCAAGGCACTCAGTTGGTATTCTGCGACCTTTCCACCCCCAAAGGAAAAAAGCGACAGGAAACCGCTCCAGAAGCCTCCCTTGATGATGACGACGATGGGGAGGTCATCTCCATGGACGAAATCTTGGCTGGCAACGCATCGTTCAGCGTGTACGAGGAGATCCGTACGAAGCTCATCAACAAGGGCGTGCCGGCAGATCAGGTAAGATTCATCCATGAAGCCAATACAGACCTGCAGAAGTCGAAGCTTTTTGACGAAATGAATCGCGGTGATGTTCGGGTGCTGCTTGGCTCCACCACGAAGATGGGTGCAGGTACTAACGTACAACGCAGACTGGTTGCCCTACACCACGTCGACGCCCCTTGGCGCCCAAGCGATCTTGAACAACGTGACGGTCGAATCGAGCGTCAGGGCAACATGTTCTATGAACAGGATCCAGACGGTTTTGAGATCGAAATCCTGCGCTATGCGACCAAACAGACCTATGACAGCCGGATGTGGCAGACCATCGAATACAAGGCTGCCGGCATCGAGCAGTTCCGGAAAGGGGATGGCCTTCAGCGTGTCATTGACGACGTGGCCAGCGAAGCTGCCAACGCTGCAGAGATGAAGGCCGCTGCAACCGGTAATCCGCTTATTTTCCTCCAAGTCCAACTTGCTGCTGACTTGAAGAAAGTGGAGGCGCTGTTCTCCAACTACAAGCGAAATCAACATGCCCTGGATAGCAGGATTACCTGGCTTGAAGAAGCAGACAAAAGAGCTGACAGATCGGTCGCTCGTTGGAATGGCGAGATCGCCAAACGCGATGCCGGAACAGGTTCCAGCTTCTTGTTCAAAACGGCAGCAAAGAGCTATGGCGAGGACAACAAAGACCAGCTCCTGGGCGCAATCATGGGCAGCATGAAGGTGGCCGTCGACCGCAAGGCAGAGGACACTTTCCAGCGTGCGGCAATCATCCGTGTTGGCACCTACAGGGGATTTGAGATCGACGTCTCCTGCAACCGGAACAAGATTCAGTTCACGGTTACAGGCAACGATTCGTACGAGCCAGATAACCTGGTATATCGAACCGACGACAAATTCAGCCTGCCAGGCTTCATCAGCCGCATTGATAATTTCCTGGACCGGTTTGAAGCTTGGCGAGCTGACGCTGAAAACTCCCGGATTGGGGAGAGGGATGAGCTGGCCAAGGCCAAGATAGAAAAGGGGAAACCATTCCAGCAGCAAAGTCGCCTGGAAAACCTGAGGGATGACTCACGTGATGTGATGACAGAGCTCAAGCTGATGCAAGCTGACGACAACTACGTCTCGACGTGGACGCCGAAGTCGACAGTGCTGCAGGGGAATGCCGCACCAGAAGCTAAGAAAATGCGCGCTTAAACCCAAGCACCCCGCTCAAGGAATGAGCGGGGGTCGGCTTTTCCTACCTACTTCTGTTGTGTTCGATCAACTGGCCAACGGCACCTGGTGTAATGCTGCAATACTTCCTTCAACCCAGCACCTGATTGCTGACTGCCGATTTTTCAGCTTCAAGAGCAACAAAATGATCGATCATTTCCTGGTCGGCACCAGCCCATTCCAAGGCGTCGGACATAGCGTTGAATGCGCGCTGTCGGCTGTCCTTTTTGCTGACACGATGCAGACTATTTTCAACCTCTAGCGTCCAAACGTTGTCCGTTTCACTAACCAGTTTTGACACTGAGATACAGCCGCTTTTGGAAGCAATGAGCATTAGGATACCTGCCGATTTCACGGACGCGTACACCGCACCCTGGTACTGCAAAAGGCCCGT
The DNA here is from genome assembly GCF_037055275.1 of Pseudomonas sp. ML2-2023-3. NCBI lineage: Bacteria > Pseudomonadati > Pseudomonadota > Gammaproteobacteria > Pseudomonadales > Pseudomonadaceae > Pseudomonas > Pseudomonas sp. ML2-2023-3. The sequence goes on from NZ_CP146345.1 coordinate 40,984, forward strand.
AAAGGGCCGGTGGTATGCAGCGGTTGTTCCTATGATCTGTTGGCTAAATTGCTGATCACGGACATTACGCAACCCATAACCATCCCCCCGGTGACGCAAACTACCAAAAGCGAAAATAGACCGATCGACCTGGGCTCGTCTAAAAAAACGAATGGGGTAAGAAGACCAATCGCGAAACCAGCTGCAATCGGCCAAACATTGCGTTTTTTTTGATCGTTTCCAGACTGATTTTCAGTTTTCAAAACCTCTTCCTCATCAATCTTTTGCATGATCTATTTCTTCAAACGCAGAGCATCAGGGGGGGGGAGGTCGCGATACAGCTGTCCATTGCTCAGCTGCAGCGTTACGCAATCGGGCACCATCGTTACGATGATGCCAGGGCCGTCGAGCTGGCCCTCGGGGATGTCCCAACCCGAAATGGTGCTGGGCGTAAGCTCATACAGCTCATCCGTCTTCAAGTCGCGCAGAACCCACGATTTGTTACCGGTCATTCCTTTATTGCTGACAACGTGAAGCTCGGTTCGCAAACCCTGTGGAAGCTGCGGCAACTGCTCAGTTTTATCACTCATTGGGTTGATCCTTCGTTAGATGCGTATCGTCGGGTTCACATAGATTATTTTCGATTGCTAACGCGATCCTCTGCACTTGCAGCGAAGCTCTGTTAAATCGGCTTGGAACCATACCAAGCATGTCGCACGCTACAGCCGTGGTGTCTTCGTAAAGTTGATGAGGACTCACTGGGATCAAATCATTGCGTATGATTCTGAAACCGTGCTTGCGAAGTTGGCGTATTGCTCGTGTTATATCCGTTGATTCAATGTCCAAGTTACGAAGATCCACTTCGCTTCCTCTGCCCTCGACTTGCTCGGCGCGCAGCTTTAAGGCTAATGCGTTGGCCGCCTGCAATGCACTGCCTAGTTTCAGCTTGGTGTCTGCTGTGATGATTTCAATGCCCGTATTTCCGACAAAATCGACCCAACCTTCTTGTAGAACCCCGTCGATTAGTCTTTTAACCAGGAAACCTGGCTCCCCCGATGCGTGCAAAGCTGTATCAATCGCGACGGGGTCTGAGCTATCTGTAAGAAATACCTTTTCACCTTCAATAACCGAAACTGTGCACCCAGCAGCAATCAAGCCTTCTGCGGCTGCGATGATGATGCTTTTCTCGACGGCTCTGCGAGCAACTAAGTCCATGGTATTTCCTCTCATTGGTGGCAGCGGATTTCTCTATTACCAAAAAGGAGTCATGGCCACGGACTCGCGACGATCAAGTGCTACTTCGTGCTTGTCATGGAAAGATCGGTACGCATCGATGTTCGTTTCGCAAAATCGCTCCAGCGCTTCAGGATCCAGGCGCGGGCTGTAGACATGCGGCGGCTGCTGATCAGCATCTAAGAACTGTAGAGTGCCGTCCTCAAACTCGTGTAGCCAGGCAACTGTCACCAGAGTTTCAACCTCTGTGGTGAATGGCCAATCCCGGGGCCCGTTAGGGTCGAATGTAAGTGATTCAAAAAACTTGATTGCCTTCAGTGCACGATCACTAAGCTGGCCTGATGCGGGAGCTGATACCAAAACGGTTTTGCCGTCCGGGTAAACCTCGAACTGGGCGTTGCAGTCCTCACAGTCTTCGGGCCTTAACGGCAGGTCGTCTTCACGAACGACACTGATCTGCGTGGCCACCGTAGCTGCACAGTTTGGACAAGCCACGTCCATGGTCTGCCCAGCAGGCCATGAGTGTTTTATTAGCAGATCTGCAGTGGTCTGAGGTCGGTTCATGAATCTACTCCACTGACCGCTCGTCATCAGGGAACTGAGCGGACAACCAACGAGCCAAATTCATAGCTTCGGTTTGCCACCGCTGACTCAGCTCCTCCACGAGCAGAAGGTTGTTGTCATCGTTGCATGCCAGAGCTTCATTGCGTGCAATCCGATATTGCTCAATGTCGAGCATGACTTTAGGTGGGAGAGCCAAGATCAGCCCCCCAGCTTCTAACTGCTTGCTTGCCAATTCCTCGATCTGTTTCATGACGGCCACCTCCATGGTTATTACTTCCAGATGTCATTCCAAAACGCAGAGTCCGTAGAGCCGGAGCTTTTGGTGTTTTGCACGGATGGACCGCTGATATTCGTGTCACCGCTGCTGATCACAGTGCCCATTCCCGTGTCGTTGACACCGGTTTGGTTGATCGTGTCAGTCACGGCACCGTTCACCTGAGTCATGACGCCATTGATTTCACCGTTGACCTGGGACACCACGCCGCGCACTTGAGAGCTAGCGATTGAGCACACCTTGTCTTTGATCATCTGCCAGATTGCCGAGAGATCAGGGAAGCTAGTCGTGCCGAATATGCCGGTGATACCACCAATGCATTTCCCCAAGATATCGGATGAGGTTTTCTCAGCTGTTTCGTTAGAGTCCGCCGCTGACTGGTCACGAGACAGACCTGCTTCGCCACCGCGCATTGCCGCTTCACCGCTGCGGCAAGTGGCTGCTTGTACGCCGATGGAGGAACACATAAGAAGCACAACCAGTAGCGTGCGAGTGAGTGGTTTCATTACAGGTCCTCTCGTAACCAGGAAGCGGGCGAGCATTAAGCTCGTACTCGTTTTTTAGTGGATGGCGCCGGGGCTGTTGCGTCGCTTACGGGTCCAGCGGCCGGCACTTCATCTTTTGGGGTGGCGGCTGGCTTCTCGCGCTCCTTGCGAGGCTCAAGAAAGCCCAGCTTTTGGTGGAGCGACTCGTCGACGTGTTTTGTCTCCTTAGCCTTCACAATGGTACCTCCGACGTTAAACAAGACCTCATCAAAGTGAACCTGTTTACCGTCGCCACGGCGATTTACTGCATTGCCGTAGCCGATTTGATTCCATTTGGAATCATCATCAGTGCCTGATTTGCTTGGCTCTGAAAGCGTGATGAAGTTTGGCTTGATTTCGCCCGTCGAAGGATCTGGATGGCGTTCATTCATGAAGGCAAGCACCTGGTGCTTTATTCCATCGACCTTCACGAAGCCCTGCAGGTAGTCGCCTTTACCCTGGTAAAGCAGGACCGTTGTGTCGAATGAGTCATCAGCGAGCTTGGTAACACCCCGAAGGATGAGTTTGGGTTCTTTCTCTGCATTGGAATCGGACTGTGCCATATCGGCCTCCTCTGGATTGAGTTCAATCACACCATCTGCGCTTGGGAACAAGCTCGCCGCGCCGCGCCCGCGCAACTCGTTGTTGTCACCACTGACAAAACCATTCGATTCATCGTTTTGCGAAACCGTTAAAGCCTGCTTCGCAAGCCACTCAACCTCATCGACAGGCGCAGGCATTTGACGGCCAGCCTTGTCGAACCAGATGATTTGATCGACCTTTGGCTCAGGCCCAAGGACTTGGAGATCCGCCTCCATTTCCTCCAAAGACCTGCCCCACGATTCAATGGCCACTCGCTGCACGTCCCACCAGGAATGGGCCTCAACAGGAACCAGGTTGGCCGCGTATTGCAGATCTCGCTCTGAAAAGGGAATGCCAGATTTTTCTGTCAAGCCTGCAGGCCCAGCGGCGTGTTGAGGGAGGCTTTCAGGTGCAACCGACAAGTCTGTAGCGGGAGATTGGGCAAAACGGCTCAGGTCGATTTCAGCTGGTTCACCGTTGTGGGTGAAGTAAAGCGGCGAAGCTGAATTCAGCGTGTGATCCACTAATTCACTGGATGGCTGACCATTTTCTTCCAGAGATGGAGGCTGCTGGACGTAGCGGGTCAAATCAATCTCGGCAGACTGGCCGTTATGTAAGAAATGCAACGGCTCATCAGTGAGCGTCGGCTCACTGCCAGTGGTGGAATTTTCGTCTATTGCTGAGGGCTGTGGAGTCGGTTCACCCACTTCGACAAAGCCACCACTCGCAGCTTGTTGATTGCTTTGAGCTTCAACGGTCTGACGGTGGCTTTCCAGTGACGCGAGGTATTGGCGATCGTACGCATCGATAGCGTCGATAACGGCGTCAATATCGCCTTTCGCCATAGCATCCTGGATGTGCGCTTCGGAGTCGATCACGGCTAATGGGATCGGACCATATTTGCTCTCAGCGTCAGCGAGCATTTCGTTTGCAATTGCGTACCCTTCAGAATCAGCAAGCTGCTTTTGGAAATGGTTGTTGTATCGTCCGAATTCGGCTTCAAACGAAGCCATGAAGGCCGCTCTATACGTTTGCTGAGCCATCAGTCTTTCGACTGTGGCAAAGCCTTCAGCAGTGGTTTCGACACCATTGAGCAGAAGAACAGCATGATCCTCACCACGCATCGCAAGCATTTTCGGATGTGTTTCAAATGCTTCGACAGGCACGCCCATATCATTCAGCCATTTGGCATCATGAGCCTTGATTGCGGATTCGCCTGGCTCAAGTGGGGCAGGTGGGGTCACATCAGCGGGTGCCTTTGCAGTCACTTCAATGCCCCACTCATTGCGGTGGGTCTTACGTTCCTCGTATCGAAGGACTTGCCCTGCTTTGTCCCGGACAGGCACCTCAATGGTTACGTCCTTGCGACCGAGGTTAGTCAGCTCGACTTGATCGCCGCGACCTACGCCGAGTTCTTCGATTACTCGCTCCAGATCCACACCCCAAGTGGTCCTGGATTCACCGTCAGAGTTTTTGAGGGTGACGTAGAAGCTGCGGCTATTTGAGATATCGAACTGGTAAGGCGCGGAGCCAAACTCCAGTAGCTCACCTTTGTAGTGGTTCACTGGCTCAGCTGCAGTCGCAACCGGGATAGTGGCATCGGCTGCGGAATTGGGATTTGCCGAAGCTGATGGTCGGGGTTGAGACGGCTGATTCTGAGTGGCGGCTGGATCAGGTGCCGGCGCATTATCCTGTCCGGGAGCTGAGTCCCCTACAGGCGGCAACCCCATCATCTCCCGGCGCAAAGCTTCTTGTGCTGGATTCTTGAGCTCCACCTGCACATCGTGCTTGATCATCACCTCAAGAGCCCGACGTTTGAACTCGTCCGATCCGGTCAACTCGATAGACCCGCCAAATTTTTGCTTCGCCATGTGTAGCGCCGCAAGAATGGCCAGTTCGTCATCTTGGGCCTTCGCCTCCATGAGGATCTGTTGCCCGTGATCGACGAAAATCGGCTGTTCCTTCAAAAGGTAGAGGACGCTTCCGTCTGCACGCTCACGGTAAGTGATGTCCTTGAGCAGCTCACTGAGAATCACACTCGGATCGGTTTTTGCCGGTTCGTCTCCTGGCGCGCTTGCGTTGCTGAAGCCATTAATCGTTTCAGCTACCTCAGAACGCGAAATTATTTGGTCATAGACCTCTTGGTGCAGTTCCTTTAGCAATTTTGCATATGTATCGTATGCAAAAACATTACGATGTAATGCGGTGACAGCATTTTCTGCGGAATTAGGTTCTACTGAACGCCAGGACGTGATGTCAGCAACGACCCAGTGCCGCAGTAGGGTATCTGGGATTGTGGAGCTTTCACCGTCAGCTTGGCTACTCTGAAGCCAAGCTTGATACGCCTCGGCACGATGCCGAATGGCGCCATCCGGAGAGGATTCCATCGCCGTTTGTGGCGAGCTGTGTTTTTCGTACACAGCTTGGCGAAACTCTTGCAGTAAAGCTTCTGATTCAACGCTCATGGGCGCTCCTGCCTCTGTGGAGGTGGTGGGGAGTCCTTTGCCCGTTACGCCGCAAGCTAAGCGTGAAGTTGCGAGCTTCACATTGACCGCTTTCGGGCTGGACCGTGGCTGCTTAAATTTCGTATTGTGTATATTATTCAAAATAGCACGGATTTGGAAGAACCGTGTACAGAGGCCGAGGCAGGCGCTTTACAGCTTCATTTGAGGGGAGCAAATGTCTATCGACACTGATGAGATTCACCCGATCTGTGGGACAGATTTGGAGAGATGGCGAATCGAAAATGGTCTGACCAAGGTTGCGGCAGCGGATGCCTTTGGTCTGCAGAAGGCCAAATGGGAGGAATTGACGAATCCTGAGCAGTCAGCAGAGCAAATAAGTGATCCAGTGATTGCAATGCTGCTGCATCTGTACCGTCAACACCCTGCATCGTCGCCTGTTCAGCCACCGCTGGACATCAGGGAGTTTTATGAGTTTTTAGGGTTACAGGATTCCCCCCAAGATCGAGACGCCTTCGCGACTCTGATTGGAAGATCCCCACCCTCGGTTTATCGTCTAATGTTGCATGATGGCAAGCCAGGTAGGCCGGTGATGCGATGGATCGAAGCGCTCAAGAGACTTGCGCTTACTCCTAAGCAATGCAAACGCTTGATGCAGGATGTAGCGAGCAACGTAGGAGATCGCCAGAAGGTTGAAAAGGTCTTGATTCAGGGTTGGTCAAAACAAGGTGGCATAGGTGAGCACGACTGATAAGCCAGACTCACATATTATTGAGTTATCTAGCGTCTATTTTTTTTCCGGCCCAGCGCCGAGGGCTATTGCCCTCAAAGACTGTGGCGTGCCGACTAACGCACCTATTTCGGGCGCATTTCCAGCGTTGTACGGCTATCAAAGCAAGCAAGATGGTTTCATGGCTGCACGTGCATATGCGGACAAAAACAGACTCCAGTTCACGGTCGTCGATTTTTTGGTTGAACTGGATCAAAAACAGAACCCCAACATGATGCGACCTGACGATATTCCAAATCATGATTTTATATCGTTCGCGAGGATGTCCAGGAGCATGATGGATAACCTCCATGCAGTGCTCCATGAACGCCTGGCCAAAGAAGGGATCACTCCAAGCAAGCTGGAGTTGGCCAAACCTCATTTGCTGTTGCAGCAAAGGCCGGATCTGATGTCTTCGCTCATTGAGGCCCCGGGTTGGGAGCATATGAAGGTGATTGCTTATCCAGCAAAATTAACCATTAGCGAAAAGCCATTGACGGTGGGGATTGTCCCCCATTCGCATTGGGATTCAATCAAAGAGGCTTCATGCAGGCTGAATCCCGGTATCCGCATTACCCTAGAGCCGCCGAATCCAAGCCAGGTAGATTCAGCGGTTGCAGGGGTCGGTTCTCCGTCCCTGAAAGATAGGGGACCACGTAGCCGGTGAGTCGTACTGATGCACGACAAAATAAAAAACCGCCTTCGGGCGGTTTTTTTTAGTCTCGAAAACGCTTTCTGAACCACCAGGGCCTGGCGTAGATCACCCCACCACGTAAGAAGCCCAAAAACTTATTCCAACAAACACTGAGGGTCCAACCAAGCTTGGCCAAAATGCCAAACGAGATGATGACACCTACTGCAATGTAGAAGGTGGTCCAGCTCGGAAAATACATCCAACCGAACAATGGCAAGTATGCTGACACCGGAATGCCGAAAGCGGTCAACGGTTCTGAGGCAGCTCTCCAAAGCGAAGGCATAGGTCTAACTCTCCTGCGCGCTCAGCGAGCGCCTTCTGAATTCCTTCATGCCTGCAACACCGACAAAATCATCCTGCAGGATCCTGCCGTCCTGAAGCAGCTTCCAAGCTTTGTCATCAAGAGTGGCCTCGGCCTCCTCAAGCTTGGTCCGTATCAACATTGCCCACTCGTTATACGGGAGGGTTTGCATTTTCGACCTGAACTCCCGATCAAAGACCAGGTACTCTCGAATCGCAGCACGTTTGCCATCAGTCGTTTTAAGAAGCCTTTGCACGATGATAACCCGCAACGCACCAGCGAGCCGAGATGCAATCCCAGATTGTTGCTCAGGTGGGTAGGTTTGAATGGCCCGGTTAATAGTCTCTGCTACAGACTCCGTGTGCATTGTGGCGTAACACGTGTGCCCAGATAAGCTGGCTTCAACCATCGCCTCGATAGAAACACGGTCACGAGCCTCACCAATCCCAATGATACTTGGCTTGCGTCGTACGGCGTTACGCATTGCTTTTGGAAAGTCTTTTATGTCCCGGCCAATTTGCGACTGGGCCGGTTGAGGTCCTTTCCAGTGTGGCCCACCGAGGACGTACTCAATAGGATCATCGAATGTGATGACCTTACGATCAGGCATCACAACGCCGATGTGTCCATAGATACCAGCTTGCAAGGTCGTCTTTCCTGAGCCGGTCGGACCACAGACGACAACCAATCCGGATTCCGGAAAAAGCTCTTCAAACAGATCAGGCTCGATCCCCATTTTATGGATATCGGGGAGGTCGACAGGAATCACACGCATGGTGATCGAGTACGCTTCATCCAGGTTCGCAATGCGGGCCTGAACAAAGTTGGTGCGGAAGCGAAGTGTCAAACCGCGCTCAAGCCCGATATCGCTGCCGGTGATCTCAAGAGCGCGGTCAACGCCTTCGTCGCCTTGCTTTATCAGGCTCTCAATCTCAGGTGACCACAGGGAAGCAATCAAGACTGAAAGCTGCCCCTGTTTCACAGTAGAGACGGATGCTCGAAGCTGCCTGCCATGCAGTTCCGCCCAGATATAGTCGCCGCCTTGCACCAATACGTCTGAAACGCCTTTGTCCGCGCAGTATTTTAGGAATCTGCGAAAGCTGTGTGGACCGAGATCACCCTCGAAATTGAAGGGCTCCAAAACCGGTTGAATCATTGCGCCGGCACCGGAGCGGTAGGCGCCACTACAGGATTCGGTTTTGCTGCATCCTTTTTGACGCTTGGACGCCACTTACCAGGATCCGTAACGAACTTAGCCTTGTCTGTAACCCTACGCAGCTTGTCGCCCAACATCATTTGCTTACTATCACCGGTCACGGTCTGCTGGGATTCAGCTACACGAGTAGTCGTGATCATGTCAGCCTGGAGCAAGGTTGAATAAAGGTGCATGCCGGTGTAATCGCGAGTGAGGCGATGAAAATTCGCTTCAAGAATCGCGTCCGCTTGCTTGTAACCATCAGCCCAACCTTCACGGACTGCCTTTTTCCAGATCTGGTCTTCTGCATCATCCTGCGGTCGAGCTTCAAAAGCCGGGAGCTCTACTGACTGGCGAACGGGTAATCCAACGTAAAGATAGTCCCGCCAGGTGGGAGGGACGCTCACAAAGCGTTCTTCGCGCTCAATCTTGTATACGCGATTAGCGGTACGGATCTGATCCGGGGTAAAAGCTGACAGGTCACGAGCTTCAACGATAACCGGAGGCAGCGTCCCGTTTTTGGCAATCATCGGGGCGAATTTGTACATAGCGTCTAGAGCCGGTTCCCGGCTGTTAAGCCCGTCAACCAGCTCGTGACCACGAGCAGCCATTCCCCCGCGAAAGCCCACTGTATGACCAACGCCCGATAGCAGCTGAGAGCGGATATCGGTCACTTTGGTAGTCGCTTGGGATTGAGGATTGAGCAGAGCGTCTAGATCTGGAGGCGACGTTTCAACCATGGACTTTGTATCGCTACTCGAAGGATCGAGCACAGGCTCCTCTGCAGCGTGCGTGGCGAAGGAAACCATCAAAGGGAGAACCGCGAACATAAACCGTTTCATAGAAGTCCCCCTATTCAGCCTTGGGGCCGGTTGTACTGCAGGACCAGTTTACCTGGGGCCTCAGTAATGACGGCACGGTACCCGATCTGCGCGCGCAGCATGGAAAGAACTGTCTGATACTGCACGCCCTTGACGTCGATGTTCACAGGCAACGGCATGCGTAAGCCCATAAACTCAAAACGCTCGCCGCGGTCTTGTGCGAGCTTCGTGAGCAGCTGCACGGCATCACCTTGCCAGCTGATGGTTACGAATTGTTTGTCGTTCAAATCGGTGTTGGGATTGCGCATCACCACACGACTGTTCAAAGCACCAGCCTGGTACAGGTCGACCTGCGCAGCTTGGATTTTCTGAGAAGCTTCGAGAATTTGCTGATCGATTAAAGCCTGGGCGCTGACGTCAGGCTGCTTGGAAGCACAACCTGTCAGAGCGAGTGCAGCAAGCAACGCGACAAACGGGTATCGGTTCAGGTCCATAGGATTATCTCCGTTGATTTCGTATGAATACTACAATACGGAAAACAGCATAACAACGTTTGTTATGCACGTGGCCCGCGTTTTATAGGCCTGGCCTTCGCCACGGCCTGCTGGTCAGCCAAAGCTTTGAGCCGAGCGTTCAAGGTCGGATCGGCTAGATCACCGGAGTAACCACGTTCAATGAGTGCCTTTAAAGCCGCGTCAACGAATTCGGGGGTACCTTTTATCTCAATAGGCCGCTCCCACCGAGTACGCGTGTCATCAAGTGCATGGGCGAGCAGCTCGTCGTCGAGGAGGCCTCCAGGGAAAGAAACCTTCCCGCCGTGATCCACAAAACCCGGATCTCCTTCACCCCTACGAAAAACTACGGCCCCATCACGGCGGACAGTGCCAGCGGAAAACAAATTTGAACTTGAAGTAGGATCAACATCCCCTGCAAAAATGATCGCATTACCTTCCGTATTCGCTTTGCGTCTATCGCCATAGGTAAATCCACGCAACTGACTAATCGCACCAGGATCGCCGTTAGAAGCCTCACGCTCTACCCACTCACGGAATGTAAGCTTCTTATTCGAAGGATCACTCTTTAATTCGCGACGTAACAATTGGATTTTAGTCTTGAGTTCCTCACGCGACCTTAATGTTTCAAAAGCAAGAATACTGTAGAATGCTTTACGATCAAGTGGATGTTTGATTCGTGACTTTATATCTGCCCGTTGCTGGCGGGCTTGATCGCGGATCATCATAAATTGTTGCTTGACCCACTCTTTATCAATTCGGCGTGTAACAAACGCAACACGGTATGCATCATAACGTGCCCGTGTCGCTTTACGAAGCTGTGCACGCTCTTCACGGCGATTTTGCCGCTCAATAGGATCGCGCTTAGGGCTAGCGAATTTATTGTAAGCAGAGGCGGTCACAAAGTCTTTAGGCAACTCTCGCTCTTGATATTCACCAAGTCGTTTAACCAGACGCGCTAGTGACAACTGCTCGTGCATGTCGCTTGCTTTAATTCCTGTCGCTGAGACATCATCAAAATCAAAGATTGCAAGCCCACGACCTTTAGGACGAATACCCAGTCCAAATTTAGCTAATTGCACATGGAGTGTTTGCCATGTCATTTTTTCTGATTTTAGCAATTTAGCAATTTGCTTACGTGGTTCGCCACGGGCATAGGAGTGAAGACTTTGTTGATCTGCATGACGCTCCATGTCAGCAGCCTTTGTTGGTATCTTGCCCTGCTGTTTTGCCTTACTGGACGCCCACTGAATAATAGGACTTCCATTTTCATGAACAACGACATTAGGTCCATTGTCGTGTTTCAAGCCGTACCGCAACTCCAGCTCACGCATTGCATAATCCAGACGAAAATAATCACGGTCCGGATACACAGCATTGAACGAGTCAGGATGAACTCTATTTACGGTCATATGGAGATGTACGTTATCGGTATCGTGATGAATCGCAAACACGTATTGATGATCTTTCATGCCTACAGCTTCCATGGCATGAAGACCAGAAGCAAAAGCCTGCTCATCAGTTGGAAATTCGTCAGATGGCCAACTCAAAATCACATGGTAAACAGGATCTTTAACTCTAGCATTTTGAGCGGCAACTGCTCTCATCTCAGCTGCAGCTGTTTCAAGACTCAAACAGTTGTGCTGACAGGAAACGCCTGAAGACGATTTCTCGTTGATCGAGTCACCTAACAAAGAGCCTGTTTCTAGTTCGGCTAGAGCTGCTTGTTCATCTGCTCGATTCCTTCGTTGAGAGGCTGAAGCATGAAACGCAATTGCGGTTCGACGGGCTCTGGCTCGTGCCGCAAAGTCAGGATGATTTCTTGTAGCTTGTCGGAGATAACTTGCTGCTGTTGCAAGATGGTTTCGAGCAGCGGCAATGCTTCTTTCATGTTCATCGGAATCTACCTTTTGGAGCTGTTGGTTACCACTTCGGTCAGCGTCTCCTGGAACTTCGTGTTGAGACGTGACATGTCTACGCCCATCGGTATCAAGAGCCCTTCGAGCACTTCCAAGACGCCCTCTGATGGCATCTGCATCAGTAAGGCTAATTCGTCCAGTCGCTCGCAGATTGTTTGCTGCTCTTTCGAGATGCGCTCTAGCAGACTCAAGAATTGCGTTGTCTCTTCGGCTGTAGCCTGGATCGAGCTCATCAGTCAGTTCCTTTTTTTCATCGTCTCGTTGTGTCGCATATTGGACCAAATCGGCAAAACTGGATTTACCATCAGCCCTGCGCGGTGGGACTTTGGCGAGCATTAAGAACCAATCCTTATGATGGCTTGCTTCAGCTCAACAAGAATCTCTGCCAACTCCTTGGAATGCCTGCCCCCGCTTTCGTTGTACAGGTGCTTTTGAAGGCCCCCAAGCCTCCGCAGCTCGTTGAGGATGTGCCCGTCGACCTTGCTACGCGTGCGCCTATTCAGAGCAGTCGCAAGCATGAACTGCCCCACGCTCTGGCCGCAGTCATGGGCTTTCTGCCTAACGATTTCTTCCTCATCCTCAAAACACCTAATAGGTGGCAGGCGGCCGGTTCGACGCCGCTGTTCACTCGTACTCATAAATAGGTCCTTCGCTGTTCAAGGGGTCTCGGGGCGTAGCCCTGAGCAGGGAGGTAGGCCGCGCAAGGGAGTGAAACGACTGCAGCGAGGCCGGTTGTACGTACGCCATTTATGGCGGGAGTACAAACCCTACCCTGTCCTAAATTCTAGACCGCATTTCGTATGCAGGCTATCGTACGGACCTTGACTGCGCAAGAGATGCCCATACAATCGGGGTAAATGCACGTTTCGAGGAAAGGCGAATGGCGATCAGCGTTTCGCAGATTGAGATACTCAAGGGAAAGCTTGAGGAGATGCCTCAGGTGGAAGATCCAGATCGAAAGATTTCAAATCTTGAAGCAATACGGATGATGGCTTCGTCTATTCGAGACTTGCAGTCTCGAGGGTACAGCATCGAGAAAATTACAGAGATCCTCAGGGAGAGTGGATTGGAGATCGCTCCTACGACGCTGAAAAGCTATCTCACGAAGGTGAAGGTTTCTCCAGCGAAGTCGAATTCTCGGTCAACCAATAAACCGCGCCGATCATCAGCAACCACCAGCCGTGGGGACAAGAAAAAAGCATCTGAAAAAGCCGTTCCTGGGGTCGAATCCAAACCAGCGAGCAGCACGAAAAATTCAACCGGAGTAACTCCGGTTCCACCAGGTAGTTTCACACCTAAGGACGATACTGATGAAATCTAAAGAAGCTAAAAAAGGTGATATTTATTTCGTTGGCGGGGGTAAAGGCGGTGTAGGGAAAACCTTCACTACGATTGCCCTCGTTGATGCGCTCGAACAAGCAGGCGTGAAGGTTCTGCTTATTGAATCGGACACATCTAATCCAGACGTTTGGAAAATGTACAAGGATCAAATTGAAACTCGACTGATTGACCTTGATGATGCAAATGGCTGGATTGATCTTGTAAACGCCTGCGATGAGTTCAAAGATCATGTCGTAGTGATCAACACAGCAGCACGAAATAACAAAGGTGTTGTTGCATATGGCGAGACACTGAATAGCACACTCGTGGAGCTGGGCCGTGAATTGACAACGCTATGGGTGATCAATCGTCAGAGGGACAGCCTGGAACTCCTAAAAGAGTATCGAGACGCTCTGCCTGGTACGAAGGTTCATGTGATCCGAAACGGATACTTCGGTAACGAGCAGAAGTTTGAACTCTACAATTTCTCTAAAACACGGGAAATGATTGAAAGTGAAGGTGGAAAATCTCTTTTGCTACCAGATCTTGCGGACAGGGTTAGTGATGATCTCTACAGCAAACGGTTGTCGGTTTCACAAGCAATGATCGAACTTCCTATCGGCAATCGTGCCGAATTATCAAGGTGGCGGCGTGATGCGGCACGAATGATTGGTGAGGTGATCGATGGATGACATCGAAAGTAGTTTTAAAGCGTTACTCGGTCGTCAGCCTTCTGACAAAGAAGTCGAACGATTATACCGTGTGAAAAACGCACTCAACATACGTGATAATGATGCTATGTGGATGATTCTGATGGCTTTGGAATCGTACGACACATTATATAGCAAGTATCCGGCTCTGATTGCAGGCCAGGTAGATGTAGTTATCGAAAAGCAACGTGAACTGATTGCTGAAATAGTTGATGCTGAAAGTAAAAAAGCATTAAGTACACTGTCTTCTGCTGTTGCCCAAACAAGTCAACTTGTTGCTATGAAAGTAGCAGACACTGCCCGTTGGCAAGCCTGGGGTTGGGTGTGTGTTGGATTAATTGCATTCGGAGCGCTGTGCCTAACTGCTGGATTTATTCTTGGCAGCGGCAACATGCCTTTCTGGGCTTCAACTCATCAGTCAAGCAATCCTCTTGAGATAGTTATTTCGATATTGATGAAAGCTCCTGTTGGATGGCTGGTACCACTAATCAGTTCTGCAGTGGTTATCGTAACTCTTGCAAGCAATCGGCAGGTGCGAATCAAAAAACCTATTATTATCAGCTTGATAATGATGGTGGTACTGTCAGTTTTTTGCATACACACGATCATTTAGGGCAACGGGGGCTTTTTATTTAGCCCCCGCGTTCCGTATAATGCCTACAATACGGAAGAAACCAGATATAATGGACACCGATGTCCACGGAGGTGACTATGAAAGGGTATGAGAACATAAAGGCATTCAGGGCTGTTGCGCTTACATTGAAAGGATACAGTGAAGAGGAGACTAGTCACGGGCTTGCTTGGTCATGCAAAGTCTACTGCGATAACAAGAAAATAGGCACAGTCAGCAACACTGGAAATGGTGCTGTTACAGCTTGCGATGTACCTATTGATAAACAAGTCGCTCTCGTGAGCAGCCTTAAATCGAAAGGGTACCAACTGACGCCAAGCCTCGCTGGTCAAGTCTGTACAGAACCAGCCGATCCTGATGAGTGGTTCGTTGCTGCAATAAGTCAAATGGTTGATGAAGTCACGCGCTTACGTCAGTTAAAGCGCTTGGTAAAAACCCATTTGATTATTCGTCAATACTCGTCTGAACATGAGTTTTCGTTTTACAAAGCTGTCCCCAGTGCTGCATCAAAAGCACGACTCACAAGGCAACTGGGTAGTGATTTAATCTGCTTTATGAACGATGAAATTCATGGCCTGTAACCTGTCCGAAGGTGCAGGCATATCCGATCCTAGCCAGTAGTGTTTACCTGCCGATTCCGAGAGGGTTTATGGGCCACGATGACCAGACTGCCGAAACCTCACTTGCCTACATAGCCTACGTAGAAGCCTGGGCATTTAGCAGTTCCTCCGCAGAAGTTCGCCTGAAACACGACGCCTCGACCGGCGAGATCAAAGGGACGATTGCCGTGGTGGCAATGACACGTATCGCGCTTGGAGATCCAGAATTTGAAGAAGCGTTTCCTGAATACGTACACGCAAAATCATAAAAATCTCAGCTAGACGCCAGTCTCGAAAGCTGATCTGAACCTTTCCCTATTTATGGTGATAAAATACGTTATCACCACTTTTAGAGGCAGAAGGGCGCATGGCACTTTTTGACCCCATCCGCGACTATTTCCATAGACGCCAAGCCAAAATTCTGAATGAACAAGCCTCCCGCGTTCACCTGGTGAATCGACGGCAGGAATCCCATCGCGGCAACTTTGTTTTTCCCGGTACCGACTTTGTGGATGACATCGAGGTCGGTGGCCAGCGCGTCGGATATGTCAGCTACGGCATCAATCCGCTGGATGACCGCGTGTACATCAACAAGATTGACATCGAGCTGCAACATCAGCGCCAAGGGTTTGGCTTGGGGGTGCTTTGGTGCCTTTGGCTTAAGCACCAGGTGCCCATCGTGCCGCTTTACCAGTACGGCGCCTCTAACGGATTCTGGAGCCTGGCTCGTCAGCGGTTCTTGGCAGCCGGTGCGCTGATAGAAGATCAACTGCGCACTGACACTGAGCTTGATGCCGCCAAACAGCGCTGGCAGCATCTGGTGCCCGAGCTGGCACACGAGCGGCAGATCCGCGAGATGATGGCCTCGCCGGATTGGCCCGAGATCGAGGCTGGGTTCATAGCGAGGCAGAAGTTATGAGCGAGCTCGTCAGTTCGGGCGGCGCCGGTGGACGTCGACTAACTTCCGCTGAGTTCCAGCAGTTGGCCAGTGTGCCAGCTGCAGTCGAGTGGTTTGCCAATATCGACAACCCACGTACCCGACGTGCCTATCAGAATGACCTGGAAGACTTCTGCAGCTTTGTCGGCCTCACCGGCGCCGATGAGTTCCGTGCTGTTACTCGCGCACATGTACTGGCATGGCGTGCCCAGCTGGAAACTCGGGGCCTGGCCGGGGCCACGATCCGGCGCAAACTGGCCGCGCTGGCCAGCCTGTTCGATCATCTCCTGGAGAACAATGCCGTTGCCGGTGGGAACCCTGTGCATGGGGTCAAGCGACCCAAGATCGAAACCAACGAAGGGAAAACGCCGGCACTCGGTGACGACCAGGCTAAAAGGTTGCTGGACGCTCCTGATACAGAAACCGTGAAGGGAGTGAGGGATCGGGCGATCCTGGCTGTATTGCTGTACCACGGGCTTCGACGGGAAGAGGCGGCAAGACTGACAACGAGTGACCTGGTGGAGCGCCGAGGCATAAAGCATCTTCGGGTGCATGGGAAGGGGAAGAAAATTCGCTTCCTCCCACTCCACCCAGTTGCTGCTGAGCGGATCTATGCGTACCTGGAGCTCGACAGTGCCCGAGATACATCATCGGGACCGCTATTCCGTTCCGTCCGGGGCAAAACCACCGGTGCTGGAGTTACAGCGAATGGGCTTTATACGGTGGTGGCGTATTGGGCGCGTGTTGCTGGCATCGAGGTCGACGGCCTGGGCGTGCATGGGTTGCGCGCTACGGCCGCGACAAACGCCCTGGACCATGATGCTGACATCGCGAAGGTTCAGATGTGGCTGGGTCACGCGAACATCAGCACAACGCGACTGTATGATCGGCGCGGCCAGCGGCCGGAGGATTCACCTACGTATAAGGTTAAGTATTGAGTACGAACTCATAGTCAAGCCGGGAGGCTGACAAAAACTGGGAAGTTAACCGCCGAAGCGCAAACTTCAGCACTTTCGTCGCAATCCCAGCAACCGCGATCATCGTCCCATGCGACAGGACTAATACACCCTGCAGTTTCCATTTCTACTTCACCAGCTTCGTTCAATGTCACGGCATAGACTTCACCATCTTCGAGGAAGATGGCCCCGCCGTCAGGCAGACGTAGCGCCTTGCCCGGTTGGCTATGGAGCACGGCGGTGTAAGCCGAATACATCGCATCAAAGGTCAGATGTTTAGGTGATAGGTTCATAGCTTTTTTCCTTGGTCAGCTTGTCACTGTTACTACCTAATTTCTGAGAGCACCTTGCGGGCAGTATCAGTTGCGTCCAATCCCTTTACCCAAGATTGCTGTATGTGAAAGGTCTGGGCTTCCACCACGCCTGATGCGTCTGAATAGCTGATCTCCATTGATTCAGCGAGCTGCTGGACAACAGCCGTTTCCCATTCGGAATAATTATTCATCGCCTTCTCCATCTTTGAACACACCTTCGCTGCAATCGTCGAGAAGGACCGGCGACTATCAATCCCGGCCCTGCCCTTGCTGTATGTGGTTAAGAAGCTGGCTGCTTGTCACAGGCCCAACTGCCGAGCGCCCAGTTGGTGTTCGCTCCGTCAGGTACCACTGCCAGCTCAAGCGAGCAGACAGCTTGCCCTGGGGCTTTGGTAGTTGCTGTAGCTGTGTACAAATCCTGCTTGGTGATTGTCACGTCTACTACAGAAGCATCGACACCGTAGAACTGGGAAGCGAAGGAGGCAGCGGTCGACGCTGGCGTGCTCTCGTTTGGAGCTTGTGCATGAGCAGCTTGCGCGGTAGCTGTAACGACCTGCAAACGAAAACGTTCCGACCTGCAATCAGCGCCGTTTTCGACCAGGATTAACTGCGACTGTCCGGCCCGGCAAACCAGCGTTAGCTGCGAATGAACCTGCATTGATCCACACCGACCTGCATTCCATCGTCGCCAACCAGCATTAACTGCAAGTCAGAGGATCTTGTGGGTAGGGATCACAGGTTTCGACGCAGACTTAATGCCATGTTTACCAACGAGCGGATTCCCCGGAATTTTTGTCACATTATGAGCTTGATGAATCCTTTGCATGTCTTAAATTAAATAACGGGTTAAGTGACAATTTTTGACGGCCAGAGCTTTCCGACTCAAACTGTCACATAATCGAACGTATACGTGACGGGTGAAAAGGTGCTGATCGGCTACATGCGGGTATCGAAGGCGGACGGATCCCAGTCCACCAATTTGCAACGCGATGCGCTCATCGCCGCTGGTGTGAGCCTTGCGCACCTTTACGAGGATCTGGCCTCGGGCAGGCGCGATGATCGCCCAGGGTTGGCTGCTTGCCTGAAGGCGCTTCGTGAAGGGGACACGCTGATCGTGTGGAAGCTCGATCGGCTTGGCCGTGATCTGCGCCACCTGATCAACACCGTGCACGACCTAACTGCGCGTAGCGTGGGCCTGAAGGTCCTGACCGGTCACGGTGCGGCGGTCGACACGACGACTGCCGCCGGCAAGCTTGTGTTCGGTATTTTTGCCGCGCTGGCCGAGTTCGAGCGTGAGTTGATTTCCGAGCGAACAGTCGCTGGACTTATCTCGGCGCGCGCTCGCGGCAGGAAAGGGGGGCGCCCCTTCAAGATGACCGCCGCCAAGCTACGCCTGGCGATGGCCAGCATGGGGCAACCGGAAACCAAGGTGGGCGATCTCTGCGAAGAACTCGGGATTACCCGGCAGACGCTCTACCGGCACGTGTCGCCCAAGGGCGAACTGCGGCCAGACGGCGTAAAGCTGCTCTCCCTCGGTTCAGCCGCATAAATGGAGGCGACCTGGAACGGGGCGCTGTTCAGTGCGGCAACGATCCGATTACCGGTGTCGACCCAGAGCAGCCGTAGAGCTTTTGGGAAAGCTGTCGTTCAACGTTTGACGTGAGGGGCCGCCGTAGCGGCGAAGCCGCGAAGGGAACCCGCAAGCGCAGCTTGTGGGCGGTCCCTCTCGACGGAATGGTTAGATGCGACCGTTTTAGTGAACACTTGCCTTAGATAGCAAGTTGAGCACAGCAACGCCGCTGATAATGAAGCCGACACCAACAAATCCCCACATATCTAGTTTTTGACCATGCAAAACCCATGCAATCGCAGTGACCAAGACGATCCCGAGGCCCGACCAAACTGCGTAGGCGATTCCAACAGGAATCGATTTGAGTGTCAGCGACAGGAAATAAAAAGCAGCAGCGTATCCCGCTACGACGATAAAAGACGGTACTAACCTAGTAAAGCCCTCACTAGACTTGAGCGCAGAGGTTGCAATGACCTCAGAAATAATGGCCGTAGCCATAAATAACCAATTTTTCAAAATATTTCTCCATGGAGTTCCGCGAAGAAATTTTAGGTTCGATTTAAGAAAAAAAACAGTCTTGTTGCTGGCCGAAATTTGTGCGCACAGCAAAGCATCTAACGCCCGCGGTAAGCTGCGCCGGAGCGAAGCGGAGGGTACCAACAGGCGGAGCCTGTTGGCGTCAGCTTGACCAAACAGTTAGGCTGGGGAGCGGAGGCAGCTTGTTGCACTTGATATCCCCTATGTTTTTGCTGATAGCGGTTCATAACCAGCATCCAAAGGCGCAACCACTGAAATGAACCGAAGTGGGCCAACGCTGGTGCAAAGAACACCGTGCACCTGCCCTTTGTTTGCAACTACGATATCCCCCGGAACAATTGCAACGGTGTTGCCTTGCTCGTCAATTTGATATTGACCTTCCCCTGAAAGGATGGTCCATGTATCTTGTCCGTCGGGGTGAATATGTGGCGCAATAGTTTGGCCGGGCTCCACATGCCAAGCCACGATAACTGAATGCGAAGATTCAACAACAGACCGTATTGGTTCTTTCTCGGCTGGCTGCATGAATTCATGGGACTTATACACGCGGTGAGTGCTCATTTTTTGCTCCGCAAATGCAAGCCTTTGGGCAGCAAGATTCGCGCCGCCCAAAAGTCTAACGTTTGGTTAAGGGGCGGGCTTTAGCCCGTCCCGGCGAGCACAGCGAGCGATTTGAACCAATTGTTAGAAATTTTTCACAAGTCGGATATCTATTTCGCGTTCGACGTACTCCCACTCCTTTGATGAACGTAACTGTGCCAATAGTTTGTTAAATAAGGCAGTATGCTCCGGGGCGAACTCGAACCAAGTTAAGAAATCGAACGGTTCACCGAGATCACGAGAATGATGCAGTTGTCTTGCGATTTCTGGAAGATAAGCCAGCCCAATCTCTGTGTGGTGTGACTGTGCTTCAAAAATATTGCGCCGTTCCTCTTGCGACATGGCCCACCACTCTGGACTTTTCTTTATTGGAATGAGCGCTGCACATGATGACGTAGGACGATTTAAGTCTTCCTGCTTTGCACGAAGTTGATTGATCTCCTGCCGTTCAGCGTACCGTACATTGCTTGTAAAGCCTTGAAGTGTCCAGGTGCCACGTTCGACCAAATTGATTGAGGGCATATTAACGACATTGACCCTTTGCACCATTTCAAGAGGCATGCCAATGACGGTTTCACAGCTTGTGACTCGCCATGAACCTTCGGAACCGCCAATGAATGAATAATGATTGTTCATGTGATGGGTGCCCTAAATGTCTAACTTTGTTTTAGGGCGACTGCCCTGCTGCGTAACATCGTTGCTGCTCCATAACATCAAACATCGACCCACGGCGTAACGCGCTTGCTGCTTGGATGCCCGAGGCATAGACTGTACAAAAAAACAGTCATAACAAGCCATGAAAACCGCCACTGCGCCGTTACCACCGCTGCGTTCGGTCAAGGTTCTGGACCAGTTGCGTGAGCGCATACGCTACTTGCATTATAGCTTACGAACCGAACAGGCTTATGTCAACTGGGTTCGTGCCTTCATCCGTTTCCACGGTGTGCGTCACCCGGCAACCTTGGGCAGCAGCGAAGTCGAGGCATTTCTGTCCTGGCTGGCGAACGAGCGCAAGGTTTCGGTCTCCACGCATCGTCAGGCATTGGCGGCCTTGCTGTTCTTCTACGGCAAGGTGCTGTGCACGGATCTGCCCTGGCTTCAGGAGATCGGAAGACCTCGGCCGTCGCGGCGCTTGCCGGTGGTGCTGACCCCGGATGAAGTGGTTCGCATCCTCGGTTTTCTGGAAGGCGAGCATCGTTTGTTCGCCCAGCTTCTGTATGGAACGGGCATGCGGATCAGTGAGGGTTTGCAACTGCGGGTCAAGGATCTGGATTTCGATCACGGCACGATCATCGTGCGGGAGGGCAAGGGCTCCAAGGATCGGGCCTTGATGTTACCCGAGAGCTTGGCACCCAGCCTGCGCGAGCAGCTGTCGCGTGCACGGGCATGGTGGCTGAAGGACCAGGCCGAGGGCCGCAGCGGCGTTGCGCTTCCCGACGCCCTTGAGCGGAAGTATCCGCGCGCCGGGCATTCCTGGCCGTGGTTCTGGGTTTTTGCGCAGCACACGCATTCGACCGATCCACGGAGCGGTGTCGTGCGTCGCCATCACATGTATGACCAGACCTTTCAGCGCGCCTTCAAACGTGCCGTAGAACAAGCAGGCATCACGAAGCCCGCCACACCGCACACCCTCCGCCACTCGTTCGCGACGGCCTTGCTCCGCAGCGGTTACGACATTCGAACCGTGCAGGATCTGCTCGGCCATTCCGACGTCTCTACGACGATGATTTACACGCATGTGCTGAAAGTTGGCGGTGCCGGAGTGCGCTCACCGCTTGATGCGCTGCCGCCCCTCACTAGTGAGAGGTAGGGCAGCGCAAGTCAATCCTGGCGGATTCACTACCCCTGCGCGAAGGCCATCGGTGCCGCATCGAACGGCCGGTTGCGGAAAGTCCTCCCTGCGTCCGCTGATGGCCGGCAGCAGCCCGTCGTTGCCTGATGGATCCAACCCCTCCGCTGCTATAGTGCAGTCGGCTTCTGACGTTCAGTGCAGCCGTCTTCTGAAAACGACACTACCTGTGCAACACCCCCTCAAAAATGTACGGAAAACTCTATCGCTATTCACTATTATGCGGAAACCTGTTTTTGATGGTTATCCGCCTATGTTGGTTGGCTACATGCGCGTGTCGTCGGACTCCGACCGCCAGAGCACGGACTTGCAGCGCGACGCGCTGCTCGCCGCCGGCGTCGATCCGCGTCACCTGTTTGAGGATCGTGCCTCTGGCGCGAAGGATGACCGTGCCGGCTTGGCGCGGGCGCTTGAGTTCGTTCGAGCCGGCGATGTGCTGGTGGTGTGGAAACTCGACCGGCTCGGTCGCTCGCTGTCGCACCTGCTCGCCATTGTGACTTCGCTCAAGGACAAGCGGGTGGCGTTCCGCTCGCTGACAGAGAACCTGGACACTACGACGCCCTCGGGCGAATTCCTGTTCCAGGTGTTCGGTGCGCTCGCGCAGTACGAGCGCGCCTTGATTCAGGAGCGCGTCGTCGCGGGCTTGGCCGCCGCACGCAAACGCGGCCGGATCGGCGGCCGGCCGCAGGCGATCACTGGTGAGAAGCTGGACGCCATCGTCGCCGCGCTCGATGGCGGCATGTCTAAGGCGGCGGTGTGCCGCAACTTCAATGTCAAGCGCACTACGTTGATCGAAACATTGACGCGAGCAGGTTGGCGTGGTGCGGGAAGGACGGTCGATGAGCAACAAGAATAAGCTACTCACCGTCTTTTCTGACGCAGAGCAGGAAGCCTTGTACGGCCTACCGGACTTCGACGATGCTCAGCGGCTGGAATACCTGGCGTTGACCGAATCTGAACTGGCGTTCGCCAGCAGCCGGCCTAGCCTGCAGGCCCAAGTCTATTGCGTCTTGCAGATCGGCTACTTCAAGGCCAAGCATGCTTTCTTCCGCTTCGATTGGCATGAGGTCGAGGACGATTGCGCCTTCGTGCTGAGTCGCTATTTCCACGGCGAAGCGTTCGAACGCAAGGCGATCACCAAGCATGAGCACTACAGCCAGAGGGGTCAGATCGCCGAACTGTTCGGCTACCGGTCGTGGGCGGCTAGCTTCCTGCCGCAACTGGCACAGCAGGCTGAACAGATCGTGCGGCGCGACGTAATGCCAGGATTCGTGGCCGCCGAACTGATCGTTTGGCTCAGCGAGCACAAAATCATCCGGCCCGGCCACACCACCTTACAAGAGCTGGTCAGTGAAGCCCTGTCCACCGAACGCAGGCGCTTGGGCGGCTTGCTGGCAGAAGTGTTGGACGAATCGGCCAAAGCTGCGCTGGGCCAGCTCCTGGTGCGTGACGACACCCTGTCTCAACTGGCAGCGCTCAAGCAGGACGCTAAAGATTTCGGCTGGCGTCAGATGGCAGGGGAGCGCGAGAAGCGCGCCACGCTGAAGTCCTTGCACGGGATCGCCAAGGCGCTGCTGCCCAAGCTCGGCATCTCGCAGCAGAACCTGCTGTACTACGCGAGCCTGGCGAACTTCTATACCGTCCATGACCTGCGCCACCTGAAGGCGGAGCAGACCCGGCTCTACCTGCTGTGCTATGCCTGGGTACGTTACCGGCAGCTCACCGACAACCTGGTCGACGCGATGGCCTTCCACATGAAAAAACTTGAGGACGAGAGCCGCACGGGTGCGAAACAGTCCTTTGTCGCCGAACAGCTGCGACGCCATCAGGAAACGCCGCAGGTTGGCCGCCTGCTGTCGCTGTACGTGGACGACAGCGTGGCCGATCCGACGCCGTTCGGCGAGGTGCGCCAACGCGCCTACAAAATCATGTCCAGGGAATTGCTGCAAAACACGGCGCAGCGCATGAGCGTCAAGCCACTGAACAAACTGGCGCTGCACTGGCAGGCGGTGGACGGCCTGGCCGAACGCATTCGACGCCATCTACGGCCGCTGTACGTCGCGCTCGACTTCGCCGGCACGGCCCCCGATAACCCATGGCTCGCGGCGCTGACTTGGGCCAAGAGCGTGTTCGCCAAGCAGCAGCGCCTATCACAACGGCCACTCGACGAATGTCCGGCGGCAACGCTGCCGAAACGCTTGCGTCCGTACCTGCTAATGTTCGATGCCGAAGGCACGCCGACAGGCCTGCATGCCGATCGTTACGAATTCTGGCTTTACCGTCAGGTCAGGAAACGCTTCCAGGCGGGCGAGCTCTACATTGACGATAGCTTGCAGCACCGGCATTTGTCCGACGAGTTGGTTTCGATGGACGAGAAAGCCGCCGTGCTCGCGCAGATGGACATCCCCTTCCTGCGGCAGCCGGTCAGTGCCCAGCTCGATGCACTGGCGACCGAGTTGCGTGCGCAATGGGTGGCGTTCAATCGCGAGCTGAAACAGGGCAAGCTGACGCACCTGGAATACGACAAGGACACGCAGAGACTGACCTGGCGCAAGCCCAAGGGGGAGAACCAGAAGGCGCGCGAGCAAGCTCTCTACGAGCAACTGCCATACTGCGATGTCGCCGACGTGTTTCGCTTCGTCAACGGCCAGTGCCAGTTCCTGTCGGCGCTGACACCATTGCAGCCACGCTATGCGAAGAAGGTAGCCGACGCCGACAGTCTGATGGCGGTGATCATTGCCCAAGCCATGAACCACGGCAACCAGGTTATGGCACGTACCAGCGACATCCCGTACCACGTCCTGGAGAGTACCTACCAGCAGTACCTGCGCCAGGCGACGCTACATGTGGCCAACGATTGCATCAGCAACGCCATCGCCGCACTGCCGATCTTCCCGCATTACTCGTTCGACCTCGATTCGTTGTACGGTGCCGTTGATGGGCAGAAATTCGGCGTCGAGCGACCAACTGTGAAGGCGCGCTACTCGCGCAAATATTTCGGCCGCGGCAAGGGCGTCGTCGCCTACACGCTGCTGTGCAATCACGTGCCGTTGAACGGCTACCTGATAGGCGCACACGAGTACGAGGCTCACCACGTGTTCGACATCTGGTACCGCAACACGTCGGACATCGTGCCGAGCGCGATCACCGGCGACATGCACAGCATCAACAAGGCCAACTTCGCCATCCTGCACTGGTTCGGACTTCGTTTCGAGCCGCGCTTCACCGACCTCGACGACCAGTTGCAGGAGCTGTATTGCGCCGATGATCTGGCATTGTACGAGAAATGCCTGATCCGGCCGGCTGGCCAGATCGACCGGCAACTCATCGTCGGTGAGAAGGCGAACATCGACCGAATCGTCGCCACACTGGGCCTGAAGGAAATGACGCAGGGCACGCTGATCCGCAAGCTGTGCACCTATACGGCGCCGAACCCGACGCGGCGCGCAATCTTCGAGTTCGACAAGCTCATCCGCAGTATCTACACACTGCGCTACCTGCGCGACCCGCAACTGGAGCGTAATGTTCACCGCTCGCAGAACCGCATTGAGTCCTATCACCAGCTACGCTCGACCATCGCCCAAGTCGGTGGGAAGAAGGAATTGACCGGCCGCACCGACATCGAAATCGAGATCAGCAACCAGTGCGCCAGGCTGATCGGCAACGCGATCATCTTCTACAACTCGGCGATCCTGTCCCTGCTGCTGACGAAGTACGAGGCAGCTGGCAATGCCAAGGCGCTGGCGTTGATCACGCAGATGTCGCCAGCGGCCTGGCGGCACATCCTGCTGAACGGGCATTACACCTTCCAGACTGACGGCAAGTTCATCGACCTGGATGCGCTCGTGGCGGGACTGGAGCTGGGCTGACGGAAATTTCTGGGATTCCGGCGTACAACCCCGTAAAATAGAAGAGTGAGCACTTGATTTGCTGGTGCTTTCAAACAACGGTGTTGTTTTTTTAACAGCCGAACTGGAAAGGGAGGCTGAGCTGCTCAGTGATCACTTTATCCGTTGGCTGATTTACGCCGGCATGTTCGCTACAGGCACTGAACGACAACGCAGATGGTATGGTCTGTGCGTTCTGACTCGTCAAGGATCGGCCAATGGATCGTTTGTCTAATTTGCTCTCGCGGTTCGGCGTGCGGGCCAATCTGTTCTATGACGGCGACCTATGCGGCTCTGCATCTTACGATGGCGCCGAGCGGCGAGGTTATATCCATCTGCTTCAGGCCGGCAGCGTGACGTTGCTTGGTCCCGATCGCAAGGATTTGCAGCTCACTCGCCCTAGCTTGATTTTTATGCCACGCCCCGCCAAGCATCAATTGTTTGCGGGTGAGTCCGATGGCGCAAAGTTGTTGTGTGCTTCCATGGAGTTTGAGGGCGGAATTGATAATCCTTTGTCGGCTTCATTACCGGACTGTTTGGTGCTCGCACTCGATGATCTGCCCATGCTGGCAGACACGTTGGAGTGGATGTTTGCCGAGGCGGCAAATGTGCATTGTGGAAGGGAAGCCGCGCTTGAGCGCTTATTTGAGCTCCTAATCATTCTGTTGCTCCGTTACCTGCTCGATCATCACCAGTTGCGCACCGGAATGATGGCTGGACTGGCCGACATGCGGCTTGCCCGATCGCTTTTACAGATGCACAACTCCCCGGAACATGCCTGGTCAATAGCAGAGCTGGCCAGTGAGTCAAATATGTCACGCGCTGCGTATGCCGTGCATTTCAAGAGTGTCATCGGACAGACGCCTGCTGATTATTTGTTGAGTTGGCGAGTTAGCCTGGCTCAGAAGCTGATGCGAGAAGGGCGCTCGATTACGCTGATTGCAGCTCAAGTCGGCTACGAAAGTCCTTCGGCGCTGTCTCGCGCATTTAGACGCAAGACGGGGTTGAGCCCTCGTGACTGGTTGAAAGATCTGGCGGGGGAAAATGATGGCAAAAAGGCCTAAGGCATTACTGCCTTAAGCCATTGAAAAAATTATGCATTAATTTTACGTTTTTCCAGTTCAACCAGCGAATGGCCTGCCACAAATATCGAAACAGCAAGCAACCCTAAGTCTTTAAGCAGAAACTGACCTGGCGCAACGGAAATCGCCGGAAACCCTAAACTAGGCTCAATGACGCCCGGAGTGGAAAACATAAAGCTAAGGGTTGTGAAGAACAGGCCTGCAGACAGAGCGCCTCCTACCACGGATAGTTTGGGCGACAGCATGCGGCCTGCGATCAGAGTGCCGATCGAAATCTCTAGTATGCCGAGCAGGCTGGAGAACATGTCGACCGAAAAAATGCTATACACCCATCCCAAAAGCGGGCTGTTGCTCACCAGTGGAACCAGGCCCTCGGCCTCGTAGTGGGTAAATTTCATGCCGCCGAACCAGAAGTAAATAATAGCGAGAGCCAAGTACGCGCCATAGATACCTAGCCCCATAGTTTTGGTTCCAAGCGTTAAGTGGGCCTGTACGCTGGACTTCGAGTTTTCAATGCCTATGGTTTTCATGTCTGAGCTTCCAGTAGTGAGTGAGAGTGTGTTGGCTGCCGAACGCCGTATGCGTTGGCGATGAGATTATTATGGCTGGCATCTCTAATCAAGAGGCATCAGAAAGTATTGATTTCAGTGCAGATCGTCTTGGGCGGTGCAATTCGCGATGAAGGGATCGCCGTGGAGAGCGATGAGTGCACTATTTCGATAAAGGAGTCGTTTTACATAGGTCGATGAAGCGCGTTGCGGCATCGCCTACTGTCATTTCTCAAATCTGACTATGGGGCTTGGGGCGAAGGGCGGCACTGACTAGGCTTAGAACAGCTACCAACTAGCCGCGCGGCCGCGATGCACAAAGAATGGTAACTGAGCCGTGAGTGCGGTGGGCGCCCGCATTTATTTCCAAACCCTACAGATACATCGATCTTCGACTTCAACCGGGCAGATAGCTGTTGCAGCAAGCCTATCAATCGACTTTGACGTGTTAAAGAGGATAGGTTTTCCAGGGTTGGGGAACAGCATGCCCTGCAGAACGACACACGTCACTTTTGTTAAATTAATAAGCTAGCTACCTATTGGGCATAACCTTGCAATTTGCTTCAATTTACGCACATGCACTTGCGACCTCAAAATGCAACGTAAGCCCCGAATATCTCCATTATTGTCGCCGCCAGCCTTAGTTACAGCTGCTATGATGAATGAGATCGAAAACTGAAATCCCCCACTAGAATTGTTGACTGGAGTCAAAATGAATAAAAAGCGGCCGGTTAATCTTGATATTCGAACCATTCAGCTTCCTCTCACGGCGCTTACATCGATTCTGCACCGGATTTCAGGAATTATGCTCTTTATTTTTCTGGGACTGATACTGTATATGCTGAGCAAATCGTTGGAGTCAGAAAAGGGTTTTAATGAAGTCAAGGAGATTTTTTCTTCACCTTTCGGCAAAGTTAGTTTCTGGTTGGTATACTCTTCATTTATTTATCATCTCGTAGCCGGAATTCGACACCTAGTTATGGATGTGGGTGTTGGTCATACTTTGAAAGGCAGCAATCGCGCCTCTACTATTGTTTTAGTAGTGTCGGGTGTTTTAATGGTTGCTGGCGCCGTATGGATTTGGTAGCTGTGGAGTCGTAATGCGTATTTACAAGGACTAAAAGCGTCCTTTAAAGCTAACTTACGAAAGTATTTATAATCGACGGTTCACGCTTAAACGGTTGAATCCTTTCGGGCTTCCGAATAGCTGTTAGCTGAAAGCTATCATGAGCTAAGTTTTCTGTGCATCATCAAATGTGTTAATGGGAGCGCCATAGTACTAGGTACAAATATGGCTCTAGGACAATGTTAGATGTTTTGGATTTTGAGGCGGATCGCTCTTATCGAAGATCGTCTAATTCGCTCTGAAGCGCAGGTTTTTTGAAACTATCACCTGGTTGGCACACTGTGCGAATCAACATCAGATATGAGAAAGCCAATCAGGTGAACACTACCCTCGAGGGCTCATCTGTCCAGTTAAAGCCTCGAGTCTTTCTGGGTGCGCAAAAGACAAGAAGGTTATATGGGAAAATTATGAGGCCTGGATACCATGCGTCATGGGCGTGCCGATGCTGTGAGTGACAGAGCGAGAAGCAAGTGAAAGTCCCTGAAGTAGGGGCGGGATGCGCCCGAGTGGCATTTTTTGTCTTAAGGTAGATCGCGTAGCTGTTCTTCAGAATAATCTTCAGAGCGTTGACGACAGCCATCGCTGTGCATTCCTCAAGAATAGAATGTGTCGGAAGGGTGGCGTCATTGGTGTTAGTCATCGCTTAGGATTTCTCAATCTGGCTTACACGGGCGCCTGTACCGATATCCCCGCGGATGGCGACGTATCGATGTTGAATTCCTCGCCAGACGAAGTGCAATGAGCTGCGGCTATAGGCTTGCGCAGCCTTAGATAGCCGGCCGTCGCAGGCGCGCCGGTTGGCCGGGATCTTCTTCTGCCCGTCAGGTGTCCGGTCGGAACTCCAGCACGAACGCTACGACCTTTTCGGCGGACATTTCGCACGGCTTCAACAATGTCCTATCTGATGTAACGCGGAAGAGGTTGAAGCTGACAATGTCAGTCCCGTCCAACTCCCTGGCGAACAGACTGTTGCGACGTCCGTCCCCAGATCGCCGGACGATCAAGCTGAAACGCCGGCCTTCATAAGTCCCTTCTCTGTATCCCTCCGCAAGCTTCGCGAAAGCGGCATCGAACTCGGAATGCTCCATGTCATCCATCCTTATTGATAGAACAGAGGCGCGGCGGGTGCGAGACCGCCAGTGCCGGGTCGCGCTAAGGTGCCGGGCAGATTCCTGCAGCCGACGAGGCCCGGGGTGGGCAGGATAATTGAGATGTCGGCGCCCGCATGGCTATCAGCGAAGTCGTCCGTCCAGTCTGCTAGGCAACGTCCACGCCTTTCCAGAAAGCGATGTAATCCCGGATACCCTCGGCATCCGGAGTGGGGGCGGGATAGGTCCAAGCGGCGTTCACGTTGAGCGCGTCACCCGCGCGAACATGAAAGAAGCGCGCGGCGCCTTTGATCGGACAGACAGATGTGTGCGGGCTCATCTCAAGCAGGCTCAGGTCGACTCCTGACGGTGGGAAGTAGTGATTTCCCTCGACGATGACTGTTTCGTCGCTTGTGGCGATAGTAGTGTCTTTCCAGATGGCTGAGACCAACGGACTCTCCTTTTGTATTCATCAACCGGCGAAGGCTCGCGGGCTGGCTGCCCCAAGCCGCACCTCCTCAGGTGGCAGGCGGGTTGCGCCCGAGAAGTTTGTCGAGCTCGCCTCTGACATCGAGCGCGAATAGCTCATCGGAGCCACCGATAAGGGTGCCATTGATGAAGATCTGCGGCACGGAGCTTCGCCCCGACGCTTCCGCCATGGCCTGCCGGTGAGCCGGATCCGCCTCAATATCGAGCTCCTTCCATCGCACGCCCTTTTCCTTGAGGAGCGCCTTCGCTCGGCGGCAGAACGGGCACCAATTCGTGGTGTACAGCAATACATCAGTTGTCATATTGCATCTCCGGCAGTTGCACGCGGATCGCTGTCATGGCGTTGATCTCCAATTCGCGGCGTTCAAAGATGGCGACTGCACCTTGGCCGACATCGGAGCAGATGCTGACGATTGGCCGCTATCCAGGCGACATGGCCCAAAGTGCTTTCACCGCCAGGCAGAGGCCGCACGCGCCTCCTGTAGCGCCGAGCCGATGCTCTAAGGTAACCGAGCCTCGATTGGGACGGAAGCGGTCCCGCTCGAATCGCCCATCATGCTGGTCGAGCATATCAGGACGACGGATAGTGCAGGAACTTTCAAATTGAGCTTGATGTCGAGCCAGGTATCGCGAGCGAAGGCGTTCTAGAGGCCGGGGGGTACGAAGACTGTGTTCGGCAAAACGGTTCACGTTGATCGCCAAAGCTTCCCAGGGCGCACGTCTACGATCGGCGCGACGTGAGATAGCTCGCGCCGCTAGCCCCCGTAGCGCTCCGTCTTGATGATGGAGGCGTCCAAGCCCGCCAGCAGCGCGCTATCGGTTGCGATGTTGACGAATCCGTTAGACCCGCAGACGAACACTTGCGTCGGCTTTCCCTGAAGCCTGGTTAGAATTTCTTGGACCATCATGCCGTCGATCCGTCGCGCAAAGTCCGATGCGCGAACCGGTTTCTCGCGCGTAATCGCGAGCGCCAGGACGAACGCCGGATCGCTGATTTCGATGCAATGAAGTTCTTCTGAGAAGAGAACGTCCTCGGCGGTTCGTGCGGACAGGAGCAACGCTGTCGGAACGGCTTGGGCCAATGCGCGGCGCTGCCGGATCATTGCCATCAACGGCACGAGGCCGGAGCCTCCCCCGATCAACAGAACCGGATCTATGGCAGGCTCAGGCCAAAGGAAATGGCCACCGAGCGGACCGCGAACTTCGATTTCGTCACCAATCGCCGCGATGTCGTGAAAAAACGGCGAAACTTCGGCATCCGGCATGCGCTCGATAGCTATCTCGACGATCGGGGTCGAAACTGCCGATGACGCGATCGAGTAGCTGCGCATTGCACTGTAGCCGTCGGGCGCGGTCAGCCGGATATCGACGTGCTGACCTGCGGTGTGCGCGAACGGCTTGCTCAACCGAAGGAAGAAGCTCTTGATACTCGGTGTTTGCTGGATGATGTCGTCGATCACGCATGATTGCCACGAACGGACTTGCGCTTCGTTTTCAGTCATGGGTGTATCGTTGTTCGCGCCACGGATCGCCGTAGATGTGATAGCCGTGCAGCTCCCAAAAGCCGGCCTCGTCACGCGTCGTGAATTGCAGCGCATTCACCCATTTGGCGGATTTCCAGAAGTAAAGGTGCGGCACTAGAAGACGCGCCGGCCCCCCATGATCGCGGGAAAGTGGCTTGCCCGCATAACTGAGGGCGACCATCGCTTTCCCGGAAAGCAGATCCGTCAGAGGGACGTTTGTCGAATAATTATCGTAGCAGTGCGCCAAGACGAAATCGGTAGGCCGATCAAGCTCTGCATCTGCAAGGATGTCTTCAATGAGTACACCCTCCCAAACGGTATCCAGTTTGGACCAAGAGGTGACGCAGTGAATATCCTTTGTCACCTGGGTCTTTGGTAGAGTGTTGAATTCGCCCCAATTCCACGTTTTGACGGGCTTCGGACCAATTTTGACTGTGAATTTCCAGTCGGAGGGCTCTACCCTCGGCGTAGGGCCGGCCGACAGAACAGGGAAATCCTCCACCAGATGCTGACCTGGCGGAATCCGATCGGACTGGTCGCCTGAACCGCGACCGGTGAAACCTCTGGTGACCATAGTGACCCCTCTTGCTCGATACGGCAGACCGAAGCCGGCCTTCATTTCAGTACTCTGCGTAAAGCATTTGCCCGCACATCCGCCGAATAAGCCAATCGACTAAAAATCAGATACAGATGCTCTATCATCGTAAAAAATCGCGTATCGAACATAGCGTCAGGCCAGCATGATTCCCAATACCCAATGGCTATAGGGTAGATAACCCCAAGGCTGCGTACGCTGATCTGCGGTATGCGGAGCGGAAGTTGCAGGTTCGCTCTCAAACGGATGGGCAGCGTGCAAAGCTCAAGGCTCACCAGCGCATGGTTGCCCAGTTCGCGCTCGCCGGCAGCTTGAGTATATTAAGGACGAAATGTCGATCTGATCTATTCTGGCTTCAGGAAATAGGGAAAATAAGGTCGGACGTTCGCGCACCGTCGCGACGCGCGATCATCCACTAAGCTTCTGTATCGGGGTTGGAGGATCAGATGAACGAGATCGAACGACAAGCGCCTGAGCTGCGGGTGCAAAAATGGATTGGCAAAGATGGGGAAAGTATCGCGCCGTTCAAACTGTCAGATATCGGGCCCGGCCCGAAAATCTTGTTTGCCTTCCAGCATTGGTGCCAAGGTTGCCATTTGCATGGGTTTCCGACGCTACAAAAGTTGCATGCAGCGTTGAGCTCAAAAGACGTGGGGTTCGCAGTGATCCAGACCGTCTTCGAAGGAACGCATGAGAATACCTTCGAGAAGTTGCGCGTGAACCAGCTCAAGTATGAGCTTCCTATCGTTTTCGGTCACGACGAGCAACCGACCGGCTCGCCGTTTCCAACCTTCATGGAAGACTACCGCACACGAGGAACTCCGTGGTTTACGGTTATCGACGCTGGCGGTAGCATTGTTTTCTCGGACTTCCATCTCGACGCGGAGCGACTAGTGAAGCAACTTGAGCAAGGTTAATCGTTGGAAGGTGGGCAATCATCCTGATTGCCACCCATCCCCTGATGCCCACTACAGGCGTTGCGCGCTGTAACTCTGTTGATCAGCGTGCGAAAACCCGGATCCGGATAGGAGGAGCGTCAACGATTGAATCAATCCGTTGGGAGAGGGCGGCTCCGCTCCGTCAGCTCGGCAATAGATAACCCATTCTCGCCGAGCAACTCTCTGATCCGATCGACGATATGAGCCCCTAGCGCCGCTGTCTTGGTCCCCCCCACAGATTCCCAAGATGCGAGTTCACACGCCGATACCTCGTGGTCAGCGCCGAAGTGCTTCTGTCGGTATGTCACCGCCGCCCTTCAATGATAAAGGCGCGGTAACGGGAACCGGCAAAGCGTTGAGCAGCGATGGTTTGGTAGGCGGGACTGTCATACCAGTCGCGAGCGGCCTGCATCGTCGGGAAACGCAAGATTACGGCCCCTTCGATGGGCGGCCCCTCCAAATGCTGGATCGCGCCATAAGCGGCGAGAAAGGTAACGTCGTGACCATCGAACGATGGTCCGACGCCTGCAGAATAGGTTGCGAGTGCATGTGGGTCGCTGGTTTCTTCCCGCGTAAAGACGACGAACGCTTCCATCATTAGGCCTCTCAAAGGTTGGATCTGTTGGCCATTACCACCGGTGATGGCCTCACAGTCGTCAGGCTGGCAACTGGAACCCGATTTTCATGAGTGCCTCGACGCACGCATCCTGATCCTGCTGATAGTTGCCTCCGGAGATGCCTATGCCGCCGATCAACTTCCCATCCTCCAGAATCGGATAACCGCCGCCGACAGCGACCATCCGAGGGCGATAGGCTAGCGGCGCCACTTTTGGATCGTTGGTCACATAGTCGTTCCAGACATGGGTCGGGAACCCAAACGAGGCGGAACTCCAGGCCTTGTCGATGGCAACATCGACGGTAAGGAACGGCGCATCGTCGGTGCGCTCGAACGCGCGCAGGTTACCGGTGGCGTCGACGACGGCGACGGCAGCCGGGATGCCGATGGCACGGGCCGCAGCGAGCGCCGCGTCGATGAGGGCGACTGCGGTTTCGCGGTTGATCGAGGCGGTGGCAATAGATTTGGTCATGGGATTCTCATCGCTGGGGCATAACCCGTTCGGCTTTTTGAGGTTGGACAAGATGTTTGGCGATCGCGGTCGTTAGAAGCCTTCGAGGACGATCTTGCCTTTAGCCGCGCCACTTTCGATCAGTGCATGCACCGTCTTCAGATTGGCGGCATTGATCGGCGACAGTCGCCGGGTCAGCGTCGTGCGGATTTTGCCGTCGTCAACCAGCGCTGCCATCGCATCCAGAATCTCGCCCTGCTCATTCATGTCGGGCGTGCCGTAGATCGACCGCGTGAACATCAGCTCGTGGTGGATCGACACCGCCTTGCGCTTGAAAACCATGATATCGAATGCCTTGGGATCGTCGATCAGTCCGAACCGTCCTTGTGGGGCGATCAGTTCGGCGATGTCGGCGACATGTTGCTCGGTATGTGTGGTCGAAAAGACGAAAGCGGGAGCACCGATGCCGAGTTCGGCGATCTGTGGCGCGAGCGGACGAGAATGGTCGATGACGTGGTGAGCTCCAAGCCCTCTTACCCACTCTTGGGTTTCCGGTCGAGAGGCTGTGGCGATGACGGTGAGGTCCGTGCGCTGTCGCGCGATCTGGACGGCGATCGACCCAACCCCGCCCGCGCCACCGATGATGAGGATCGCCTCCGCCGCACCGGGTACGGGCTTCGCCACGTCCAGGCGGTCGAACATCGCCTCCCAGGCCGTCAACGTCGTCAGCGGCAGCGCCGCCGCTTCCGCCCAGGAGAGCGACGCAGGTTTGTGACCGACAATCCGGGCGTCGACGAGATGGAACTCCGCATTGGTACCGGGCCGTGTGATCGATCCGGCATAATAGACCTCGTCGCCTAACTCGAACTGCGTGACGTCGGGGCCGACCTCGCGCACAATCCCGGCGGCATCCCATCCCAGCACCTTCCAATCGCCATCTGCCGGCGGCGTGCTGTTGCGGACCTTGTAGTCGACCGGGTTGACCGAGACGGCCTTCACCTCAACCAGGATATCGTATCCTGCAGCGACAGGCCGAGGCAGATTGATGTCGACCAGCGCGGCATCCGCGGCGATGGGTCCCGGAACCTTGTAACCAATGGCTTTCATAAATGTCTCCAGCTTGCTTGATCGGATGACGCGAATGCTCGTTAGTCAACTTCTTCTACATTGAGGTCCCGACTCTTGAACTGGGTCGCGGTAGCAGATTTCATCGAACACGTCGATCAACAGGCCCTTATGCTCGGTCGCCGGATCGGTGATCGCGTAGAGGGTGGAGGCGTTATCGCCATCATCACCGCTTCCGAGGCGAAACGCCGCGTCGACGCAGATGCCGCACGGACCGATGGTTGATCCTGGCTCGAGATCGACGAGATTGCTGTCCTTGACGCGCTATTCGCGGTCTTAGCCCTTGGCGATGAAGGACTGAACTGCTTGTAGAGCGTCGGTCAGCTGCTATGTCATGGACGCACCTTCATCTTGAGTTGGATTGGACAAGCTTCCGTATAAGGCCCGCTGTAACCGTCAGATGACGGCGAAGAAAACGATGGGCAGTATTCACAGCCACTTAGCCTTCTTGAAGCGCACAAATAGGAAAACGCACGATATCGCTATCACTCCGAGCACGACAAAGTATCCGTAGGCCGTGTCCAGCTCCGGCATGTGCTTAAAGTTCATGCCGTATATTCCAGCGATCGCCGTCGGGACTGCCAGTATTGCCGCCCAAGCCGCCAGCTGGCGGGTGATCACCCCCGTCCTTTGCGCTTCAAGAAGGCTGCTGGCCTCAAAGACCGTGGACAGGACAAGCAGGAGGCCGTCGACCATGGACTGCACGCGGTGGACATGGTCCGCGACGTCGTGGAAATATGGTGTCATTTCGGCGCTGATGCAGGGAAAGTGGCCGCGAACGAGCTTTCGCACCAGCTCGGCCATAGCCCCGAGCGTGCGCTGGAACCGCGTGAGTTCGGACCTTAGTTCGAAGATTCGCGCCACCTCTTCTGGCCCGAGGAAATCGTGCAGCGACCGTCGCTCCATCGCCAGGACGTCGTCCTCGATCATTTCGAAGATGGGCAGATACTGGTCGACCACGCGATGCAAGATCGCGTGCAGCACATAGTCGACACCCTTGCCGAACTGCGTCGGCGATGCCTCGAGTTGCTCCCGAAGTTTGCCCAGCGCTCCGGCATTGCCGTGCCGCACGGTGATAAGGTGATTGTGACCGGTGAAGATCGCCATCTTGCCGTAGCTGATCCGGTCGCCGACCAGCTCGGCGGTCTGCGCGACGACGTACAACTCATCGTTGTAGACCTCGAGCTTGGGCGGGCACAGCGGGTGCATCGCGTTGTCGATCGCCAACGGATGAAGATTATATGTCCTTTGGATCGCGAGTAGTTCCTCGGGGGTGGGTTCGCTAAGCGCGATCCAGCAGAAGCCCGAGCGACTCTCGCCCAACTTGACGTGCTCATCGAGCGCGATTTCGCGAACTCGCTTGCCTTCGTTGTAATAATAGGCGGCGATGATGCTCATGCTGGCCTCGCGGGAATGTGGAGGCCACGCTGGACGGCCGGTCGAGCCAGCCCGCGTCCAAGCCATGCGCGGACGTTCGAAAAGCTGCTGAGGCCAAGGATGTCACCCGCAGCGTAGAATTCCACCAGCGCATTCACCCAGCCGAGCGTCGCGATGTCCGCGATCGAATAGTCGTCGACGATCCAGTCGCGGCCTTCCAGCCGGCGATCCAGAATCCCCAGCAGACGCGTGGATTCGTCGATAAAGCGCTGTTGCGGCCGCTTGTCCTCATAGTCCTTGCCGCCAAATCGCAGGAAGAAGCCGAGCTGACCGAACATCGGCCCGATGGCCGACATCTGAAAGAACACCCACGCTAGGGTCTCGTAACGCTGGCCTGGTTCGGTGGAGATGAACTGACCCGTCTTGTCGGCCAGATAGAGGAGGATCGCACCGGATTCCCATAAGGCGATGGGTCTACCGTCAGGGCCAGCCGGATCGATGATCGCCGGTATGCGTCCGTTCGGGTTCAGCGACACGAACGCCGGATCCTTCGACTCGTTGTTCGAGATGTCGATCAGGTGGGGCTCGTACGCCAGGCCAGTCTCCTCAAGCATGATCGAGACCTTGACGCCATTGGGCGTAGGGGCTGCGTAGAGTTGCAGGCGATCGGGATGAGATGCCGGCCAGCGCTGCGTGATCGGAAAGGACGAGAGGTCTGGCATAAATCTGCGATCCTGGTGTTGCGATGGCGACTGACTGGAACGAGCCGTCACTCTGAAGTAGGGTTCGATGACCGCGTCGCTGAACGACGCGGTCACGAAGATTGCGGACCGGATCGGCGCAGTGGCAACGGCAGTGAAGCC
Source organism: Pseudomonas sp. ML2-2023-3 (assembly GCF_037055275.1). NCBI lineage: Bacteria > Pseudomonadati > Pseudomonadota > Gammaproteobacteria > Pseudomonadales > Pseudomonadaceae > Pseudomonas > Pseudomonas sp. ML2-2023-3. Next base: position 78,544 of record NZ_CP146345.1, read on the forward strand.
TATTCCGCCGCGGTCCCGGCCGCTGGCTGTACGTCGTCAACCTTTTGGCGCTTCGGAAGCACCCAGCCGGGACGGACGAAGTGGCAGGTGTAGCCGCCCGGGCGCTTCTCCAGATAATCCTGGTGATCGGGCTCGGCCTCCCAGAACTCGCCGACCGGCTGGACCTCGGTCACCACTTTGCCATCCCACAGCCCCGAGGCATCCACATCGGCGATCGTATCCTCGGCGACGCGCTTCTGCTCCTCGTCGACATAATAGATGCCCGACCGGTAGGAGAGCCCACGATCATTGCCCTGGCGGTTCAGCGTCGTCGGATCGTGGATCTGGAAGAAGAATTCCAGGATGTTCCGGTAGCTCGTCACTGTCGGGTCGAAGACAATCTCGATCCCCTCGGCATGCGTGCCGTGATTACGATACGTGGCGTTCGGAATATCGCCGCCCGTGTAACCCACACGGGTCGAGATGATGCCGGGCCGCTTGCGGATCAGATCCTGCATGCCCCAGAAACATCCTCCTGCGAGAACAGCGCGCTGATGCATGTTAAGCCTCCTCTACTTGATCGAGATATTCACCGTATCCCTCGGACTCCATCTCGTCGCGCGGGATGAAGCGAAGGGACGCTGAGTTGATGCAGTACCGCAGACCGCCGCGGTCGGAAGGACCATCGGGGAACACATGGCCGAGATGACTGTCTGCGTGTACTGACCTGACCTCCGTCCGGACCATGCCGTGTGCGCTGTCCCGCACCTCGTTCACGTTTGCCGAAACGATCGGCTTGGTGAAGCTGGGCCAGCCAGTACCCGAATCGAACTTGTCCGTCGAAGCGAACAGTGGCTCTCCCGACACTATGTCGACGTAGATGCCAGGCTCCTTGTTGTCGTTGTACTCGCCCGTGAAGGGCCTTTCGGTGCCCGCCTCCTGGGTAATTCGGTGTTGCTCGGGAGTCAGGTGGTCGATTGCTGTCTGTGACTTTTCAAACTTCATTACAGTCTCCAATACTTATCTAGAGGGCCAGGCACGCTACCGCTAATTTTTTATGTCTCCTGATTTGCTCCTACAATGGTAGTGGGATGGCAAACGAGGTTTTACTAAGTGTTGGAAAATTAGAGATTTAAATTTCGCGTCTATTAGTTCTAGCGCAACTGAGTGGTTAAGCAAGTACGTAATCAGTAAATATTAAAAAAATAACACAAAAGCACGATTATATAATACAGTGTCAGTGTTTTATGATAATCAACAACGCCTGTCAAGGCAATCGCATGAAGCTCACCTGAGACCTAATAGTTCAGCCCGATAATCATCAGAGGTTGCAGCAATCAGCCTTCGTGCCTTGATGCCACCCTTGCGCTTGACCGGATCCAACCGGATCAAATTCAATGTAAGTTGCTTGAGAACGGCCATGTTGTGGGCAGCATGCCCGGTTCGGATCCGCATCTGATCGTCACCAAAAATGACATCCATGCACCAGTGGACGCGGTTCTCCACGCCCCAGTGCGCCCTGATGGCATGTGCGATGCGCTCTGCATCCGGAGCAAGACTGCTGATGTAGTAACGGCGCTCCAGGCTGGTCTGGTTGCCCACAGTCCGCTCGGACTCCAGCATCACGAAAGTGCGCAGTCCTGGCCAGCGTTCTGGCTGTGGCAGGCACTGGAGTTGGTCGAAAACATGGCAGCGACGAACCTCCAGCCGGCCATGGTCCTTCTCGACATGCTCGAAGTGCGCATGGGGTACCCGGGCAGGATCGCCGTCCAAAAAGGTGTCAGCGAAGTCATCGATCGCTTCGGCCAGCTTCGGCTGGTTTCCCTTGATGGCCAGCAGATAGTGCGCCCCGCGATCGAGAATGGCCTGTGCAATGTCCGGCTGGGTACCCATGGCATCGATCGTCACGGTGCAGCCCTCAAGCGCCAGTGTGGCCAGCAGCTCAGGAATGGCGGTCTTCTCGTTGGACTTCTGGGAGGTCGCCCTCTGCCCGAGAATCAGCCCTGAATCAGCCGCAAAAGCGCTGACCAGGTGCAACGGGGCCGTGTTTTTCTTGCCGGAGCGGCGACTGGTCTTGCCGTCTAGGGCAACCACTTGCGGAGAAAGGGCCGGTAGGATCGCCGCAACCCAACAGCGGAAGGCCTGCTCGAACTCCTCTGGATCGATCAGGCTGAATAGCCGTCCAAAGGTGTCGTGTGAGGGAATGCCGTGGGGTAGTTTCAGAATACGGCGGAACCAGTCCAGCCGCTGCTCAGCCCAGAGTTCGATTTCGATGAAGGTGTCAGCGCCGGCAAGCACGCCGCAGATAGCCACGACCAGTGTTTCGACCAGGTCGTGACGAATCTTGCCCTGCTGACGGGGATCATTGATGGCGACCAGAACATCGGAGATTGGTATGTGATGCGACATTGCAGGGCATCCTGAGTAGAGAGGCGCTCAGGATGCCCGCTGGGAAAGGACTCATTCAAATCGGCAGGCGTTCATGCGATTGCCCTGCAACGCCTGTTTAGATGCTGGTAGATGCGAATTTTTTGGCGTACAGTCAAAATTTTCTGATGGTTGCTTAGTGTGTTGGCGCTGATGGAAAATTGACCCACCGGGGATGCGGACAAAAACTTGGACTGGTTATGCCGCTAAGCCCAGGCTTTCACGATACTCAATGGGACTGAGCGCGCCGAGGGAAATCTTTATACGTTTTTCGTTGTACCAGCGAATGTATGAATCCAAGGCCTGAATGAACTGCTCGATGCTCGTTGACTGCCAGTTGCGAGGATAGAACAGTTCCGTTTTCAGTCGGCCGAAGAAACCTTCACAAGCCGCGTTGTCTGGTGAGCAGCCTTTGCGCGACATCGAACGAATCAGCTTCGCATCAGCGATGCGCGATAACCAGCCGGGCCAGCGGTAGTGAGCGCCACGATCGGAGTGAACAACAGGCCGTTTATCGTTACTGGCCACCGTTTCGATAGCTGCATCCAGCATCGTGTTCACAAGCTCGGCGTCGGGACGCGTGCCGATCGACCAACTGATTACCTTCCCATCGAAGCAGTCGATCATGGGGGACAGGTACACCTTGCCTGCCGGGATCTGGAACTCCGAGATGTCGGTCAGCCATTTCTCATTCGGAGCTAGGGCCGTGAAGTCGCGGTTGAGGAGGTTTTCCGGCGCCGGACTGATCTCCCCGAGGTAGGAACCGTATCGACGCCGTTTCGGCTTGGCGACGACTAGGCACTCCTGCTTCATCAAGCGCTGCACCACCTTCTCTGAAAGGCGCACACGCTGCCTGCTCAACGAAGCTCGCATCCGACGGTAGCCATAGCAACGATGATTGCGCTCGAATATGTCCGCCATGGCACGACGCACTTCGGTGTACTTTTCCGCGACCTGCATTCGGGCTCGATGATAGAAATAGGAGCTTCGGGCCAAGCCCAACGCGTCAAGCAGCTCTAGCAAGGAGTACCTATGCCTAAGGGCATCAGCCAGCAATGTCTTCTCCCGATTGGTCAGGACTTGCCGGTTGATGCCCGTCTCTTTTTTTATGAGTTCATTCGCCCTCATCAACAGGTCATGTTCAAGCTGCAAACGGCGAACATCGAGCTGGAGAGATTCGAGTTGCCGCTGCAACTCCTCTCGTTCCGGTGACGATGAGGGTTCAAGTCGACACTTCATGGATGGGGATACCTCTGGGCCGAGTAGCTGGTTTTTCCAGTTGTACAAGGTCGGCCTGCACACGCCCAGCTTTTGAGCCAGGGCTTTCGCACTTTCTTTTCGCGTGCACAGCGCGATGACCGCTGCCTGCTTCACCGCTGGCGGCCGGGCTAACCCGTCTGATCGACTGACAACACGCGTATGCAACTCGGGGTGCATTTCGTAAATCCAGGCACGCAAAGAATCCCGCGCGGGGTAGCCCAACGCCTTGATGGTAGCGGCGATGTTGCGACCGTATTCGAGATAGTGCTCGACAGCCTTTTCCCTTTGGGCCGGTGAGTACTTCGACTTCGAGTTCTCGTAGCAACGCGGCAGGTCGAGGCATCGCTCATACTCTGCGTGCCAGCTCTTCAAAGAGTTCTTCGTCGGGTAGCCCAACTGACGAATAGTTGCCCCGGTTCGCTTGCCCAGTTTGATGTAGAGCTTGACCGCTCGGATACGGTCTTCGTATGAATACATGAACTACCTCCAGGTAGTCCAAGATTTCCGCCGCATCCCCGGTGGGTCAGTTTTCAATCAGCGCCAACAGTAAGATCAACCATTTAATCCGCTTACCCGAAATACACACATCACTCGACGGACGAGCTGCCGTTGCTTAGGCTGATGGCCTTTTTTACACCCAAGGGGAACGCTATGGATAGAGATGCACTTGAACAGAACCAGATACCGATCTACTTCGTCGCGGTCATTGCCGCAGCAATCGGTGGGCTCATGGCACCTGTGGCCGCTCTGGGGTTAAATGCTCTGGTTACTCCGACTATCGCCGTGCTAATGTACGCGATGTTCCTACAAATTCCCTTTCTTGATCTGCGCGAAGGGCTGAGCAACAAACGCTTCATGTCAGCCCTGCTGATCGCCAACTTCGTATTGATTCCGCTGTTGGTGTGGGGGCTCACCAGAGGACTCACGGATCACCCAGCGATCCTTGTCGGTGCTCTCCTGGTACTGCTGACGCCCTGCATCGACTACGTGGTGGTCTTTACTCATATTGGCAAGGGCGACTCTCGTGGGATCCTTGCGGCGACACCAATCCTGCTGCTGCTTCAGCTTGTTCTGCTACCCGTGTATTTGGCCTTCATGTTGGGTGGACAGTCCGACGTCGTGATCTCGATAGGCCCCTTTGTTGAAGCCTTTCTCGTGCTGATTGTCGCGCCGTTGTTGTTGGCCGTGGTTACAGCGGCGCTGGCCAAAAAGTCGAAAATCGTCGGTGGTTGGAACGCCGCCTGGGCCTGGCTGCCCGTTCCAGCAATGGCAGCGGTTCTGATAGCGGTGGTCGGTTCTCAAATCTCCTCGGTCGTTCGCGACATCGACAAGCTTGCACCGGTGATCCCTGTGTACATCGGCTTCATGCTGCTGGCACCGTTGATGGGGGCTCTGGCTTCGAAAGCTTTCAAGCTGCCTTCCACGACTGCCAGAGCGGTTACCTTCAGCTCGTCAACGCGTAACTCTTTGGTAGTTCTCCCGTTAGCTCTGGCGCTGCCTGAAGAAATTCGAGGGCTTGCTGCCGCTGCGGTGATCACCCAGACGCTAGTCGAGCTGGTTGGTGAGCTGATCTACATCCGCGCAATACCGGCCTTCGTCTGGCGTGACAAATCGCAGGTTGTGTCGACGACTTTGTAAGTTAATAAATGGCGGACACACCCAAAAGTGATTTTTTGGCAATGCGGGCAGCTTTTGGGCGCGCGCCTCTTGCGGACGCCACTAGCGCCAAACCACCTGGGTCGGACGGCCATTGTTCGCCCCGATAAATTGCTGGTGTGATCCACAAGGAATGGCCAAAAAACCTGAAAAATGTTAGTGGGTTATTTTCTATATAATTCAATAGGTTATGATCTACTAACAGTTAGGCTCATTCAGATATAACGATGGTTGCATAGTCGCTCGAAGTAAGGAAGCAAAAGCTCTGGGTTTGAAAATGGGAGAACCATTCTTTAAGATCAGAACGTTTATCGAAAAGCACGATGTTTCAGTTTTTAGCAGTAACTACACTTTATATGGCGAGTTCAGTCACAGGCTTTCTTTAGCTATTTCCTCACTTGCTCCGGCCGTTGAGGCCTATAGTTGCGACGAATCATTCGTAAGACTTGATGGTTTGCCCGAGCCATTAAAAGATGTAGCGAAGGCAATTCAAGCCCGTGTTCTGCTGTGGACAGCGCTCCCCGTTGGCATTGGCCTGGGGCACACTAAAACCCTCGCTAAAGCAGCCCAGCATGCCTCTAAGGTGTGGAAAGCCAAAACTGGTGGCGTCGTAGACCTCCGCTCCAAGGAGGCCGTGGAGTGGCTCCTGAGGCGTATGCCGGTGGAAGAGGTTTGGGGGGTCGGGCGGCGGATGAAAGACAACCTCCAACCTCTGGGCATAACAACTGCCTGGGAGTTAGCGCAGTGTGACCCGCGAGTGCTTGGAAAAAAGTTTTCCGTTGTCCTGGAGCGTACGATCCGTGAGTTAAATGGGGAACAGTGCCTAGACCTTGAGCCTGTTGGATTACCAAAACAATCCATCTGTTGTAGTAGATCTTTTGGTGAGCGTGTAACCACTCTGCAAGGGCTTCGTGAGGCTGTCGCCAGTTACGTGCATCGAGCAGCTGGGAAACTCAGGGCTCAAAAATCACTGTGCACCGTCCTGAGAGTGTCCATACAGACCTCCTTCTTCGGCGATGATCCAAAGTACGCTCAGGGAATCACGTGTACCCTCCCCTACCCTACAGATGATACTCGCGTACTGACCGGCGCTGCGCTTCGAGGTTTAGAAACCATCTTTCGGGAGGGGATGAGGTACAGCAAAGCTGAGATTCTTCTGATCGATTTGCGTCGTCGAGGGGAATTCACTGATGATCTGTTCACGATCAATCAGCCAGCGCGGTCTGAGGCCTTAATGCTCGTTATGGACCAGGTTAACCGGCGCTGGGGTCGGGAATGCCTACGCACTGCAGCTGTTCCAGCAGAACCCGAATGGGGTATGCGCAGAGATTACCTCAGCCCGAGCTATATGACGGATTTCAACCAACTGTGGAAGGTGAGCTGCAGGTAGTTGATCACCCTTAGGACGGACATTTCACAGCCGCTCTAACTTACGATGCCGTGCAGCCAAGCTCACGGGGGCCGGCCAGCCTCGGCACGTAGGCGAGTTTCGGAGTCCGGGCTACATCATTCTTCCTTGCGCACATCCTTGCTCCATCCTCGTCTCTGGCACGTACATACATGGTGTGGATGACCTTGCGCTTTGGGCCCGAGCCCGCAACAAGGTCTACCGCAAATGTTTTCCATTCCCGCGTTGCCCAATAGGCATGAGCATCTGCTTCGTCACCAAACAGCATTCGCGTCTGTGTTCCCATATCATTTCAACCTTGCGCAGGAAGGGGGATATCAGACCTTATGCGCTGCCATCCTACGCAATCCAAGCTGTGCTTGAATGGAGGAGGAGGATTCAAAGCCTCCTTGAGGCAACGATCATGCCTCTCATCATCTACAGCTGCTATGGCTTCCTTTCGGTGCTCCAGGTAAAACAACAAACCTAAAAGCAGAGCTCCTCCTGCGGCTATACATGCAAGATGTTCCAATAACGCTTTCATTCTTGTTATCCCTTTAGTCATATGCCCTACTCCGCTTCCTTTGCGGCAAGTTTGCTTCGATCAAATTTATTTAAAAAGTTTTCAAACTCCTGCAATAGCAAGTTTGGATCAATCCCTTTTTCACACTTCAATTCTAGCTTTTGACCGGAAAGTTTAATTGTTCCAATTCCAGCTACTGGGCGCGGAACAAATGCCGGACGACCTTGATTAGAACATGCAGCAATTTTCACGGCAATCTGGCGGAGTGCTTGTTCCTGCTTAGTACCTTTTTCGACCATGCTCAGCACCTGTCTCTCGACGATGTGAACATCCTGCTCCGCTAAATCCACGAACTTTTTAGCGTAGTTGGCAGTAATCAGTCCCGGATGCTGATCAAGTACTTGGCGTATCGAAGTCGGGAGCTTCATAAGGTCCAGGCACCGACTTACTACAGAACGGTTGATCCCCAAGCGACGTGCAATGGCGCTTTGGCTCTTATCATTACCATTTTGAAGGTAGCGGTCGTAGCTACGAGCAAGCTCATAGTCAGTCAACTCTTCATGCTCGTTATCTGCCAGTGCGAGCAACATTGCCATGTCGTCGCTCATTGGCTTCACAACAGCCGGTATCCTGTCCCATCCCAAGATAGTGACAGCTCTCCAACGCCTCTCACCGCCTACGAGCTCATGTCTGCCGTTTGGAAGAGGTCTTACAAGAATTGGTTTACCCAGTCCAATTTCACGTATTGACTCCACGAGTAGCGAGATAGCCACCTTGTCAAAGATCATCCGAGGCTGGTATGGCGATACATCGACGCTTGAGACGTCAATATCCTCTAGGGATTGGTCTTTACCTATCCACTCTCCAACCAATGGCTCCTGGGCCTTTTCATCCAGCATTTGGAGCATTGCTGCCCTCCCCTGCGCGCTGGATGGAGTTCCTTCTGGAATCTCTGCTGGCTTGCGAAGGCCAACGACGCCAGTTTTAGGTTTTCCAGGGTAATCGTTTGATTTCATGTGCTGCATCTCCAACATTCAGTGTTGCTAGTAGCAACACGGGTTCTCTTTTGTTGCTACTAGCAACAACTCAGGCCGAAGCAATTTCCCGGATTTTGTTGAGAATTTCCCGGTGTACGCTTCGGACTGGACCAAGACTTTTTGAGGTAGCCCCTTTCCACAGAAGCAGCGGAATGCCGTCATCCAGTGACTTGGCGTACTCCTCAGAGACATAGATTTTTTCTTCCGTTACCCGGCCAGGAAAAAGCTCATTAAGACGGAAAAGATTATTGATTAGAGACGGGCGATTGCGGATAAACATCGTCGGGATCGCGAGCAATTTAGGTGCGTAGCTGTATTCCCGTGCAAATCGGGCGCACCAATCGTTCAGCCGAAGAAGAGCGCGGAATGAAAACTTGTCCATTCGAATCGGACACAGAAGTAAGTCGCTAGCTGCAACTGAATTTTTAGTCAGTCGGGAACCGGCAGGGGCGTTATCGAAGATGATCAGGTCATAGCTCGAAAGATCACAGCCAGGTATTTGGCCGGTTTTGGCCTGTTCAATCCAACGGGCATACCACATATCGGGGTTGTTAGAAGCGTCCAGGGCAACACCCAAATCCTCGATGTAGGAATCCGCAGGAATCAGGTGAATGCCATCCTCACCAAATGGCTTCTTGATGACCTCATCAAGGGTTTTCGGATCGAATGCACGCATCCGCAACAGGGGACTGATCAGATTGCCGAGGTGGCCGTCTACGAGTCGGTCCTGAGGAATACCCATCTCGGTCAGGTCCTCCGGCCCCAAATCAGGGTCGTAGCCCAGCATGCTGGATGTGTCGCCCTGAGGGTCGTTGTCGATGATCAGCGTTTTCAGGCCTGCGAACTGAGCAGACAGAGCTAGGTTCACAGCCGTAGTTGTTTTAGCTGTGCCGCCTTTCGGTACAAATGTCGAAGCAACGATTTGGCGCGAAAGACCTTTCGAATGTCCCAAGCGTCGACGTAGGGCTGCGATAGCGAATAGATCGGCGAGTCCATAAACCCGTGCAGTAGAGGTGCCACGAGGTACACGACGAATCTCAACACCATTCTCTTCTTCAATGTCCTTCAGTCGCCTGGTCGTCAGCCCAAAGCACTCAGCGGCAAACTGCGGAGAAAAGGTTAAGCCTCCAAAGTCAACAAAACTCTGTAGCTCCAGCTGAGATTCTTCGGTTGAGTTCATGTAAATGCCCTTCTGTAGGTTGAGAATTGATTATAGTTCATGAATACGGCTTGTAAACAGACTAATTCAGGAATATTAACGTTTTAAGCCATTCGAGCTGAACCGCCTTGTTGCTAGTAGCAACAAACCCGCTCTGCCCAGCAACAAAGCGGGCAAGAACGAACCGGCTCTAAAAGCTCATTGCTACCTGCCCGCCTTTATCCACGAAGCTGTCTAGGTTAACGCCGCGCATAGACACAGCCTTGCTCAGCAGCAAGTGGGCCTTGTTGTCGTCAAGATCCATGAGGTATGCGTCGTCGATGAGCTCGCTGATCTCATGAGGTTTCAAACCCGCCTCAATGGCCTGGCCCAAAAGCCGCGACGAAAGACGATCGTACTTCGCACGTAGGGCAAATTGAGGGTTATCAAGTTGGTTATTTGCCATGAAGAAAGCGTACGAAAATCCCTCGGGGGTTACGCTTCTTGCGTTTTTTGTCGCGAGGCTCCGGCCTCCGTACTTGAGATGCATTTTGGAGCCCTCAACAGGCATGACCGGTGCAACAGGAAGGTCTGCGTTGAAACGACCCCAGATCAAGGTCTTCTTCGTATAGGGATCTCCAACGTGGCACGGATCGAATGAAAGTCTCCATCCCGGGAGCCCTCCTAATTTTTCGATACGGCCAACTGGATTTTCTACAGCCCACAATGCTGGTTTGTAGTATTCGATTAACCGAAGGGTCTGGTGAACGAGTTGGACGGAGGCTTTGGTCCGGCCATCCAGATCCTTACTACCGAAATGTCTGCAGCCTGAACGAGCGAAGTCTGTGCAAGGACAAGCGGCAAGAATCGCGAATACCTCAAGGCCGTAGAAATCGCCGAACCACTCTATGAAGAACTCGACATTGAAGTTGTTCACGTCACCGAGCTCAGGATTGTCTTGAATGTCAAAGCGGTAGACCTGGTAGCCGGCTTCTTCCCAAGGCCGAGACCATTCACCTGAGGTATCGAAAAGCGAGAGCACACTTTGTCACTGTTTTCCCTGCAAGCAGCTTGGCTTCTAGCATGATCAATCCATCCCTCTATACGGTCACGGGCGTGCGCGGGCTTCATAAACCCCTGGACCTTATCAGCCAAGCGGACTACATCTGCCTTCAATGGATGATCGAAAAGATGGTGAACCCCGAGTGAATTTTCTAAAGCTTGTGATTCTTGAAATGCCGATACCAATGAATCCAATTCGTACACAGAACCCATGCAAATCGCTCCTAGACCTTTTTCAAAGCAGCACAGTGGTAGCCGCCACTGTCACCAATTCGTGGAGAGAATTTTAACCCAAATGCGTACGCATGTACATACGTACGTACGTATCTAAACATTTGTTGCTAGTAGCAACACTGCTAGAGATTTCGATCTATTTTGCTGTTCTGGTTGTTCGTCTAATCATGTCTCGATAAGACTCGATTTCCAGATGGACACGCCTTTGCCTGACAGCCTCTTTTGAACACCCAATGATGTCTGCAAGCTCCTGGTCCGGTTGCTTACCCTGCATATGATCGTAAGCCGCAATATCGGGTCGAGGTTGTTGGTACGGTGTTATTCCTAAGGACTGGATGAGTTTTGAGACTTGCTGAAGAGGAACTTTAGCCGCACGTGCGAGCATTGTGGCGGGGTAGACGCCAAGAAAAGGTACAAGGAGCGCTAGGGCATCCTGGTGAGGAGGGGGAGGGGAGTACGCAGGTTTGCCGAGCTTGATTCTTCGAGCACGGACAGCTTCAGTAGTGGTTCCAGCCATCTGAGCGATAACAGGATCCGGGACATTTCCCGAAAGCCCGTCGTATCGCTCAAGCTTTGAGTATTTGGGCATACAACTGAATCTAAACCGATAGGCCAGAATTTATTGTTGGATTCCCCACATTTCAGCCAGGGCTTTTTCAATGAGCGCTGAAGCTGTTGTTTTTTGCTTATGAGCTTCGTCGCGCAAGCGTTCGTTGAAATCTGTACGAAGGCTAATAGTCTTATGGGATCGGGTAGGGGCTTCACCCTTTTGGGTTGCAGCGGATGGTTGAGCCTTCATACATGTTCCTCAAAATTGACTGATCACAAGTAGCCATTATACATGTACGCACGTACGCAAATACATACGTACGTACACGAAGTACGACTGTTTACTCAGTTTGCTCTTCCTTGTCGGAACGGTGCTGACCAGATGCTCTACGGTAATCTTGCAGCTGCTGGATGGTGTGGGATAGATTGCGAATCACATAGTCCGGAAACCCCTTTTTACCAGCTAGGTGACGCTGCTCTAGCTCTGCGATTCGAGCAGGGTCTAGCCCTAAACGAATCAGGGTTAGCTCATCACCCAGTTCCAAAGCCCGGTTCGCTTCCAGCATGACGTTTTGAGCCGATTGAAGTTTCTCAATTTCATCTTGCAGGTGCTGGGTGTCATCACGGTCAACAGATCGCAGTGGTATACGCTTCATTTGCAGACTCCTAGACTTCATTCTTCCCCGGTAGCCGCCGGGTGCAGCTCGATTAAGCTGCCAGCTCATTATACGTACGTACGTACGTATGTAAACAATGAACAAAGAAAAAGGCTGCATCTGCAGCCCCTAAATGTCGGCGATATACGACTAAGCGGGCTTAAATCGCTCCAGCGTTTCAAACCAAGCAGCTTTGTCAGAGGCGACCAGCTCATCAGACAAAAGCTTGGTGTTCCTGGTGTAGAACACGATCTTATGAGGCTTACAGCTCGTATCCAAAGCCATTCTGTAATCAGGTAACGAGTCACGTTTAATGATCTTGCGCACATCAGCCCTGAAATAACGCAGATCTTGCGTAGAACCGCATTTTTGCTGCATTAGCACGATATCTGCCTTCCAAATTGGCTTGTTACCAACATGTTTGCGAGCAAGCTCATACAAACGACGCTCTAGGGGCATCCTCAAAGCGAAATAGCGCCGGTCAATCGTCAAAACCTCATAGTGGAGGAGGGCTTTGTACATCCAATCTGATATCTGAACGATGCCTTCAAGAACACCCTTGCCGTTCCCGGTCTTTTTGGTGATGGTGTAGTCATGTATCCAGCCAAAACCCTTGGTTTGCTCCTCGCCACCGGTAACGATGTTTGTCTCGATCTGCGTACCCTTGAGCCTCCGGAGCATGTCCAGAATGTTCACGTAAGCATTTCCTCCTGGCTCCCTACCTGTGCCAATGAGAAAATCATAAGAGTCAAATTTGACCGTGTTTGAAATCGGCAAACCCGCTTTCCGACCTTCGATAATTTGGGATCCGATAAACAACAGCAGATCTTTATCGAAAACCGTTGCGGCGCCGATTACGGGAGGAATGATTCGTACGCGCTTGTTGGTACCTGGCTGGTGATACTCGCGGATGGCGGTATCAGGAATTGTGGACAAAGAGAAAAGTGGAAACTCCATACTGGCCAGGTCGTCTTTCACCGGCCACTCAACCATATTGGCCTGGAACATGTCCGTCTGAACGTAAGGGACCAGGTTCGGTTTACGGCCGCGTTTGGGTTTCTTTTCGCCTTCATCACTCATAGCTAAATCTTCTTCTCTGGATCACTGCAGTCTACATGGGAACTGAATGGCGGACCGTGCAGCCGCACTCTGTTGAGGTGTCGTCGGGGAATCGCTATCATGGAAGAATCCAGACGCTCCTAGACGAGTTCACCCTGGTAGAAGCCCAGATCGGTAGCCGCCGTCTGGGCTTTGTTTTACCTCAGATCTATAAAGATGAGTGATCCGCTAAAATGACCATCTCGGAGAGCACACAGATCTCTCCGCGGATTTTAGCCAAAGTACCACGCTGATCACCACGCTCCTTCCTTCCAGCCTCCATTTCTTTGATGTTCTGGTCATAGGTAAAGCTCGGGCCTGCCCAATCGCGAAGTCGAACGAAAGCCCATGCTTCGCCTTCACGATATTCTCGACTGTAAACCGCGCTGGTAACGACATACTCACGGCCGTTTACCTTCACTGTGGGGACAGACGGAACCTTGTCGCCCGCTGAGGAGAACTGCATACATGACACGGCATTTTCCCACCTGCAGTACACCTCAGGAATGACAGAAACGCCGTCACGAAAACTGGGCCGGAAAAAACAGGAACGCCAAGGCAGAAACTCGGCCCAGTAGCGGCAATCACCGGTACTCAACCATCCGTGAACGATGATTGAACCTACACCTTCCACATAGACGCCTATCACCTTGGATCGAGGTGCAGTACGAACCTTGCACTCCGCACCTGAACCTTCAAAGCTTGTTGCCACGACGTTCAATTCGAGCCACATGCTGTCATTAAAGTGCGCAACAGCGCGCCACTGAGAAGGCCGCAGATCATCGGTGGATGCTTGGGACAGCGATTGCTCACTGGCCTCAACACCAAGAAGAAAGAAGGGCATCAATTCTTGTGGAACGGAAGAAATGTGTGCCCGAGCCTCGGTAACAAGCCGTTGATACTCACGGAGGTTGAAAGAGGGGAAATTCCAAGATCCAGATTCGCTGACAGCGATATCGACACTGGATTCATCAAAGAACAAACCCATTTGTAACTGGTTCATATGATACCTGCTCCTAGAACATTTACCTGGTAGCCGCCAGGAGAGCGTCGTGACGAAACTCATAGGATTATGGTACCAAACATGCGTACGTACGTACATACGCAAACCTAACAAAGACAAATGTTTCTGGTGATCAAGGTGCTCAGTGTGCCGAAACACTCCCTGTCACGGTTAGGAACTGTCACTTGAGACAATCAAAGGATCAATCAAAGCGAGCTGGTGGGGTTTCTCCCCCTTAGGGGTCGAAACCCCACCAGCAGGTATCTGATTGGCACCATGCTTAACACACATCACTTTGCTCACCTGGCTCGACCTGCCTGGCGTTTTCGGTACTGCAGGGGTCGACGTCGTGAGGGGCGGTTGCAGCGCAACAACAACATTCGAGCGTGTCTCGTTAATGACATGTCGGTACTTGGCCACCGTCTGCCTGGTGATCCCTGATAGGGCGGCAATGGCAGCGATCGCTAAAGGTTTAGCCTGGCTATGCAGAGAACGGCACGCAGCGCGGATTTTGGATTCTGTGGCTTTATGACGTACTTCATGGGTACGTTTTGCTGAGAGCTTTTGCCGCTCTGCGAGGGGAGTAGACTTGTCCAGCTCCATGACGCCCCTATGACATCTGCTGTTACCTGTGTAGCGATTCCAGGTCCAACGGCCGACTGATCGGACAGTGGATCGGATCGAGGACAGGGGCAAGTCGTCACGGAAGGCACCACGGCCACCAAACTGATTGCTGTTATGGGCATGTGCGGTAAGACGCTGCATGAAATGCTCGTAGCTACCGTGCTCGCGCTCGTTGTTGACAATGCTGTATGCAAAAAAACGGAGGTTCTCGAACAGCATGCAGTGCCGAGAATGCGACACGGCATCCATATCCGGCCCTTTGCCCCATGGGGTAACCGGTTCAAGCTCAACGCACTCTGCTAAATCGGCGAGCTCATAGACGTTGCCGTGTAATTCCCTCGTATGCCACCAGGGATGCCCCGGCGTTTTAGCGACAGGGCCACCATGATACTCAGGATCAGCTTTCAGCCGGTCAACGAAAGCCTTGTAAATGGCTTTCATATAGCGAATTGGCTTGTCCCGGGCGCTATCCGAGGTACAAACCGGAATGATCGCGTAGTAGAGGTGGCTAGAGCCTGAATGACGATTGCGGACAATCAGGTTCGGAGGTGGGAGACCGGCATCGTCCCAAATTAGGGAGTTAGCGTGATCCAGATCGAAGATGAGCCATGAGACTCGATCTAGGCGATTTACCTGCATGTAGGGATAGCGAATTGCGTGCTCGCGGGGACGCACTCGCATAGCCGTTTTATTGTCGCTGCATCTGGCCAGATACGAAGCCTCCTCAAAAACTCTGTTGAGGGCTGTATCAGCAACGAAAAAACGTGGGTCGACAGGCGTCTGCAGAGCACCAGGTTTACCCTGATTCAAAGCAGATTATCCGTACTGAGGAGCAAGGTAATTTCAGCGCGATAAAAATCGCGGTGTACCTTGCACGCAAAGGCGCAGGTGTCCATAATCGAGCTACCTAATCGGTGAGCCTCACGTCGACTATCTGCCAGGATGAGACGTGAAGGCTCTTTTTTTTGCCCGGCGTTTGCCAGGATGCTTGTTCGTACTCTTGTTCTTCAGCCCGAAAGGCCGATCTCCTCAGAGTGGTTTGTTTGGTTTCTAGAAGCCAACGGCATCCACGGAAAAGAGGGGAGGGGGGTCTACATATCCCTAAAGGCTCTTAAAAAAACACTTCTGTGGTTCTAGATTCCGGCGAAGGCTAGAGCTTGCAAAAGCTTACGTCAACCCTCTGGAACCCGCGTGCGACGTGGCCTCCAGCATTTTCCACATAGTTATAAAATCTTTTTTTTTGTTAAATCTGTAAAGCAACGTGCGCGTGTTATGCATACCTCATGATCGCTACAGGCCGCGTGGTTCTTAACCTCGGGGTTGACCGTGTGTCGGCGATATACGAAAGGGGCGTCGCCGATATACGACGAAAGCGTCGGCGATATACGACCTGAGGTGTCGGCGATATACGAGCCTATCCACAGGCAAATAAATTTTGTCGCCGATGTACGAAACCCCCTCAAAACACCCTTCCAGAGCATTGGCAAGCCACTCCCCCCCTAATACCCCGGCTCCCCGCGATCAAACCCCTATTACGCGGGGGTTTTGTCGCCTCCAAGCGAAGATAAATGTCGGCGATATACGACTCCTCTAATGAAACGTCGGTGATATACGAATGTCCAAACCGGCGCCTTACCGGCAATGTGCCATCAATGGCAATTCCGTATCGTAGTCACCTTGAGAAGGCCGTTCTGTGCGCGAGCCCTGATTTAAGGCTGTCAACATTGAACATTAGCTATTGACCGATTCCGCATCATGGTTAGAATACGGAAAACGGAGGGGATTTAATGACCGAATTGCGAGAGCCTACATCGGACGTTCAGCGCGAAGCTGCAGCAGGCGCCGGCAACGAAGAAGGTCGCACGGAATATGAGAAAGAATTGCTCAATCTCGTGAAGACGCTGCACCAGAACGTTGACGCTATTGACCCGATGGTTCAGGAGCAAAAAGACCGCAAGCGCCTCAGCAACATTTCGGGCTCCCTTGCGAAGTCCAACATGGTTTTGACATGGGGTCTCGTTGCATCAATAGCACTCAATGGAATGCTCGGTTGGTTCGCGGTCCATCCTGATCGTCAATATTTTGCAGCTGATGGGACGCGCGTGATTCGTCTGGTACCACTTTCAGAGCCATACCTGAAATCAGCAGACGTAATCCAGTTCGCTCGCGATGCGATCAACCGCTCACTGACCATCAATTTTCAGCAGTACCGCGGCCAGCTGGAGGACGCTCGTGCTGATTGGACTCGCGAAGGTTTTAAGCAATTCCTGGAACAGCTCGAAGCTGGCGGATACCTGGACTCGATCAAGACCAAGCGCATGAACATGACTGTCACAGCAGGTACAGGCGTGATCGTTAGTGACCGGCTTGTCGATAACATCTGGGTTCGAAAGGTAGAGCTTCCAATCGAGATCAAGCTGACCGGGCAGGTAACTGAACAACCCGCTCAGAACTTCATTGCTCTCGTGACTGTAACTCGGATTCCAACACTCGATTCACTTGTAGG
>NZ_CP146346.1 GCF_037055275.1 Pseudomonas sp. ML2-2023-3
CCAGCACAGCGCCCTTCGGTCACTGCACTGGGGGCCACCTTGAGCTAGTTTCACCGCGGTTTGTCTGAACTTTGGAAGCAAGATCAAGAGCCCAGATCAAGGGCCAGATCAAACGCGTAGTAACAGAGTGAGAAGCAAACGACCTTTTCGCCTATACGCCACGGGAAATGTCGAGACAAACTCAGGACCTCCCGAGACAAACTCAGGACATTACGGGACAAATTATGCTTGTTTTTTGTCTTTTAAGCGCATAGCGTGTGTCTTTCCAAAGGACAAAAATGGCCTCCGATATGTCTGGAACGATCAACCTCCGCAAGCTTGAATACAGCCCACTAGCCAACCCGCTACTGGAGCCCACTGAGGTGACGGTGAAGAAGCGGTACGTGAAGACCGGCACGTCAGAGGAGCTGGTAAGTACACGCACCGGAGAGGTCCGCCAGACAGCGGCGATTTACACCGTGGACGAGCGCGACGATGCATCTTTTGTGAAGGTTTTTGCGGCAGGTGTGGCCGCAGCATTTGACCTTGGCCGCACAGCGTCTCGGGTGTTTCAACTTGTCCTGCAGGAGTACGAGCGAGCCCCAATGCGTCAGGGTTTCGCCGAAAGTATTGAGCTCGCGTGGTTCAACGATGGGCTGTCCGGTCGCTCCGTAGACATGAGCGAAAAGACGTTCCAGCGGGGTCTCAAAGAGCTGTTGGCCAAACAGTTTCTAGCCCCTCGTTCCCCCTCAACCTTCTGGGTCAACCCCGCCCTATTCTTCAAGGGTGATCGCGTGAAGTTCATCACCGAATACCGCAGAAAGGGCTCACCGGGACCGTCCACCCCAGCCTCAGTTTCAATGGAAACTGACACTGCGGACGGCGAACGCTAGCCCTGACGTGGCCCGCTCCTGCGCGGGCCGTCCGGTTGGTCGCGTAGCTCGACAGTACGGCGCTCCAGCGCCTGCGGGGCCTCCGCGGCGTGACGCTGCTGCTCGATCTGATCCCAGCCCTCTATGCGCCCCAGCTGCTCGCCTGCGCGCTTTTCCAGCTCTTGCGCCTCGGCTCTGGTCGGCACGCGGGTGCGAGCGGCCTCGATCTCCCGACGCAGTTCCGCAAGCTCTCGCCGCTCCTGGTGCAGCGCTGCGCGCTCATCGAGCCCAGCCCAGGTAAGCCGGTTGTTCGCCAGCCCCTCAGCTCGCCTGAGTGCCCGCAAGGCACTCTCCAGGCGCTCCATGGCATCTGAGATCCCCGGCGCGGCCAAGAGACCCTGACGCGCCTCCTGGAGCCGCTGCACTGTCTCTTTTCGTTGCTCCGTCCACCTAATCGCCTCCCGCAGTGCCTTAGAGGCGTTGAAGGCCAGTCGGGCGGTTTCGGCCTCCTGGTCTACTCGCGGCGTGATCCCGAACCACTCGCACAGCGCTGAGCGGGTCGGGTGTTCCTCGTGCCACTGTTTGGCGATCTCCTGCTTCTGCCCGACCTCGCGCTTCTGCGCCTTGGCCCGGGCCACGGAGCGCGGTGACGGTGCTGTCATCATTTGCTCCAGCTCGCTCACCTCGCGCCGCAGCACACGCTCCTGGCGGTGCTGGGCCAAGTCGATAATCTCGGCCTCCAGCTGCTGCGCCTCGGCGCGCAGCTCGGCCAAAGGACGAAGGCGACGGGCATCGTTCAGCTCGATCACATCGCACGCGCCCAGCGGGCCGCGCTGCTCCCGCTCGCACTCGCGCCGAATGGCCGTCACTCGCGGCCCCTCGTGAGTGGTGGGGGCGCGGTCTATGCCTTGGTCGGCCAAACTGCGGCAGTCCAGACGGGCGGCGTGGCCAGCCCGCTCCAGGGCGGAATTACCCTCGCGCTCGACCATCTGCCGTATCCACACCACCTCGACGGGGCCGGTCTTCATGTCGTCCAGCTCGCGGGTCTTCGCGCCCAGGTCGCCCGTGGCCGGGTCGATGCGGCGCGTGGTCATCAGAATGTGAGCGTGCCAGTTGCGCTGGTCGCCCTCGCGGTCTGGCGCATGGATGGCGGCAGTGCCGGCCACCCCATAGCGCCCGGCCAGCTGGGCGGTCATGCGCTCGACCAGCTCGGCGCGCTGCGCCTGGTTCAGCTCGTGCGGCAGCGCGACCAGAACCTCACGGGCGACCGTCGAGTTCTTGCGCTTCTCGGCGGCCTCGGCCCGGTTCCACAGCTCGGAGCTGGTTTGCTCCCGGCACCCAGCCGGGGCAAACCAGCTCACCGACTCAACCCCGGAACGGCGGGTGTAGTCGTGCCGCTCGCCAGTCCGCTGATCTTCAATCAGTTCGGCATTGCGGTAGGCAGCAGAAGCAGTGGCCGAACGGCCACCGCTTCTGCTGACTGGTTTCACGCTGCACGAGTAGGACACGGCTCTGGCTCTGGCTTTTGATTTGTCGGCGTAGCCGACCGCGCGCAAACGAAGTTTGCATAAGTGCGCCCTTGCCTTGTTCCAAGGCTCGGGATTTGTCCGTGCTAGCATATCAGCTCGGTGGATTTCTTGTTGAGGTGTGTGGTGCAGGACAGACTCGAAAAGCTCAAGCAACAAAAGGCCAAAATCGACCGCCAGATCGCATTAGCCATGGCAGCCGAACGGAAGAGCCAGAAGCGTGAGGACGACCGGGTCAAGGTGCTGGTAGGGGCCATGCTGCTCGATCAGATCAAACGGAATGGTGAGGGGCTCGACGCTCTGCTTGCCCGCCTGGGTGGCTTCCTGGAACGACCTACCGAGCGCGTGGCAGTCCTGGGGCAAGATGGCAAAGGGTCGGAAGCCCTCCGGCGCCTGACCACCCCCCGAGCTGATTAACACGCGAGCGAAGCGCGCAGGCCGAAGGCAGCGGCCTGAAGGAGCGAAGCAGCCGCACGCTGATCTATACCCGTGCGCGGTAATAGGCGGCGCACAGCGACTGGAAGGCCGCCTAAATTGGATCAAATCGCGGTGCCTGCTCCTCCGTAGCTAACGCGCTGCGCTTGTTGGGCGTCCCCCAGCACAGCGCCCTTCGGTCACTGCACTGGGGGCCACCTTGAGCTAGTTTCACCGCGGTTTGTCTGAACTTTGGAAGCAAGATCAAGAGCCCAGATCAAGGGCCAGATCAAACGCGTAGTAACAGAGTGAGAAGCAAACGACCTTTTCGCCTATACGCCACGGGAAATGTCGAGACAAACTCAGGACCTCCCGAGACAAACTCAGGACATTACGGGACAAATTATGCTTGTTTTTTGTCTTTTAAGCGCATAGCGTGTGTCTTTCCAAAGGACAAAAATGGCCTCCGATATGTCTGGAACGATCAACCTCCGCAAGCTTGAATACAGCCCACTAGCCAACCCGCTACTGGAGCCCACTGAGGTGACGGTGAAGAAGCGGTACGTGAAGACCGGCACGTCAGAGGAGCTGGTAAGTACACGCACCGGAGAGGTCCGCCAGACAGCGGCGATTTACACCGTGGACGAGCGCGACGATGCATCTTTTGTGAAGGTTTTTGCGGCAGGTGTGGCCGCAGCATTTGACCTTGGCCGCACAGCGTCTCGGGTGTTTCAACTTGTCCTGCAGGAGTACGAGCGAGCCCCAATGCGTCAGGGTTTCGCCGAAAGTATTGAGCTCGCGTGGTTCAACGATGGGCTGTCCGGTCGCTCCGTAGACATGAGCGAAAAGACGTTCCAGCGGGGTCTCAAAGAGCTGTTGGCCAAACAGTTTCTAGCCCCTCGTTCCCCCTCAACCTTCTGGGTCAACCCCGCCCTATTCTTCAAGGGTGATCGCGTGAAGTTCATCACCGAATACCGCAGAAAGGGCTCACCGGGACCGTCCACCCCAGCCTCAGTTTCAATGGAAACTGACACTGCGGACGGCGAACGCTAGCCCTGACGTGGCCCGCTCCTGCGCGGGCCGTCCGGTTGGTCGCGTAGCTCGACAGTACGGCGCTCCAGCGCCTGCGGGGCCTCCGCGGCGTGACGCTGCTGCTCGATCTGATCCCAGCCCTCTATGCGCCCCAGCTGCTCGCCTGCGCGCTTTTCCAGCTCTTGCGCCTCGGCTCTGGTCGGCACGCGGGTGCGAGCGGCCTCGATCTCCCGACGCAGTTCCGCAAGCTCTCGCCGCTCCTGGTGCAGCGCTGCGCGCTCATCGAGCCCAGCCCAGGTAAGCCGGTTGTTCGCCAGCCCCTCAGCTCGCCTGAGTGCCCGCAAGGCACTCTCCAGGCGCTCCATGGCATCTGAGATCCCCGGCGCGGCCAAGAGACCCTGACGCGCCTCCTGGAGCCGCTGCACTGTCTCTTTTCGTTGCTCCGTCCACCTAATCGCCTCCCGCAGTGCCTTAGAGGCGTTGAAGGCCAGTCGGGCGGTTTCGGCCTCCTGGTCTACTCGCGGCGTGATCCCGAACCACTCGCACAGCGCTGAGCGGGTCGGGTGTTCCTCGTGCCACTGTTTGGCGATCTCCTGCTTCTGCCCGACCTCGCGCTTCTGCGCCTTGGCCCGGGCCACGGAGCGCGGTGACGGTGCTGTCATCATTTGCTCCAGCTCGCTCACCTCGCGCCGCAGCACACGCTCCTGGCGGTGCTGGGCCAAGTCGATAATCTCGGCCTCCAGCTGCTGCGCCTCGGCGCGCAGCTCGGCCAAAGGACGAAGGCGACGGGCATCGTTCAGCTCGATCACATCGCACGCGCCCAGCGGGCCGCGCTGCTCCCGCTCGCACTCGCGCCGAATGGCCGTCACTCGCGGCCCCTCGTGAGTGGTGGGGGCGCGGTCTATGCCTTGGTCGGCCAAACTGCGGCAGTCCAGACGGGCGGCGTGGCCAGCCCGCTCCAGGGCGGAATTACCCTCGCGCTCGACCATCTGCCGTATCCACACCACCTCGACGGGGCCGGTCTTCATGTCGTCCAGCTCGCGGGTCTTCGCGCCCAGGTCGCCCGTGGCCGGGTCGATGCGGCGCGTGGTCATCAGAATGTGAGCGTGCCAGTTGCGCTGGTCGCCCTCGCGGTCTGGCGCATGGATGGCGGCAGTGCCGGCCACCCCATAGCGCCCGGCCAGCTGGGCGGTCATGCGCTCGACCAGCTCGGCGCGCTGCGCCTGGTTCAGCTCGTGCGGCAGCGCGACCAGAACCTCACGGGCGACCGTCGAGTTCTTGCGCTTCTCGGCGGCCTCGGCCCGGTTCCACAGCTCGGAGCTGGTTTGCTCCCGGCACCCAGCCGGGGCAAACCAGCTCACCGACTCAACCCCGGAACGGCGGGTGTAGTCGTGCCGCTCGCCAGTCCGCTGATCTTCAATCAGTTCGGCATTGCGGTAGGCAGCAGAAGCAGTGGCCGAACGGCCACCGCTTCTGCTGACTGGTTTCACGCTGCACGAGTAGGACACGGCTCTGGCTCTGGCTTTTGATTTGTCGGCGTAGCCGACCGCGCGCAAACGAAGTTTGCATAAGTGCGCCCTTGCCTTGTTCCAAGGCTCGGGATTTGTCCGTGCTAGCATATCAGCTCGGTGGATTTCTTGTTGAGGTGTGTGGTGCAGGACAGACTCGAAAAGCTCAAGCAACAAAAGGCCAAAATCGACCGCCAGATCGCATTAGCCATGGCAGCCGAACGGAAGAGCCAGAAGCGTGAGGACGACCGGGTCAAGGTGCTGGTAGGGGCCATGCTGCTCGATCAGATCAAACGGAATGGTGAGGGGCTCGACGCTCTGCTTGCCCGCCTGGGTGGCTTCCTGGAACGACCTACCGAGCGCGTGGCAGTCCTGGGGCAAGATGGCAAAGGGTCGGAAGCCCTCCGGCGCCTGACCACCCCCCGAGCTGATTAACACGCGAGCGAAGCGCGCAGGCCGAAGGCAGCGGCCTGAAGGAGCGAAGCAGCCGCACGCTGATCTATACCCGTGCGCGGTAATAGGCGGCGCACAGCGACTGGAAGGCCGCCTAAATTGGATCAAATCGCGGTGCCTGCTCCTCCGTAGCTAACGCGCTGCGCTTGTTGGGCGTCCC